>JAHJDE010000059.1 GCA_018812525.1 Gammaproteobacteria bacterium
ACTTGAGCATCTTGCATCTCGTCTTCAGGCCATATTTGGCCGAACCTCAATCGCAAAATCCTCGACGTAGCGCTGCTACGCCTGCGGTTTTGCTCAATCGGTTCGACCAAATCTGACCTAAATCCGAGCGCAATATTGTTCAAGTTATTTTTGCTCGACGCCCAACCTACAGCCGTTAATTCTGATCCAGTCCGATGTAATCCCAGACGACCCGGACCATGGTCCGGTCCTCGGGTTTCTCCACATTCTGGGCGAAGCCCCCCTTCTCCCGGTTCAGGGCCAGCACCCGCTGCGCGTCCTCGGCCAGCTTGGGCAGCTCCAGCTTGGTATAGGCCTGGACCATAAGCTCCAGGGCTTGTTCCACGGCGGGGGCGCGCTGGTATTTCTCCACCACCTCCTTGCAGCGGTTGGCCGCCGCCAAGTAGGCGCCCTTCTTCATGTAGTAGCTCGCCACATGCACCTCGTGCTGGGCCACCAGGTTGTGCAGGTAGACCATGCGGATGCGGGCATCCTTTGCGTACTGGCTGTCGGGGTAACGACGCACCAGCTCGCCGAAGTCCCGGAACGACTCCACTGCGGCGCCAGAGTCGCGCTGGGAGATGTCGGTGGGCAGAAAGCGGGTCATGAAGTCGATGCTGCGGTTGAAATTGACCAGCCCCTTCAGGTAATAGGCATAGTCCACCCGGGGATTGCGTGGATTGGTGCGGATAAACCGGTCGGCGGCAGCAATGGCCGATTCGGGTTCGGCATCCTTGTAATAGGCATAGGCCACGTCCAACTGGGCCTGCATGGCATACTTGCCGAAGGGAAAGCGCGCCTCCAGCATCTCGTAGTATTTGATGGCCTTCTGGTAATCTCCCTCGTTGAGGGCAGTGGATGCCTCCGAGTAAAAGCGCTGGGCGGACCAATTGCGTGTCTTGTCCTCTTCGTTCCCGAACAGGGAGATACAGCCGGACAGCAGGCTGAAGACCATAAGGAGCAAAATGTATCCACTTCTATTCATGAGTTATTCCGGTATGGATCTGGCGGTGTTGGGTAGCAATAAATTTCGCAGCAGTATACTCCAACGATCATGGGATGAGGCACCCCACCCCGAATGATGAAAATGTGGCCTCATCCCGTGATCATTCCCCCTCCCCAACCCTCCCCCCGAACGGGGGAGGGTGCAAAGGTGTGCTTGCAGCAGGTATTTTCATGCCAATAAAGGAGGAGCGTATCGAGCTGCGCCTGCCCGCCGAGTCGGCGGGTCAACGGTTGGACCAGGTTCTGGCGGATTTGTTGCGCGACTTCTCCCGCAGCCGCATACAGTCTTGGGCCAAGGAGGGCAGGGTGGCCGTGGACGGTATTCCCCGGCGTCCGCGCGACAAGGTGCTGGGTGGCGAACGGGTCGAGATCCAGGCCCTCTTCGAGGAAGAGGTGGAGTGCCGGCCCCAGGCCATTGGCTTGAATCTGGTCCATCAGGATGCCGCGATCCTGGTCATCGACAAGCCGGTGGGGCTGGTGGTCCATCCGGCGGCGGGCAATCCCGACGGCACCTTGCAGAACGCCCTGCTCCATTTCGATCCAGAACTGATCCACCTGCCCCGTGCCGGGATCGTCCATCGCCTCGACAAGGAGACCAGCGGCCTGCTGGTGGTGGCCCGGACCCCCGCCGCCCACCGGCACCTGGTCGAACAATTACAGGCGCGGGAGATCCACCGCGAATACCGGGCGGTGGCACAGGGGGTGATGACAGCGGGAGGGACGGTCGATGAACCCCTCGGCCGCCATCCCAGTCAACGAACCAAAATGGCGGTGGTCCGTTCCGGCAAGCCGGCTGTCACCCACTACCGGGTGCTGGAGCGGTTCAAGGCCCATACCTATCTGATGGTGAAACTGGAGACCGGCCGCACCCACCAGATCCGGGTCCACATGGCCCACATCCGTTTCCCCCTGATCGGCGATCCGGCCTATGGCGGGCGGCTCAGGATACCCGCCGGGGCCTCGGATTCCCTGGCCGAGACCCTGCGCCGTTTCAAGCGCCAGGCCCTGCACGCCCACCGCCTGGGCCTGCACCACCCCCTGACGGGCGAATGGCTGGAGTGGGAAAGCCCCCTGCCCAAGGATATGCGACAACTACTCGACGAGCTGCAAATCGATGCCGAACTTCCAAAGCGATAGCAACGGCCTGGAGTGGCTGGAGCCCGAGTGGTCCGCTCCCGCCCATGTGCGGGCGGTTTCTACCACCCGGCTGGGGGGCATGAGTGCAGCGCCCCATAACTCCCTCAATCTGGCCGGCCATGTGGGTGACGACAAGGTTAATGTCAGCGAGAACCGACGGCGCCTGATCCAGGCCCTGGAGATCCCCGCCGAGCCGGTCTGGCTCAATCAGGTCCACGGCTGCGGCGTGGCCGAGCTGAGTAATAGGAGTAAAAGTCAGATCCCTATTGCAGCCGATGCCGCCTGGACCGACCGCCCCGGCGAGGTCTGCGTGGTGATGACCGCCGATTGCCTGCCCCTGCTGATCTGCGATGAAGCGGGGACCCAGGTGGCCACCGTTCATGCGGGCTGGCGCGGGCTCTGCGAGGGGGTGATCGAGGCCGCCCTGGCCCGCTTCCATAGCCCGACCTCCAACCTGCATGCCTGGCTGGGGCCGGCCATCGGTCCGGATGCCTTCGAGGTCGGCCCCGAGGTGCGCGCGGCCTTTCTGGCCCTGGACGCGGCGGCCGGGGTGGCCTTTCGGCCGGGCCAGGGTGACAAATGGTTCGCCGATATCTTCGCGCTGGCCCGCCAGCGCCTGCGTAAGGCCGGCATCGAGGCGATATCCGGCGGCGGGCACTGCACCTTCAGTGACGAAGAACACTTCTTTTCCTACCGCCGCGACGGCGTGACCGGCCGCATGGCCACTTTGATCTGGATCGAGGGTTGAACCCATGAACCTCGGTTTTGTACGGGCGGGTTTATACGGGCGGGTTTGTACGGGCGGGTTTGTACGGGCGGGTTTCAAACCCGCCCCTACGATATTCCTGGCGTTCCTTTGCGTTCTTTGCGGTTAAACGAGGAATTTAGGATGAGCGAATGGCGGATGTTGACCCTGGTCGGCGCGGACCGGCCCGGCATCGTGGCGGCCGTGACCCAGGCCCTGTACGACAACGGCTTCTCCCTGGGCGAGGCGTCCATGATGCGCCTGGGCGGCAACTTCACCATCATGATGATGATCTCGGGAAAGGGGGACGCCGAGGGCTTGCTGGCCCCCCTGGCGCAAGAGATGGACCTGCGGCTGCACCTCTTCGAGGCGGGCGGGCGGCTGCATAGCCACCTGGCGCCCAATGTCCAGGTACGGGTCCACGGCGCCGACCGCGCCGGCATCGTCGCCCAAGTGGCCGGGGCCCTGGCGGAGAAGGGCTTCAATATCCTGGAGCTGGAGTCCGACGTGGCCGGCACCGAGCAGCGGCCCGTCTACATCATGCACATCGAGGGCTTCTGCGACTGCCCCATCGAGGAGCTGGAGCGGGCCATATCCAACCTGGGGGAACTGAGCGTCGATGTCAGCCCCATCGAGACCCTGATCGGCTAGTCCATGGCGGTTCTGGAAATCCTGACTATACCCGACGAGCGTCTGAAACAGTCGTCGGCGCCCGTCGAGGTCTTCGACGACGCGCTGCGCGCCTTCATCGCCGACCTGGAGGAGACGCGCTTAGCGGGGCCTGGCGCGGTGGGCATCGCCGCCCCCCAGGTGGGGCGTTTTCAGCGCATCTGCATCGTCGATGTCTCCCAGACGAAGAAGCCGGTGCCGAATCACGGCCATCGGGTCCTGGTGAACCCCGAGATCAGCCACTGGGAGGGCTTCGAGATCGGCCGAGAGGGTTGCCTCTCCGTGCCCGATTACACCGGCAACGTCATCCGCGCCACCCGCATCCGCCTCAAGGCCCAGGACCCCTTCGGAAATCCCCTCGAATACGAGATGGAGGGCTTCGAGGCCCGCGCCATCCAGCACGAGCTGGACCACCTCGACGGCCTGCTCTTCATCGACCGGGTCGTCAGCCGCCGCACCGACCTCTTCCGGCGCAAGGTCTATCAAAAGTGAGCCTCGCAGACGGATGATCGTTCCCACGCTCCGGCGTGGGAATGCATCCTGGGACGCTCTGCGTCCCCATCTGGCTAAATCGAGGGTACGCTGTTCTTGAAATAGGCTGTCTGGCCCTCAGATTGGGGATAACCCTAATATTGACGGAGTTATCCCATGCGAATGGACAAACTGACCAGCAAGTTTCAAATGGCCCTGTCGGACGCCCAGAGTCTGGCCCTGGGCCGCGACCATCAATTCATCGAGCCGATCCACCTGATGGCGGCCCTGCTGGACCAGGAGGGCGGTTCGATCCGACCGCTTCTGGTCAAGGCGGGGGTCAACGTCAATCTGCTGCGCTCGGGGCTGGGCGATGCCCTGGAGCGGCTGCCCAGTGTCCAGGGGGCGGGGGGCGATCTCCATGTCTCCAACGACCTCAATCGGCTGCTGAACCAGACCGACAAGCTGGCCCAGCAACGCAAGGACCAGTACATCTCCTCGGAACTCTTCCTCCTGGCCGCCGTGCAGGAGAAGGGCAACCTGGGTGATCTGCTGCGCAAGGCCGGGGCCGAGGCCAAGTCCCTGGGGCGGGCCATCGACGAGATGCGCGGCGGCCAGGCGGTGGACGATCCCAACGTCGAGGAGCAGCGCCAGGCCCTGGAAAAATACTGCATCGACATGACCCAGCGGGCCGAGCGGGGCAAGCTCGATCCTGTGATCGGCCGTGACGACGAGATCCGCCGCGCCATCCAGGTCCTGCAACGGCGCACCAAGAACAACCCGGTCCTGATCGGCGAGCCCGGCGTGGGCAAGACCGCCATCGTCGAGGGGCTGGCCCAGCGCATCATCAACGGCGAGGTGCCCGAGGGCCTCAAGCACAAGCGGCTGCTGGCCCTGGACATGGGCGCCCTCATCGCCGGGGCCAAGTTCCGCGGCGAGTTCGAGGAACGGCTCAAGGCCGTGCTCAAGGACCTCTCCAAACAGGAGGGGCAGATCATCCTCTTCATCGACGAGCTGCACACCATGGTCGGCGCCGGCAAGGCGGAAGGGTCCATGGATGCCGGCAACATGCTCAAGCCCGCCCTGGCGCGCGGCGAGCTGCACTGCATCGGCGCCACCACCCTGGACGAATACCGCAAATACGTGGAAAAGGACGCCGCCCTGGAACGCCGCTTCCAGAAGGTCCTGGTGCTGGAGCCCACCGTGGAAGACAGCATCGCCATCCTGCGCGGCCTCAAGGAACGCTACGAGGTCCATCACGGCGTCGAGATCACCGATCCGGCCATCGTCGCCGCCGTCACCCTGTCTCATCGATACATCGCCGACCGGCAACTGCCCGACAAGGCCATCGACCTGATGGACGAGGCCGCCTCGCGCATCCGCATGGAGATCGACTCCATGCCCGAGGAGATGGACAAGCTCGACCGGCGGCTGATCCAGCTCAAGATCGAACGCGAGGCCCTGAAGAAGGAGCAGGACGAGGCGTCCAAGAAACGCCTGGCCGACCTGCAAGGCCTGATCGCGGACTTGGAACGGGAATTTTCGGATCTGGAAGAGATCTGGAAATCGGAAAAGGCCTCCATGCAGGGGGCGGCCCACGTCAAGGAAGAGCTGGAGCGCGCCCGGCTCGACTTCGAGACCGCCCGCCGCGCCAACGACCTGCAACGCATGGCCGAACTCCAGTACGGCCGCATCCCCGAGCTGGAGAAGCAACTCGTTGCCGCTTCGCAAGCGGAACAGAAGGAGACCACCCTGCTACGCAACCACGTCAGCGAGGAAGAGATTGCCGAGGTCGTCTCCAAATGGACCGGCATCCCCGTCGCCAAGATGCTGGAGGGCGAAAAGGACAAACTGCTGCGCATGGAGTCCGTGCTGGCCAAACGGGTGGTCGGCCAGAGCGAGGCACTGGCCGCCGTGGCCAACGCCATCCGCCGCTCCCGCGCCGGCCTGGCCGATCCCAACCGGCCCATCGGCTCCTTCCTCTTCCTCGGCCCCACCGGCGTCGGCAAGACCGAACTCTGCAAGGCCCTGGCCGAATTCCTGTTCGACACCGAAGAGGCCATGATCCGCATCGATATGTCCGAGTTCATGGAAAGGCACTCCGTGGCAAGGCTCATCGGCGCGCCTCCCGGCTATGTCGGCTACGAAGAGGGCGGCTACCTCACCGAGGCCGTGCGCCGCCGGCCCTACAGCGTCATCTTGATGGACGAGGTGGAGAAGGCCCACCCCGATGTCTTCAACGTCCTGCTGCAAGTCCTCGACGACGGCCGCCTCACCGACGGCCAGGGCCGCACCGTGGACTTCAAGAACTGCGTGGTGGTCATGACCTCCAACCTGGGTAGCCAGGTGATCCAGGAGATGCTGCACTCCCCTCTCCCTCGGGAAGAGAGGCCATTCTCTTCCTCCCCTCTCCCTCTGGGAGAGGGGCCGGGGGAGAGGGCGAACGGCCACTACGAACAAATCAAATCCGCCGTCATGGAAATCGTCGGCCACCACTTCCGCCCCGAATTCATCAACCGCGTGGACGAGTCGGTGGTCTTCCACCCCCTGGGCCGCGACCAGATCCGCGCCATCGCCGCCATCCAGATCGGCTACCTGCGCAAACGGTTGCAAGACCGCGACCTGCGCCTGGAAATCAGCGACGCCGCCCTCGACAAACTGGGCGAGGCCGGTTTCGATCCGGTTTACGGGGCAAGGCCGTTGAAGAGAGCCATTCAGCAGCAATTGGAGAATCCCTTGGCGCAATCCCTGCTGCGCGGCGAGTTCGAGCCGGGGGATGGGATTCGAGTCGAGGTCAGGGGTGGGGAACTCCTTTTTACCAAGGAGAAGGCGGCTTGACGAACCTGCGCCGGGCCGGGCGGTGGGTTTGGCCTGGCGCTATACTGGCCTCATTCAGATCACTAACCCATTGAAGGAGCACAAATGAACATCGCTATGGACTTGCCGGACGAGGTGGCAAACCTTGTGGAGACGCAGCCCGACAAGTAGCGGGATCGGTGCCAGTTCTAACATTCCAACAAACGTTGGAATGTTAGAACGTGTGACCGGCATGTTAGTCGGCTAGCTGGTGAAATTCCAGCCATGGCCCTTGGGAGAAGGGAACATGTAGGCGAAAGCAAGGGTGCCCGAAGAAACTCTCCATCGCGCCTTAAGGAATGAGGAGTACGGAAAGGAAGCT
>JAHJDE010000060.1 GCA_018812525.1 Gammaproteobacteria bacterium
GAAGTCCCACCCTACCCCAGAAGCGCCGACCCGCCCAATCACTCCCCCGGCCCAGGCACGTTCAGGGAAAGCGTAACCAGAGCCCCTCGATCAACGCGAGACGATTATCCCGGTGAGGATTGTTTTGTGGGGGACGTTACAGCTAAGGATCCAGGAAAAATTGCAGGATCTCTTTGCCGATGAATTCCAGGATGCCGGTGGCCAGGACGAGGAACAGGATGAAGGTGCCGAGCCTGCCGGCCTTTGATTCCCTCGCTAACTGCCAGATGATGAAGAGCATGTAGCCGATCAGGAGTGTGAGGCCGAAGGTCAGGGAGAGGGATTCGAATTGCTCAATTGTCATGGCGATTTCCTGATTGCGAATTATCAATCAGCCAAAGACTAAGGAGTCCATCCAGGGGGATCAATTGTCTTTCCGATCCCTATGGCATGTAAGGAAAGGGGGATTTACGATCCTAACGGCACTCACTGGCTATGGCCGCTTTCAGATGAGCGACTTCCGCATCCCTATCCTTGTTGTCCAGAAAGCGCTTGCTACCATCCGCCTGCTTTTCAAACAGGATCGAGGAACGCTCGTAGTATTCCAGGGTCTGCCTCATCTTGGCGCATTGGCGAACCTTCAGCGCCTGCTGGCGCAGTCCCGCAGCCTCGGTTTTTGCCTTCTCTTCCCGGCCTCGATCATAGCTCTCCAAGAGTTTCTGCTGTTGCTTCTGGCGGCTGGCCTTAGGACCCTCGATACTGTTCAAGGGCCTGAGCTGGACCTCTTGGGTCGCTACGTCCCTTTGAGGACGGTCTCCAAAATGGGACGTGCCCTCTGCATCGACCCATCTGTATATCTGCCCTGCCTGGACGATCCCCGCACCCATAAATAGGAGGGCGAAAAACAGGGGACGTTTGGCTATGCTTGCAAGCGAGATCCCTATATTTGCTGGCTGGCGGGGTTGCTTGAAGAGGCGGGGGGGCACGCCGGTCATGTTTCTTATCTCCTGTACGCCTACCGCTAAGGTTAGACAATGATTAGTAATCCTGTAATTGCACAGAAGGCACCCTTTCGACTCGAACTGAGCCCGGGGGAGTATTGGTGGTGTGCCTGCGGAAGGTCGAAGAAGCAGCCCCATTGCGACGGTTCCCATCAAGGAACGGGCATTGTACCGGTCAACGTCAAGCTGACCGAGCCAAAGGCGGTCTGGCTCTGTGGGTGCAAGCAGACGGGGGAGGCGCCCTTCTGCGATGGTTCCCATAACATGCTGGAATAGCGACTGTCAGGGACTGAGTAACGACAATAAAAAAGGCGGGCACAATGTGCCCGCCGCTCTGCATCCCTGGTGCCCGATTAGAGGATATAGCCGCGCTCGTCGTGGAGACTGAGATCCAGACCCTCGGTTTCCTGCTCTTCCGTTACGCGAAGACCTACGATGTAGTCGACAATTTTCAGCAGGACGAAGCTGACGATCGCTGTGTAGATCAGGGTCGCCGCTACGCCGACGAACTGTTTGCCGACCTGCGCACTGATCGTTACTCCCTCGGCAAGGCCTGCCCCGCCCAAGCTGGCATCAGCAAAGACACCGGTCAGGATGGCACCGATGATCCCGCCGATGCCATGTACCCCAAAGGCGTCCAGGGAATCATCAAAGCCCAGGGCACGCTTTAGCTTTGTTGCGCCAAAGAAACAGCCCACGCCAGCCACGGCGCCAATTACCAGGGCACCCATCGGGCCGGCGGTACCGGAAGCCGGGGTGATGGCAACGAGTCCTGCGACCGCACCGGAAGCTATACCCAACACACTGGGTTTGCCGTGGGAGACCCATTCGGCGAACATCCAGGCCAGCGCGGCAGCGGCGGCGGCAATCTGAGTAACGGCCATGGCCATGCCGGCAGTACCATCGGCGGCCAGTTCAGATCCGGCGTTGAAGCCGAACCATCCAATCCAGAGCATGGAGGCGCCGATCAGGGTGTAGCCCAGGTTGTGAGGAGGCATGGCGGTGGTCGGATA
The DNA here is from genome assembly GCA_018812525.1 of Gammaproteobacteria bacterium. Lineage (GTDB taxonomy): Bacteria > Pseudomonadota > Gammaproteobacteria > Chromatiales > Chromatiaceae > YD12-FULL-61-37. The sequence goes on from JAHJDE010000060.1 coordinate 1,994, forward strand.
ACCCTTGCGCTTGCCCAGGACCAGTGCGGCCACCAAGCCCGCGATACCGGCATTGATGTGTACTACCGTCCCCCCCGCAAAATCCAGTACGCCCATGGATCCCAACCAACCACCACCCCATACCCAGTGGGCGATTGGGGCATAGACGGCCAGCAGCCACAGGCCCATGAACCAGAGCATGGCCGAGAACTTCATGCGCTCGGCGAAGGCGCCGACAATCAGGGCGGGGGTAATGATGGCAAAGGTCATCTGGAAGGTCATGAAGACCGTCTCGGGGATTGAGCCACTGATGGAATCCCTGGTTACACCGGCCAGGAACATCTTGCTCAGGCCACCCATATAGTCGTTCATGCTGCCCTCTGTGAAGGCAATGCTGTATCCGGCAACAACCCAAAGCAGGGTCATCAAGGCGGTAATAGCAAAACATTGCATCATCACAGAGAGCACGTTTTTCGCACGCACCATGCCGGCGTAAAACAGGGCCAGGCCGGGGATGGTCATGAACAGTACCAGTGCGGTTGACGTCAGCATCCAGGCCGTATTGCCGCTGTCGACTGTAGGCGTCTCCGTCGCCAGGGCCAGGGCAGGCAGACCAGCAATACCGAGGCTGATCAGGCCCCCCATAAGTCGTTTGGAAATTCGCATTGAGGATTCCTCCAGGTCGTAAGAATTACAGGGCTTCCGGACCGGTCTCACCGGTACGGATGCGAATGGTTTGCTCGACACCAAAGACAAAGATCTTGCCGTCACCGATCTTGCCGGTGCGGGCAGCCTTGCTGATGGCTTCGATGGCCTGGTCCACCAAGCTGGAGCCGATGGCGACTTCGAGCTTGACCTTGGGTAGGAAATCGACCACATATTCGGCCCCGCGATAGAGCTCGGTATGGCCTTTCTGACGGCCAAATCCCTTGACCTCGGTAACCGTTATGCCGGTTACCCCGATCTCGGAAAGCGCGGCACGAACATCGTCGAGCTTGAAGGGTTTAATAATGGCGGTAATTAATTTCATCGATGAAATCTCCGGTAGGGGGTTTAAGCGATTTGGCCAATCGGCTGGCAGAGTGGTACTCGATGGAGTTAAGAAGCGCCTCGTTCATTGAGCTACCTCCACTGGGCAATAGCGAGACGATTTTCCTGGAATAGCTGCTGCACGAGCCGTGCCAAGCCTATTTTTTCTTCATAAACAGTGAGATGTTGACATTTTGAGGCGATCACGCACGCCCCCTTTTGGGGCGTGGTGCCTCGCATTGGGGTATAGGGCGCACAATCGCGAGGCGTAAGAGCCGGAGGGGTTTTGACCCCAATGAGACTGGACAGGCCAGACATTGATCGTTAATGTGCCCCCATGGACCCGAAACACCTTGATGACCTGGCGCGTAGCTTTATGGATAGCCTCCCGAAGGGATTCCAAACCCTTCAGGCGGATGCCGGAAAGAACCTGCATTCCACTTTGCAGGCGGCCCTTGCTCGTATGAATCTGGTCTCCCGCGAGGAGTTCGACGTGCAGGCCGCCGTATTGCGCCGGACCCGTGAAAAGCTGGATCGGCTCGAAAAACAGCTCGCCGAGCTTGAGCGCCAAGTCCTACCGAAGCAGTAGCCTGTAGCTGGCGCAAACACTTCCGCCAAGGAAGGCCATGTCTCTATCTCTCATCCATTCAAGGGCACGTAACGGCATCTCCGCCCCGGCGGTGGCGGTCGAGGTGCATTTAACCAACGGCCTTCCTGCCCTCTCCATTGTCGGCCTGCCAGAGAAGGCGGTGCAGGAGAGCAAGGATCGCGTGCGCGGGGCCATCCTCAACAGCGGCTTTGAATTTCCTCCCCGGCGAATCACCATCAATCTTGCCCCCGCCGATCTCCCCAAGGAGGGTGGCTCTTTCGATCTACCCATAGCCTTGGGCATCCTTGCCGCCTCGGGCCAGATCCCGAATAGGGGTCATGAGCGGTTGGAATGCATGGGAGAATTGGCCTTGTCCGGTGAGCTGCGTCCGGTGAAGGGAGTATTGCCGGCTGCACTGGCCGCGCGCGAGTCGGGCCGCGCCCTGGTGGCGCCGCTCGACAACATCCAGGAGGCTGCCCATGTAAGCGGACTGCGTGTATTGGGGGCTGGGCGGTTGCTGGATGTCTGCGCCCACCTGCGCGGCGAACAGCCCTTGGATTCTTCGGTTCAAGCGCCGCTCTGCGAATTCCGCCCGTCCCTTGCCGACTTGGCCGAGGTGCGAGGTCAGCCCCATGCCAAGCGGGCTTTGGAGATTTGTGCTGCAGGAGGACACTCCATGCTCCTGATCGGACCCCCAGGAACGGGTAAGTCGATGCTGGCGCGAAGGTTGCCGGGCATCCTCCCTCCCATGACCGAATCGGAGTCCATAGAGAGCGCTTCGATCCTGTCGGTCAGTAGTGGCGGTTTTGATCCAGCCGCCTGGGGGCGTCGCCCTTTTCGCGCGCCTCACCATTCCGCCTCTGGGGCTGCCTTGGTGGGCGGGGGAAGCAACCCGCGTCCGGGAGAGATATCCCTCGCCCACAACGGTGTCCTCTTTCTGGATGAACTGCCTGAATTCGACCGCCGCGTACTGGAGGTGCTGCGGGAACCCTTGGAGAATGGCTCCATCACCATCTCTCGCGCCGCTCGGCAAGCGGAATTTCCTGCTCGCTTTCAAATGGTGGCCGCGATGAATCCCTGTCCATGCGGGTATCTGGGAGATACGACCAGGCCATGCCGATGCAGCGCGGAGCAGGTCAAGCATTATCGCGGCAGGATATCGGGGCCGTTGTTGGACCGCATCGATATGCATGTGGAAGTGCCAAGGGTCCCTGCCGAACTCTTGCTCAATAAGGCAGGGGTCACGCACGAGGAATCGAGCAGGATCATCCAGGCGAGGGTGATGGCGGCCAGGAGCCGTCAGTTGGAAAGGGCCGGAACGGCCAATTGCAACCTGTCTCCGATGCAGATAGAGCAGTTCTGTTGGCCTGAGGATGCGGGCATGCGACTGTTGCAAGGGGCTATGAGCAAATTGGGCCTATCGGCACGGGCCTATCATCGGGTGCTCAAGGTGGCGCGAACCATCGCCGATCTAGCCGGTGATGCGCTTATAAAAGGGCCACATGTGGCCGAGGCCATCGGTTATCGTCGCCTGGACATGGGCAAGTAGACGCCTCTTCGCCGCCCCAACCTGTTAATATTCGCCGCCATGCTCAGGTTCAATAATCTCAGTCTTCGGCGCGGCACCAAGTGCCTGTTTGAACAAGCCGATTTCACCATCTTTCCGGGACAGAAGGTCGGGCTTACAGGCGCCAACGGCGCCGGTAAGTCCAGCCTCTTCGCCCTGATTCTCGGCGAGTTGCATTCGGATGCCGGCGAGTTTGATCTGCCGCCTAAATGGGAGATTGCCCATGTGGCGCAGGAGAGTCCGGCCACCGAACAATCCGCTATCGACTATGTGATGGACGGCGACGCGGGTTTGCGTCTTGTCCAACGACGGCTGGTCAAGGCTGAAGAAAGGGGGAGCGGTGCGCTTCAGGCCGAGCTCCATGCCGAGTTGGCGGCGGTGGATGGCTACCGGGCGCCCAGCCGGGCGGCGACCCTGCTGCACGGGCTCGGTTTCACTTCGGCCGATGAGGGCTGTCCAATGAACGCCTTTTCCGGCGGCTGGCGCATGCGCCTGAATCTCGCCAGGGCACTGATGTGCCGCTCCGATCTGCTGCTGCTGGACGAACCCACCAACCACCTGGATCTGGACGCCGTCATTTGGCTGGAGGACTGGCTGCGCCTCTACCCCGGCACCCTGCTGCTCATATCCCATGACCGGGATTTTCTTGATGCCGTGGTGACCCAGGTAGCCCATATCGAACAGGGTCGGGTCAGGCTTTACAGCGGCAACTATTCCGCCTTCGAGCGGATACGATGCGAACGCCTTGCCCAGCAGCAGGCCGCCTTTGACAAGCAGCAGCGCGAGATCGACCACGTACGCCATTTTATTGACCGTTTCCGTGCCCAGGCAACCAAGGCGCGCCAGGCCCAGAGCCGCCTGAAGGCCCTGCAACGCATGGAGCAGATTGCTCCGGCCCATGTCGACTCTCCCTTTCACTTCGAGTTTCTGGCACCTGAGAAGAATCCCACGCCTTTGCTGTCCTTGGAGCAGGCGGCAATGGGGTACCCCGGCAAAGAGGTGCTGAACGTGGAGCGACTGGTGATCAACAGCGGCGACCGGATCGGACTGCTGGGCCATAACGGGGCGGGCAAATCGACCCTGGTTCGCACCCTGGCGGGTGAGCAGCCGATGCTGGGTGGGAGGCGCGTCGAAGCGCAGGATCTCAAGATCGGTTACTTCGCCCAGCACCAACTGGATCAACTTCATTCTAAACTCACGCCGGTCGAGCACCTGCTGAGACTCGCTCCCCGCGCGGCGGAACAGCAACTGCGGGATTTCCTGGGCGGATTCGGTTTTTCCGGAGAGCGTGCCTTGGAGCCGGTTGCCCCCTTTTCCGGTGGTGAGAAGGCACGCCTGGTGCTGGCCCTTGTGGTCTACCAGCGGCCCAATCTGCTCTTGCTCGACGAGCCGACCAATCACCTGGATCTGGAGATGCGCCAGGCCCTGTCGATTGCTTTGCAGTCCTTCGAGGGCGCCGTACTCTTGGTCTCCCACGATCGCCACCTCATGCGCAGCACAGCGGACCTTTTGTGGTTGGTGAACGCCGGGGCAGTGGCGGAATTCCCCGACGCCATCGATGATTACCCGCGCTGGCTGGCCAGGCAGCAGGCTTTGGCCCCGGTGGAAAATGGGGACATGCAGCCACTGGCCGAGCATTCCGCCGCCGGACGCAAGGAGCGCAAACGACTGGAGGCGGAGCAACGCCAGCGTCTCCTGCCCTTGACGAAACGCCTGAAGGAACTAGAACGGGAGCTCGATGACCTCAATGGCCGAAGGGATCTCCTCCAGCTACGGCTCGCCGATAACGGGCTCTACGACGATAGCCGCAAGGAGGAGCTTAAAGCGCTATTGGCCGAGCGCACCGAAATAGAGCAGCGGATTGAAGTGACGGAAAATGCATGGATGAGGATAGGCGAGGAGCTGGAGGGGCTGCAAAAGATTGCGGGCTCGACTGGACCATGAATCAACACGCCTCGCCGTTCGCCAGGATCGGATACTATTTAATGTTTCGAGAAAGAGTCCTGTAGAGCCCATGGATATCACTCCCTATCTCAAGCTCATGGCGCAAAAGAACGCCTCGGACCTCTATTTCAGCACGGGGACCCAGGTCCACCTGAAGATGGAGGGGCGGACCCTGCCTATCGGCGAGACGCGCCTTGGCCCCGGGGTTGTACGCAAGCTCGCCTATTCGATCATGAACGACGATCAGGCGCGTGAATTCGATCGGGAGATGGAGTGCAACCTCGCCCTCTCATCCGAAGGGGTTGGCCGTTTCCGCGTCAATATCTTCCGCCAGCGTGGTGACGTGGCCATGGTGATCCGTTACATCAAGGGCGAGATCCCTTCCATCGAGCAGCTCAATCTGCCGTTGATATTGAAAGATCTGGTCCTGGAGAAGCGTGGGCTGATTCTCATGGTCGGTTCGACCGGGTCCGGAAAATCCACATCCCTGGCGTCCATGATCGATTTCAGAAATCAACAACAGTGTGGCCATATCCTTACCCTGGAAGACCCGATTGAATTCCTGCATCGCCACAAGAAATCCATCGTCAACCAGCGTGAGATCGGCTTTGATACCAAGTCCTATGCGGTGGCATTGAAAAATGCAATGCGCGAGGCCCCAGACGTGATCTTGATCGGTGAAATCCGTGAACGTTCCACCATGGAACAGGCCATTGCCTACGCCGAGACCGGCCACCTCTGTATGTCGACCCTGCACGCCAACAACGCAAACCAGGCGCTCGACCGCATCATCAACTTCTTCCCGGATAGTGCCCATCGCCAACTGTTCATGGATTTGTCGCTCAATTTGAAGGCAGTAGTCTCTCAGCGCCTGGTGCGCGGCACGGACGCGAAAAGGGTCGCAGCCGTGGAGGTCATGTTGCTGACCGCCTATATCAGCGAACTGATCCAAAAGGGCGACATCCACGCCATCAAGGAGGCCATGGAACAGGGGGCACAGCGTGGCATGCAAACCTTCGACCAGGCGCTCTTCGAGCTGTACAGCCAAGGAAAGATCGGGTTGGAAGAGGCCTTGCACAACGCCGATTCCCGTAACAACCTTTCCCTCAAGATCCGTCTTGCCGAAGGAGGGGGGGCTGATCCCGAGTCGACCGATTTTTCGCTACGCACCGACGACGATTTCTGAAAAGGGATGTCGCGGCGAAGGAAGGCGCCTTGCTATCAGGTTTTTTTATAAATTGAGGGGTTGTAATGACCAACCATATCCGAAAAGAAATGAGCAGTTTCGTGGAGGTTTGCGAGGCCAACGGACATAACGGACTGACGGACATGCCCCCATTGGGCATGGACACCAAGAGTCTGACCGAGGATTTCCGCCACTATTTCACCCATACCCTGGGGCGGGACCGCTATTGCAAATCCACCCATTACCACTACAAGGCACTGGCCCAGACCCTTCGCGATCGGCTCATGGAGCGCTGGAAGAACACCCGCTACGCCTACGATGAATCCAACTGCAAGCGGACTTTCTATCTCTCCATGGAATTCCTTATGGGGCGGGCCTTGCGCAACGCCTTGCTGAATCTGGACGTTGAGGAAGAGATCAAGGAGGGGCTGGAGGCGTTTGGCCTTAGCCTGGAAGAGATTTCCGAAAGGGAACCAGATGCCGGTCTGGGTAATGGCGGTTTGGGCCGGTTAGCGGCCTGCTTCCTCGACAGTTGCGCCACGCTGCAACTGCCCGTGACGGGCTACGGCCTTCGTTATGAGTATGGGATGTTTCGCCAGGTGATCGATAACGGTTATCAGGTGGAGGAGCCCGACCACTGGCTAAGGGACGGCAATTCCTGGGAGATCGAGCGGCCCGAATATACCCAGCGCATCCATTTCGGTGGCCGAGTCGAACACTTTACGGATCCTGAGGGGCGTCGTCATGCCCGCTGGGTGGATACCTGTGATGTGCTCGCCGTGCCTTACGACACACCGATCCCCGGCTATCGCAACGGAACGGTCAATACCCTGCGGTTATGGAAGGCGGCGGCCACTGATGAGTTCAACCTGGATGAATTCAATGCCGGCGACTACGCGGACGCAGTGGAGTCCAAAAACCAGGCGGAGCACATCTCCATGGTGCTCTACCCCAACGATGCCAGTGTCTGCGGCAAGGAGTTGCGACTGAAGCAGCAGTATTTACTGGCCTCCGCCAGCCTCAAGGATGTCATCCGCGGCTGGAAGCGGGTGCACAAGGATTTCGGGTATTTTGCGGAAAAGAACGGTTTCCAGCTCAATGACACCCACCCCACAATCGCCGTGGTGGAATTGATGCGGCTGTTGATCGACATCGAACGCCTGGAGTGGGATGAGGCATGGGAGATCGTGAGCCGTACCATGGCTTACACCAACCATACCCTGCTGCCCGAGGCGCTGGAGCGTTGGCCCGTGGTCCTGTTCGAGCGGCTCCTGCCACGCCCGCTGGAGATAATTTATGAAATAAACGCCCGCTTCCTGAGCGAGGTATCCGCCCACTGGCCCATGGATAAGTCGCGCCTGGGGCGGATGTCAATTATCGAGGAGGGGGGGGGTGAGAAACAGGTGCGCATGGCCAATCTGGCGATCGTCGGGAGCTACTCGGTGAATGGGGTTGCGGAGCTGCATTCCAGGCTGCTGAAGGAGGGGTTGTTCAAGGATTTCCACGAACTCTGGCCGGATAAATTCAACAATAAGACCAATGGTGTCACCCAGCGCCGCTGGTTGGCCAATTGCAATCACGGCCTCCGGGACCTGATCAACGAGACGGTTGGCGAGGGCTGGGCCTACGACCTGACTGAGCTGGAGGCCCTGAAGCCTTTCGTTAAGGATACCGCCTTCCAGGAAAGGTGGATCCAGGTCAAGCGCAACAACAAGGTGCAACTGGCCGAAATGGTCTGGCAAGAGTGTGGGGTGCGCTTCGATCCCGACGCCATGTTCGATGTCCAGGTCAAGCGCATCCATGAATACAAGCGGCAGTTGCTGAACGTGCTGCATGTAATCCATCTCTATGATCGCATCAAGCAGGGCGACATCGAGCAGCGCACCCCAAGATGTGTCCTTATCGGTGGCAAGGCTGCCCCCGGCTATTTGAGGGCCAAGCTGATTGTCAAGCTGATCAACAATGTGGCCAGGGTGATCAACCGTGACCCCCAGGTAAAGAAATACCTGCAACTGGTGTTTTTACCCAATTATCGGGTGACCACGATGGAATGCATATGTCCCGGCACCGATCTCTCCGAGCAGATTTCGACAGCGGGGAAAGAGGCCTCGGGCACCGGCAACATGAAATTCATGATGAACGGCGCTTTGACCATCGGCACCCTGGACGGGGCCAATATCGAGATCCGCGATGCGGTGGGTGAAGACCACTTTTTCCTCTTTGGTCATACGGCAGCTGAGGTGACCGGCCTTCAGGGCAACTACGACCCGAATGCCCTGATTGCGCGAAGCGACGATTTTTCCCGGGTCATGGCCCTGCTGGAGAATGGCCATTTCAACCAGTTCGAGCCGGGGATGTTCGACGAACTGATCCATTCCATTCGCAGCCCCCATGATCCCTGGGTGGTCGCAGCGGACTTCTCAAGTTATGTGGATGCTCAGCGCCAGGCCTCCGTGCATTATGGATCGAACAGTCGCTGGGTGCGGAGCAGCATTATGAATTCGGCGTCCAGCGGTCGCTTTTCCACGGACCGCACCATGCAGGAATATAATCGGGAGATATGGCGATTGACGCCCGTGCGGCCCCTGGTCATGGAAATGGGCTGAAATGCCCGCATCAAGGCCTCTGGCCCTGACAAAGGCAGTTTTCCTTCGGCGCCAAGGATTTTCAAATTCTCGCAAATGCGCGGTTATACTTAAAACCACATTCCACTGGGCATTCAGCTGGCCTAAGCAGCGCGGATAGGCTCAAGTGCCACCAAGGGGGAGACCATGTCAGAGTTCATGATTGCATTGGTTGTTTTGGCAGTTGTCATCGTCATCCTGGGGGTCAAGCGTGTTGGCCAGGGTACAGAGTATACGGTGGAACGGTTTGGCCGTTATACGCGGACCCTCTCCCCCGGACTCAACCTGATTTTCCCCCTCTTTGACGCCATCGGCGCCAAGGTCAATATGATGGAGCAGGTACTAGATGTCCCCTCCCAGGAGGTCATCACAAGAGACAACGCCATGGTCAGGGTCGATGGCGTGGTTTTTTACCAGATCCTCGACGCGGCCAAATCGGCCTACGAGGTCAGTAACCTGGAATATGCCATCCTAAACCTGACCATGACGAACGTGCGTACTGTCATGGGCTCCATGGATCTTGATCAGGTATTGTCCGAACGCGACATCATCAATGCCAAGCTGCTCACGGTCGTCGACGAAGCCACCACGCCCTGGGGTGTCAAGGCCACCCGTATCGAGATCAAGGATATCACCCCGCCGCGAGACCTGATCGAATCCATGGGACGACAAATGAAGGCGGAACGCGATAAACGCGCATCCATTCTGGAGGCGGAGGGGGCGCGCCAGGCACAGATTCTCCGTGCCGAGGGCCTGAAGCAGGCCGCAATATTGGAAGCTGAAGGTAGCAAGGAGGCAGCATTCCGCGATGCGGAGGCAAGGGAACGGCTGGCCGAGGCCGAGGCACGCGCTACCCATATGGTTTCACAGGCCATCTCCCAGGGAAACATTAACGCCATCAATTATTTCGTCGCCCAGAAATACACTGAAGCCCTGAAGGAGATCGCAACCTCCAATAACCAGAAGCTGATCCTGATGCCGCTTGAAGCTAGCAGCCTGATCGGCAGCATCGCCGGCATTGGAGAAATCGCCAAGGAAGCCTTCCGCAAATCGGGAAAAGGTGACGAATAATGGGTCTGATCGATCAACTTCAAGCCTGGCACTGGTTGGTGCTCGGAATCACCTTCATCGTTCTCGAGGTTTTTTCTCCCGGTGTCTTTTTCCTCTGGTTGGGGATCGCGGCAGGTCTTGTGGGCCTTGTTCTGGCCCTGTTTCCGGGGCTGGGATGGGAGTATCAGATGCTGGCTTTCGCTGTATTCAGCGTCGCGAGTATTGTCTTGTCCCGCCGCTATCTTGATCTCTACCCGATTCAGACCGACAGGCCGCGTCTCAACCGCCGAGGGGAACAATACGTGGGCCGGACATTCAACCTGGATGGCCCCATCCTTAACGGTTTCGGTAAGATCAAGGTGGACGACACCACCTGGAAGATCGAAGGGGAGGATTGTGAGTCTGGGGCCAGGATCAAGGTAGTGGGTGTCGAAGGCACCGTACTACGGGTTGAGAAGATTCAATAACAGCAGCGAGATTATGAATTCGATGCCGACTGAACACTATCTCGTGGTACTGACGGGTCATCTGAGGGAAGGGAGGAGTCCAGACCAGGCCGCACTGATCCTTTCAAAGACCTTTGGGATACCCGTGGAGAAAGGAAGGGCTCTATTCAACGGCACCCCCACACCTATGGGAAAGAAATTGGATAGGAAGCTGGCTGAAAAAATATGCCATTACCTGCACGAGGCCGGCGCGGATTGCCAGTTGAAAGAGGTACTGGAGACGCCCAAATGGTCCCTTGTCGAGATGGATGAGGCCGATACGAGGGATGCCAAGGATGGCCATGAAAGCATTCTCCTTGAAACATCGCCACCGGCCGCGAGATCGAATCAGGTACAGTTTCCCAGTCAAGTTGAGGGTGGCATGCAATATCCCTCAGCCAAGCCAGCGCCACCCGCCAACCGAGGCAGCGGCCATGGGCCGCCGACACATCGCCCGGTCATCCATCGACATGAAGCGGCCCCAGCCCCGGAAGAGGAGGCAAGAGAAGATGAACCAGGGAAGCAGGCGATCAATGTGAGAAACATCGCCCTGGTGCTGATTCCCATCCTGGCGTTGGTTGCGGGCGGGTATCTTTTCCTTTTTCCATCGGAGGAGCAGGAATCAAAGCAAGCCCTTGAACCGAGACCAGTGAAGCCAGCGCCTGCCTTGAGTGCATCAGATCTCAGCGATCCCGCCCTGCGCGATTCAGAGATATCCCTGACCACGCTCAAGCTCAAGTCCCTGGCGCAGTCTGTACGAGTCTGGATGGTTCAGTTTGGTGGCGGCTATGACACGGATCAAGTCACAGTTTCCCGCCTGCAAAGGGACATGGGCGTCAGCGACGATGATCTGACCGACGCCTGGGGGAACAGAATGCGCTATCAGCCCAGCAAGAGTGAATTCAGCATCAGTTCTGCCGGGCCGGACAAGGCGTTCAATACCGTAGATGACCTGGTTGTCCGTCAGGAGAGATAGGGCGTCCTAATGAAAAGGCCCATCCTTTTGCTTCTGACCTTTTCGGGACCGGTTCGAGCTGAAATCCAAAGCCGTGAAATCCAATACATGGACTAGGAGATGCGACACCGGGACATTATCTATTGGGACAGCACCATCAAGGAAAAACGGTGATGATCCCTTCCGGCAACGACAGCCTCTACCGTTTCGTATTTGATGGGCTCGGTGTGCGAGGCTGTCTGGTGCACCTCGATGCGGGCTGGACGGCCGTATTGGAGAGGCACGACTACCCCATGGCCCTGATCCCCCACCTTGGGGAACTGAGCGCGGCCGCCGTGCTGCTTTCTGCGATCCTGAAACTGAGAGGGTCCCTGATTCTTCAGGCTCAGGGGCCTGGACCTGTTACGGCCTTGATTGCTCAGGCCACACACGACCGCCATTTTCGCTCCATCGCCCGCTGGAGTTACGAACCTGGAGAGGACAAAGAGGCATTGACGGAACTAACCGGTGAGGGTCATCTCGCCCTCACCATCGAACCCATCGGGGGGGAGCGCTATCAGGGTGTCGTTGGCCTTGAGGGGGAAAGAATACAGGATGCGATCGAACAGTATTTCGAGCAGTCGGAGCAGTTGCCAACCCTGATACGGCTGGCAGCAGACTCACGAAGGGCAGTTGGGTTGTTGATTCAGATCCTGCCCTCGGTGCGGCACGAGGAGGAAGACTGGAACCGAATCGGTCTATTGACGGGCAGTGTAAGACGCGAGGAATTGCTTGGACTTTCTCCCAATGAATTGTTGCATCGCCTCTATCACGAGGAGAAGATCCGGCTCTTTGATCCAGAGCCGGTGGCATTTCGCTGCACCTGTTCCCGTGAGAAAGTGGGTGAGGCCCTGAGGGCACTGGGACAGGCGGAACTCCAGGTCATGCTGGGAGGTGAGGGGCTTATTGAGACCACCTGTGAATTTTGCAATCGCAAGTACAGTTTCGATGCGGTCGATATCGAACAGTTACTCGGTCCGGCCCCGGGGCATATAGCGCCCAACTCAACCCAATAAAGCCCGTATTGCCGGGCTGTATTGATCAAATATCGCGCAAACCTTCCGATGGTTCGATCCTTGATGCACGCAGGCCGCCAAGCATGGCGGCAATGACGGCGGCGGCGATGGTCAGAACCAGGGCGACGATGAAGTGCTCGGGAAGCAACCGGCAGACCGATTGGCCTTCCGCAAGCTGGTCGGCAAACAGCTTGTTGATGACAAAGGAGACGCCGAAAAATATACCGGAGGCCAGGAACCATCCGACCAAGCCGGTAAATACCGACTGCAAGACCGGAAAAAGGATGATGTCTCCCGTATGGAATCCCACCAGACGCAGGACGCTGAGTTCCCGGCGCTTGCGGTCCACATTGGCCAGGAGGCTTGCACCGAGGGAGAGGGCGAAGCCAGCCAGGCCAATAACGGCAATGACCCAAAACACCAGCGTCAGGTTCCGGTCCATGTCCTTGACTACCGCGATATCCTCAGCGCGGGTTCTCACCTGGAAACCCTGGGCGATCATTTCCTTTTGTAAGGCAGCGACATCATCCAGGGTTTTGGCGTATAGCCGGAAGCCTGGGTAGATACGCTCTCCAGGGGCTTCCACGCCATCCCAACCCAAGGATGCGACCCTGTGGCCATCACGGAAATCTTCCACGGCTTGCAGCAAATCAACAGCGACGAATGCAGCCTCACGATTGAATAGGGCTGCGGGGGCAACCACCACTACCTTGAGATCAAGATGCTGGCGTTCAGCCTTTCCCCGAAACATCCTTGCGATACTTCCATCGATGGTATCGCCGGATTTGACCATGAGCTTTTGCGCGGCCAGCTCGGACAAGACGATCTGATTGGCGCCGGATGGAAGGGCGCCCAATCCCTCCAGCAGGGGATCTCCTGCTCCCGAAGGAATCAACTCCACGTTGATGATTTTGTTGCTCACTTTGCTTGCCAACTGCATGTCGGCTGCAATACGGCGGGTCCTCGGCACGATGAAGGCGACATCGGGTCGTTGCGCCATTTTTTCTATCCACGGCAGGTCATATCTTCCGCTGCCCTGGGAGAGGACCTCGCGGTTGCGAGGGTCATGCACCAATTCATCGACCATGCTGCCGATCACGCCAAACTTGAGCCCGAACAATACCATCATGGGTCCCAGCACAGCGGCCAAGGCCACGATGAAGGAGCCGGAAATACGCCATTCGCGCAGATAATCCTTGCCAGAGAGCCTGAATGCCTCGCTTAAGTGCGCCATCAGCCAGTCACCACGGTTTCAGTCAGTTTGCCATCGCTGGTTCTTTGAGTGCGATGGGAGAGTTGTCTCAGGCCCAGTTTCTTGATGTGCCGCCAGGCATGGCTGGCGACAATCACCGTAATATTGAGTTCGTCAACCAGCTCGATAAAGAGGTTCATGATCTTTTCGGCAGCGATGGGATCAAGGGAGGCCGTGGGCTCATCGGCGATGACGATGGAGGGGCGATGCGCCAGTGCCCGACCAATGGCAACGCGTTGTCGCTCTCCCGTCGATAGGGCGCTGGGGAATTTATCGAGATGGCGACGGATACCCAGGTGGCTCGCCAGTTCCTCCACCGCCATGTCGTTGTTGGGCATTTGCAGGAGATTCCGCGACAGGGACATATTGTCGCGGACGGACAGATAGGGAACCAATCCGCCGGTCTGCATCACATACCCGATATATTTTTTGCGCAAGTCGCCCAACCGATTCTGGCGGGACTTATCCCAGTAGGCCGCTATATCGATAGGGTCGTCGGTACGTTCGGGCCGGAAACGAAAGGCGCCAGATTCGGTTGGTTGAAGGATGAAGGCCAGCATATCGAGCAAGGTACTTTTGCCGCACCCGCTATGCCCGATCAAGGCGATCTTTTCGCCCATGGCGATCTGTAGGCTAGGGACCCGCAACCGGAATGCCGTTCCCTCTGCCTCACGAGTCCTTACAACGTCTCGCAGATGATAGATCAAGACTTTATCCGTCGGCCGAGCAACCAGGGCCTCAGTGGAATTCTCCATTACCATCCTCAGGGCAGCATATCCAGTGGAACGGGGAAGACCGAGTCACCGCCCACCGGACCGCCATCGAGGGAGACCCAGAGATCGGTGTGGTCGTGCAGTGCGCGATAATAGCTCACTTTTTCTTCCAGGCGTTGAATGAATTCAAGCTGTCGCTTGGCCGGCCAATTCCGCCAATCCTCAAGGGATACGGACATGACCTCACCCGTATAGGGTAGGCCCTCGATATATTCCTTCATGAAGCCCATGTCGGCAAGATTGTTGGCCCCGCTTGAACGGGTACTGCCAGCCATGCGTTCGGGGTCGCGGCTGGCCGTCGCAGCCAAGCTCTTGATGTCGTCTAGAAAGTTCCGTGGTGAAAGCAGACCCTCCTCAGCAGTTTCCAGCACCTCTCGTAACATCTGGTAAAGCTCGCTGAGCTGATCCCTGGTCAGCAACACCCGCACGTCGACCGTCTTGCGCTGCGGTTCCTTGGGGTCTCGATCAACCATCCAGGCATCAAAGACCTGGGGAATATTGCCCTTGCGGGGTTGATCGAGGTATTGCATGC
Source organism: Gammaproteobacteria bacterium (assembly GCA_018812525.1). Taxonomy (GTDB): domain Bacteria; phylum Pseudomonadota; class Gammaproteobacteria; order Chromatiales; family Chromatiaceae; genus YD12-FULL-61-37. Next base: position 17,014 of record JAHJDE010000060.1, read on the forward strand.
GTAAGGCGTAGCCGAGCTTATTGACTTTCTCCTGCAACTGGGTCAACTGCCGATCATCAGCTACCGCCGGTTCCTGCTGAACCTGTTCTTGGGTCTGTTCTTCCGACACCGAGCCGTGCCGCATTTGAGCCACCAGCTGATCGGTAAGGAGGTCGATAACGCGCCCGAACTCAGCGACGTCCCCGGCCTTCACGCCGTAGTAGAGATCGCCGATGCCCGGATAGAGGGATAGGGCTTTGTACTGCTGTTCTGCGCTTGCGTGATTGTCGGCCCCAGTGGGGGTCAGCAGGTGCAGGACGAAAATCGCTGTGTTGTTGTCCCGCGCCAATTGACGCAGCGTGTCGGCACTCATCTTGCTGCCGGAGAGGGGGTCGTTGCCTTCACGCGCCCCCGCGTCGGTGATGAGGATGATGTAACGCGCCTGGAAGTCGCCCCAACTGATGTCATCGATGGCGCGCTTCACCCCCGCATAGGAATCCTCGATGAAGTCCTTGTTGGAAATTTTGTCGGTTTCCACCTCTGCTACCTGGGAAAAGAACTCCTTGGCGGTAGCCCCCTTTTGCAAATCGGCGAATACCATAGTGCGATATTCCAATCCTTCGACCGAACTCGTGTCATCACGGAAGGCAACAAGGCCGAAGGCAGCAGCCCCCTGGGGGTCCTTTTTTGCTATCTGGTCGTAGATTTTGCGCACCGCCGCCTTGGTCCGCGCAATATAGGGCGCCATGGAGAGCGTCGAGTCGATCACGAATACCACTCCGGTACTCAGGGATTTAGGGCTTTTCTGGTCGGTGCCCTGGATTTGCGGCTCCTGGCCTGGGGCGTTATGGGGAACCGTGGAAACCCGCAACAGCCGGCCCTGTTCGGGTCCGATAAAGACATCCTTGAATTCGCGAATTGGCACGAGATAGAAATCATCCTTGATATCGACATAGGCTGAAGGCTGCAAAGCCACGACCGGGCTATCGGGTGGCATCTGGTTGCTGATGGCCGCCTGATAAAGCGCGTCGAGCTCAGCACCGTTTGTGCCAGTTCCCAGCTTGCTCGCCTGTTCGGCGTCGCGATAAAGCATGACGCGGCTGTGGCCGGTCGGATCACGGAAAGAGACGGTCAGGCCATGGTTCCATTCGATCAGGTCCTGGTCGGGTATCCAACCGCCCTTCTTGCCATGGGTGTCATAACCAACCTGAACCCAGCTCCGGCCTTCGAAATCGACCCGGCTGAAGACGTAGAAGGCCGTGAATGGGGTGACGGGTTTGGCATCACCTTTGCCGGGGATAGAAACCAGTTGGGCGCCAGGTTTGGACAGCACACGCTGGAAGAGGTTTTTTTTCCCTTCGATCAAAAGGGGCCTGGTCTCCTCGGATGCCACTGCCTGAGCCTGCCCAGCGGCCAGCAGAGCCGCAACTATCAAAAGACCTCGAACAACTTTTGTCATGCTGTCTTCTCCAAGACCATTACCATCCCACCAATAGACGACGCGCGTTTTCATCTCCACCGGCCGCGGCAGCTTTCACCCGCAATTTGAGATCGGCTAGCCGTTTGTCCGCTTCCTCTTGGCCCAATATCAAGGCCTGGACATACCATTTGTGGGCCTGGGCGAAATTGGGGCCGTCCAGGAAGCTTTTATTGGGATCATGAAAACTGGGATCGGCCATCTCCGCCAATAACATGGCAGAAGGGCCGTGTCCCTGTTTTACCAAAAAAAAGTGGAGCAGATAGGCATCCGCCTTTTTTCCCGCTTGAACGTATTCTTCGGCCTTGGCGAAAAGCTCGGTCGGCGAAGGTGGCTCTCCCGCCTGACGCGCCCCTGCAATGATGACGCGCGCCTCTTCGCCGCCACCCGGGTCGATAGCCTTCGCTCCATCGCCGCTTGACTCCGAACCCCGAGGGGGTGATTCGGACTCAACCTGGACGGCCTTGGTCTTGGAATAGGACTTGGCCACACCGGGCTCATCCCAGTTGACAAAAAAAACATTCCAGGCCAAAAGGCTAATAATACCGACAACCAGGGCGATCCTCAGCTTCTCGCCGCGTAAAAAGCCCCGCTGCCTCCCGCCAACTTCACCCAAACCGGTGAATCCTCTATGATCGGCCATCTACATTCCCATCGGGCGCTACGGCGCCTGCTTGCAATTTAGACCTTGGTTTATCATACACGTCATTTAGCCGGGAAAAAATCCCTATGCCCCAATACAATAGCAAAGAAATCGAAACTCTGCTTGAAGAGCGGATCCTAATCCTTGATGGGGCCATGGGGACGATGATCCAGCGACACGGCCTGCAAGAGGCGGACTATCGCGGAGAGCGCTTTGCCCACTGGCCCGTCAATCTGAAGGGCATGAATGATCTCCTGGTCCTGACGCAGCCCCAGATCATCCGCGGTATCCACGAGCAGTATCTGGAAGCGGGCGCCGACATCATTGAGACCAACAGCTTCGGCGCCACTGCCAAGGACTTGGAGCGTTTTGGACTGCAAGAGTTCGCCCATGAGATCAATCAGGCAGCCGCCCAACTCTGTCGCGAGGCAGCCGGCCGCTATTCGACAACGGACAAACCCCGCCTCGTGGCCGGAGTGCTCGGGCCGACCCAGAAAACGGCCTCCATGTCGGTGGATGTCAACGATGCGGGCGCCCGTGCCATAGATTTTAACGAGCTGGTTGCAGATTACTGCGAGGCGGCGCGGGGCCTGATCGCGGGCGGCGCGGATATTTTGCTGATCGAGACCATCTTCGATACCCTCAATGCCAAAGCAGCCGTCTTTGCCTGCGAACGTGTGTTCGAGGAGGACGGCCTGCGGCTACCGATCATGATCTCCGGCACCATCACCGATGCGTCCGGACGCACCCTGTCAGGCCAGACCACCGAGGCCTTCTACAACAGCCTGCGCCACGCCCGGCCCATCTCCTTTGGCCTCAATTGTGCCCTCGGCCCCAACCAGTTGCGCCAGTACGTGGAGGAGATGTCTCGTATCTGCGAATCCCGGGTCTCCGCCCATCCCAATGCGGGGCTACCCAATGAGTTCGGCGAGTACGACTTGGATGCGGCACATATGGCGGGCTACCTGTCGGAATGGGCCGACAGCGGCTTTCTCAACATTATTGGGGGTTGTTGCGGCACCACGCCGCTGCATATCAGGGCCATCGCCGAGGCGATGCAGGGCAGAAAGCCACGCAAGCCGCCATGCATTGCTCCAGCTTGCCGCCTGTCGGGCCAGGAACCCTTGAATATCGACAAAGGGCTCAACTTCGTCAACGTCGGGGAGCGCGCCAACGTTACGGGTTCCGCCCTCTTCAAGCGGCTTATCCTCAACGAAGAGTACGAGAAGGCGCTCGACATATGCCGCGCACAGGTGGAGAACGGCGCTCAGGTCGTCGACGTTAACATGGACGAGGGGATGCTCGATGGCATCGCTGCCATGCGACGATTTCTCAACCTGATGGCTTCCGAACCCGAGATCGTCAAGGCACCCTTCATGATCGACTCTTCCAAATGGGAGATCATCGAGGCGGGTCTCCAATGCGTGCAGGGCAAGCCGATCGTCAACTCCATTTCCCTCAAGGAGGGCGAGGCCAGGTTTATCGAGCATGCCCGCCTCTGTCGCCGCTACGGCGCGGCCGTGATCGTCATGGCCTTTGACGAGCAGGGTCAGGCTGACAGCCTGGAGCGTCGCATGGAGATCTGTGGCCGTGCCTACCGGATTCTGACCGAGCAGATCGGCTTCCCCGCCGAAGACATCATTTTCGATCCCAACATACTCACCGTTGCCACCGGCATGGAGGAGCACAACAATTACGGTGTCGATTTCATCGAATCAGTTCGCTGGATCAAGCGGAATCTGCCCCATGCCCTGGTTTCCGGCGGGGTTTCCAACGTCTCTTTCTCCTTCCGGGGCAACAATCCGGTGCGCGAGGCGATCCATGGGGTGTTTCTCTACCACGCCATTCAGGCGGGGATGGACATGGGCATCGTCAACGCCGGGCAATTGGTTATCTACGACGACATCCCCCAGGAGCTGCGTCAGGCGGTGGAGGATGTGATCCTCAACCGCCGTCCCGACGCCACCGAACGGCTCATCGAGCTGGCGCCCAAGTACAAAGGCGAAGGGGCTTCCGAACCAAAGGAGACGCTGGAGTGGCGCTCATGGCCCGTAGCCAAGCGGTTGGAGCATGCCCTGGTAAAGGGGATCACTGAATTCATCGATGAAGATGCCGAGGAGGCGCGGCAGCAGGTCAAAAGGACCCTGGAGGTTATAGAGGGCCCCCTGATGGCGGCCATGAATGTAGTGGGCGATCTGTTCGGGGCCGGCAAGATGTTCCTGCCCCAGGTGGTCAAGTCCGCCCGTGTCATGAAGAAGGCCGTAGCCTATCTTGAACCCTTCCTGGATGCCGAAAAAGCTGCTCTGCTAGAGTCAGGCCAGGTCCGGTCCCAGGGAAAAATCCTGCTGGCCACGGTCAAGGGCGATGTCCACGATATCGGCAAGAACATCGTTGCCGTGGTGCTGCAATGCAACAACTATCAGGTTATTGATCTGGGCGTCATGGTCCCGGCCGAAACCATCTTGAAACGGGCGCAAGAAGAGCAAGTGGACATCATCGGCCTCTCCGGGCTGATCACGCCCTCCCTCGACGAGATGGTCCATGTGGCCAAGGAGATGCAGCGTCTCGGCATGAACACCCCGGTAATGATTGGCGGGGCCACCACCTCAAAGGCCCACACGGCCGTCAAGATTGCCCCGGAATATCAGGGGCCGGTCGCCCATGTGCCGGATGCGTCACGTGCGGTCGGGGTTGCGACCCGCCTGCTTTCGGGGGAGTTGAGCACGGCCTTCATCAATGACTTGAATATGGAATATGCGGCTGTACGTGAACGCCGTGCGGCACGAAGTGAGGCAAAGAGCTTGATCGCCATTGTCGAGGCACGAGCCAACCGCATCCCCATCGACTGGGGCAGCTATCAGCCCCCGATTCCTACCCGTCCTGGCATCCATATCCTGTCGGATATCGATCTGCAAGCCATAACCCCTTATATCGACTGGACCTTCTTCTTCCACGCCTGGCAGCTCAGGGGCCGCTATCCGCAGATCCTGGAAGATGCGGAAAAGGGTGAGGAGGCGCGGAAACTTCTTGCCGACGCGGAGGCCATGTTGCAAAACATCATTGATGGCAAGTGGCTGAGGGGCGCTGCCATCGTGGGTCTCTTTCCGGCGGATGCCCAGGGAGACGATATCCAGCTCTATGCCGACGATGCCCGTAAGATGCAGCTCGCCACCCTGCACAATCTGCGCAAACAGGGCCGTCAACCCGCAGGCCATTATAACGACTGCCTGGCAGATTTCGTTGCGCCAAAGTCCTTGGGCAAGGCGGACTATATCGGGGCCTTTGCCTGCACGGCGGGCATTGGCATCGATGCAAAGGTAGCGGAATTCGAACAGGACAGGGACGATTACCAGGCCCTCATGCTCAAGGCCATCGCCGACCGCCTCGCCGAGGCCATGGCCGAATGGCTGCACGAGCGTGTTCGCAAGGAATACTGGGGATACAGCGCCGGGGAAGATCTCGGCAAGGCGGATCTGATCGAGGAGAGATATCGCGGCATCCGCCCCGCCACGGGTTATCCGGCCAGTCCAGACCATACCGAAAAAGATACGCTGTGGCGGTTATTGGATGTGGAGTGCGCCATTGGCATGACCCTGACCGAATCCAGGGCCATGATACCGACGGCCTCGGTAAGCGGTCTCTATTTCAGCCACCCTATGGCACGCTATTTCGCCGTCGGCAAGATAGGCAAGGATCAGGTCGAGGATTACGCGGCACGGAAGGGGATGACGTTGGCCGAGGCCGAGCGCTGGCTGGGACCGAACCTGGCCTACGAGCCTGGGGGCTGATCCGCAGTTGGGGATTCAGAGATAGTAGACCGACTTGGTCATGACCCTGGATGTCAGTTTCATCGCAGAGCGGATGGGAATCGGGAGGTCAACAGCGCCCGCTTTCAGCGCCGAGGTGGCGTGGCGCAGTTCGTCTTCCTTCATCTGCTCCAGAATGGCCCGGCTTTTCTGATCCTGGGGTGGCAGCCGGGAGAGGTGGTCCTCCAGGTGGGCCGTTACTTGCCTTTCGGTTTCTGCCACGAACCCAAGGCTCCATTTGTCGCCGGCCATGCCTGCAGTAGCGCCAATCAGGAAGGACCCGAGATACCAGAAGGGGTTGAGGATGCTTTTCCGGTTGTCGAGTTCCTCCAGCCGCTTTTCGCACCAGTCGAGATGGTCATTTTCCTCCATCGCTGCCCGCTCCATGATCGCTCTGACATCGCCGAGACACGCGCTAGCCCCCTGTCCCTGATAGAGGGCCTGGGCGCAAACCTCGCCTGTGTGGTTTATTCGCATCAGGCGCGCGGCATGGAGCTTTTCGCTGTCATTCATCTCAAGCTCAGGCAGGGTGGCTGCGGGATTGGTTCGTTCGGTCATTTGCGGCTTGCCGAAGAGGGTACGAAGGGCATTATCCAGACCGATCACCAGCTTGTCCGCCGGCATCAGGTTTCGAGTCGTCAGGGTCATGGGGTTGGCATCCAGATTCGTCGGTTACTATGGTCGATTGTAGGCCAAGCTTAAGGGAGAAGTTCAGCGACAAGCTCGACCGGATGGCGAACAGGGATGTCCAATCCGCAATCCAGCAAGCCCCGCTGCATGTGAAGACGGCAACCCGTGTTGGAAGTGAGAATGACCCTGGGTTGCAATAGTCTTATCTCGTCCAGGAGAGGATCAAGCAATTGCCGGGCGGTATCCGCTTGCTCAATCAGATGCATGCCTGCTCCGCCACAACAGCCATATCCTGAAGAAAGTGCTACAACGTACGCACCGGGGATCCGGTCAATGAGGCCCATGACAGCCTGTTCGGATTTCATGGAATTGCGTAGCGAGCACGGGGTGTGGATGGCAATCTGCCCATCGAACGCATTGAGCCCCAGATCATTGGGCCAAGGGACTTGCGCCAGAAAGGCGCTTGCATCGATCACTCGGTCCCCGAGGTAGGTTTGCAAGTAGGCGCCGCAGCCACTGGCGAAGGAGATAATATGGCTGGCCCCATCAAAGGCCTGGATATTCCGGTCTTGATACCTTTCCGCTTTCAGTTGATTGCCGCCGTGCCCATAGACAGCGCCACAACAAATCTGATCGGGAGGAATCCGAGTGTTGACCCCGAGCTTGTCGGCAATGGCCTGGAATGCATGAAAGGTCGCTTGTTCAACCAGGCGGGTTGCGCATCCCAGAAATAGGTAGGCATCGCAATCGGAAGCCTCCCGGTTGGGTGATGCGGTCGAAAGCTGTTCCGCAACGAGGTGCGGCAGCACCCGCAAGAGATTTTTGTACCGCTGAGGCGCCACCTTCAAGCCAAGGGGATAGAGGGGGCTGCCCCGGAAAACTCTGATCGCAGTGCGACCGAAAGACGATGAGGGAATCCGGGCCATGGCATCTGCCATTAACCCCCGGTGACTTGGGAGACGTTCCAGTGCCGCATCGATGAGGCTTGAATACTTGACGCCCGAAGGACAGGCTGCTGTGCAATTGAGACAGTGCAAGCAGCTTTCAAGGTGTCGCCGGAGGGGTTTGTCGACCGATAAATGCCCCTGGAGAAGACCCTGAATCAAGGAAATACGGCCACGCGGGGATTCCCCTTCGTCCTGTCGGAGGCGATAGGTCGGGCAATGGGGCAGGCAGAGACCGCATTTGACACAGAGGTCAGACTCCTGCAACAACTGTTCATCTTTCAATGCGAAGGACTGTAATGGTCAGGGGTATACTGGGTGCTGGATATTATCGGAATTGGAGAGGGCGCGTCGCATGGCTTTTTATCAACAGCATCTCTTCGTCTGCAATAATCGGCGTGAGGACGGCACGCCCTGCTGTGCAATGCTTGGGGCCAGTGAGGCCAAGGGCCATCTGAAAAAACGGGCCAAAGAAGCAGGAATCCACGAGCCGGGCGGCGTTCGGATCAATTCGGCGGGTTGCATGGGGCGCTGTGATGAAGGCCCTGTGATCGTCATCTACCCTGAAGGGGTTTGGTATACCTACGTGGATAGTCAGGACCTGGATGAAATCTTCGAGGAGCATCTGCTGGCAGGGAGGCCGGTGGAGCGGTTGCGCCTGCCGGGCAAGAAGGAGACATGAGAGCGCACCAGCCCCGTTTTTTTTGCCTGTCGGTCTTGATTGGATGACGGATGGCGGGTATATTTCGCGATCTTTTTCGAGATCAATGCATTTCGTTGCCTTTGGAGCAGCCTTAATGACAACTCTGAGTACAAAACCAGCGGAAGTACGCCGTGACTGGTATGTGGTTGATGCCTCCGGCAAGACCCTGGGACGCTTGGCTTCCGAGATTGCCCGCCGGTTGCGCGGCAAACATAAGCCCGAATATACGCCCCATGTCGATACCGGGGACTTCATCGTTGTGGTCAATGCCGAGAAGGTGGCGGTCACGGGAAACAAGCTGAAGGACAAGATATACCATCACCATACGGGCTTCATCGGCAACCTCAAGTCCATCAGCCTGGAAAAATTGCTCGCGAAGGCCCCCGAACGTGTTATCCAGCAGGCAGTTAAAGGCATGATGCCGCGCAACCCCTTGGGGCGGGCCATGCTGAGTAAGCTGAAGATCTACGCGGGCGCGGAGCATAAACATCAAGCTCAGCAGCCCAAAACGCTCGAAATCTGATTTGGAATACTATCATGGCAGAAGTCATCAATTGCACCGGGCGTCGCAAGACCTCCACAGCGCGCGTTTTCCTTTCTTCGGGTAACGGCAGCATCTCCATCAATAGCCGCAGCCTGGAGAACTTCTTCGGTCGCGAAACAGCGCGGATGATTGTCCGTCAGCCTTTGGAAGCGGCAGGCGTGCTGGACAAGGTTGATTTACAGATAACCGTCGCCGGTGGCGGGATCAGCGGACAAGCCGGCGCCATTCGCCATGGCATCGCGCGCGCCCTGTCCCTCTATGATGAGGGCCTGCGCGGAACCATGCGCCAGGCAGGTTATCTTACACGTGATGCCCGTATGGTTGAGCGTAAGAAGGTAGGCCTGCATAAGGCACGAAAGCGTCCGCAATACTCCAAGCGTTAATCCGGACCTAATGCCGGGACGACAAGCAGTTCCTTGGGGACTCGTCTAATGGTAGGACAGCGGACTCTGACTCCGTATGTGGGGGTTCAAATCCCTCGTCCCCAGCCAAGGTAAGAAAAGGCCCGTATGGGCCTTTTCTTTTGGGGCATCATCCACGCGCTCACCGATATTGCAATTGAAGATCACCTGAAGCATGTCCTTTTATTTCAGTCGGTTGCGTCGGATAGGTGATGTTCATATTCACGTAGCAGCTTGTTTTTATTGAAGAAATCACTGTTCTGCGAGATATTATGCGGCCAAGTGTCGGCTGAAAGGTCAGGCCGATACGACTCATGCGCGCGATGGGAATAACAGTGTCCAAGAAAAAAATATTGACCATTATAGTCCAGGGGCTACTGGCCTTGCCTTGGGGTGCTGCCGTCGCCCAGGGCGCTTCATGGGATTGCGCCCCTGGAGGGATGGACTGGAATTGCTCGGATGACAAAGCAAATGAGGCGGTGACTTATCCGCTTTTGGCTGAAAATGCGGCAGCCTTGCCCTCGCCGGAAAAAGCCGGCGGCGCTGGACATCCAAGATGGACTGACCTGAACCCTAGCCCCAAGGTTACTAATGAAGTGGCCGCCAATGCGGACAGGGATTCCTATGGCACGGGCCTTGCCGCTTCCAAAAAGGCAGTGCCGCAAGATAACAATAATCAGATCAAACGGGATTCGGTGTCTGTTCGATCCCAGGCACAGGGTGATCGATACCACAGATTGGATGAAGGATTGAGCTGGCAAAGCTGCGGCGTGCCAATTGGCGGTCAGACCTCGTTGCTGGGAGGGAAGACCGCGAACAGGGATCTCGACATCAGTTCCGATGCGGTTAGCTGGCAGCGGAATGATCAGATTGCCTTATTTACCGGCGATGTGGAGGTCCATCAGGAAGACCAGCACCTGGAGTCGGATTGGCTTCGCTACACCCGCTCGGATGGGAAGGTCAGCGTCAAGGGCAACTTCCTTTACCAATCGCCATCCTTGCGGCTGCTGGCTGATGAGGGAGAGTTCTACCTGAATGAAAAGAGGGGTAGCACGACCGGGGTAAAAGGCTACCGGATATTGGAAAATGGTGGACGCGGGACGGCGGATAAGGTGGTCGTCTTGGATAGCAACCACAGCCACCATGAAAATATCACTTATACCACTTGCCGGCCTGGCAATAGCGACTGGTACATCAGTGCGGACGAGCTGGAAATAAACAACGAGTCGGGCTGGGGCGAGGCAAAGGACGCCACCCTGCGCTTTTTGGGCACCCCCATACTCTATGCGCCGTATTTTAAATTCCCGGTAGATGACCGTCGGATGTCGGGATTTCTTACGCCATCAGTCGCCAGCTCGAACAAAACAGGGATTGATGTCACCGCACCCTATTATCTGAATCTGGCGCCCAATTACGATGCGACCCTCTACCCTCGCATCATGTCTGATCGCGGGCTGATGCTGGGTGGCGAGTTTCGATTCCTGACGGATGACTCGGCAGGATTGCTCGGTGCGGAGATTCTCCCGGATGATGCGGGAAATTCCACAGGAACAAGGGATACCCGCGGCTCTCTTGCGCTACGCTACACAAGCAATCCGGCCCCCCGCTGGTCGACACGACTCTATGCGGACTATGCTTCCGACGATACCTATCTGACCGATTTCGGCTCAAACCTGGGCGTAACCAGCGCGGTTAACCTGGAACGGACAGCCGAGGCGAGCTATTCGGGCGATTTTTGGAGTTTTGTGGGGCGGTTCCAGGATTACCAGACCATCGACAACAGCATAGCCGCTGTCGACAAACCCTACAGCCGTTTGCCACAACTCTTATTGAACATGGAGAAGCCGGACCCATCGACCGGGCTGACCTACCATTTCCTGGGTGAGTACACCCATTTCTATCACGAGAACGCCGTCTTCGGTCAGCGTCTCGATTTGATGCCAGGTGTCAGCTATCCAATCCTGCGTCCCTGGGGCCACATGATTCCAAAAATCAGTGGCCGCTATACGGCCTATGCCCTGAAAGATCAAGCCGCTGGCATGTCCGATAATCCGGATCGCGCCCTGCCCGTATTTAGCCTGGATAGCGGCTTGGTATTTGAGCGCTCGACCGACTGGCTTGGTCAGGCTGCAGTGCAAACCCTGGAACCACGGCTATTTTATCTCTTTACCCCGGAGGAGAATCAGGACGGGCTACCCGTTTTTGATACAACGGAATATGGCTTGTCCTTTGACAGCCTGTTCCGCGAGAACCGCTTCAGCGGCGCGGATCGGCAGGCTGATGCAAACCAGCTTACGGCCGCACTGACCAGTCGCTTTTTTTCCGAGTCGACGGGACGTGAGTGGCTGAGCCTGAGTCTTGGCGAGGTCTTCTATTTTGAGGACAGAAATGTTCAGTTGCCGGGCGCGCCAGCGGTACAGGACGGGGCATCTTCCATGGTTGCCGAACTGAGTTCAAACTTTGCACCCGATTGGTACACCAGTGTTTACTATCAATGGAACCCCCATGTTGACGACACGGAAAAGACCGCCGCCATGCTGCGTTACAAGGATGAAGAGATGCGAGTCGTCAATCTGGCCTACCGTTATGAGGTGGCGTTGCAGGATCAGGTGGATGCCTCGTTCCATTGGCCGGTAAGCGCGGGCTGGAGCCTGGTCGGCCGCTGGAACTATTCTATGCGTGACGAAAAGACATTGGATCGCTTTGGTGGCTTTGAATACAACAGTTGCTGCTGGGCATTCAGATTTGTCGGGCGTCATTTCGTGAACAATGATCAGACGACGACCGGGGTCTTTGCCCAGCTTGAACTCACTGGTCTTGGCGCCATAGGGCAAAGCGTCGACAAGCTGATTGAAGAGGGCGTGCTCGGCTATGAGGTAAGGCGTTGATTATGTGGCTGGGTTCATTTCTGACATTGGTCTTGTTATTTCCGGGGGTCCTCTTCGCCGCAGAGGTCAAGGAAATAGACAGCATCGTTGCCGTCATAGACGATGATTTGGTGATGCGCAGCGAGTTGGATCGGCGAACAAAGCAAATCGTTCTTCAAATAAAACAGAAAGGTTTGCAACAGCCACCGAAGGAGGTGGTGGAAAAGCAGGTGCTGGAGCGCCTGATCGTCCGTAGACTGCAAATCAACGCCGCAAAGGCTGCCGGAATTTCCGTGGATGAGGGGATTATTGGGCGGACACTGGGGAATCTCGCAGAGAAAAACAGGATGAGTCTCGGCCAATTTCGCCAGGCGCTGGAGTCCTCTGGCTTGAGCTTCGAACAGTTCAAGGAGGATATGCGCGAGGAATATCTGATCAGTCGTCTCCATAGCCAAAATGTACTGAGCAAGATTCAGGTGTCGGATCGAGAAATCGATGCCTATTTGGAGAAAGAGGCTCAAGCGGGAGATGAGGATGTTACCTACCGGGTGGGCCATATTTTGATCGCGGTTCCTGAAGGGGCTGAATCCGACAAACTGGTGAAATTGAAATCCAAGGCCGATAGGTTGGCCGTTGAATTGCGGGGCGGGACGGATTTCCGCGACATTGCAGCCAAATATTCTGACGCGAGCAATGCCCTCGATGGGGGCGATTTGGGTTGGCGTAAGCGAGGGGAGTTGCCGAGCCAACTGGTCGATGAGGTGGTCAAGCTGAAGTCCGGTGAGGTCAGTGACCCCATTCGCAGTTCCAGTGGGTTCCACATCCTCAAGCTCTTGGACAGAAAGGGATTGGCCCGCGAGGTTGTGAATCAGACGCACGTCAGACACATCCTGTTACGCACCGACGAAGTGACTTCTGACGAGGAAGCGAAAACCCGCCTTGAACAGCTTCGGCAGCGAATTGCGGGAGGCGATGATTTTGCCGCCTTGGCTCGATCCCACTCAAACGATGCGGCCAGTGCTGTGAAGGGCGGTGATCTTGGCTGGCTCAGCCCTGGAGATGTCTTTCCCACCTTCCAACAAGAGATGGATGCCCTCCAGCCAAATGAGATCAGCAAGCCCTTTCATACGCAAGCTGGATGGCATCTGTTGCAGGTTCTCGAGCGCAGGGTCTATGACAGCACCGATGACGTGCGCCGGAACAAGGCACGCGCGGCAATCAAACAGCGCAAGGGTGACGAGGCGATCGAGCAATTCGTGCGCCGGTTGCGAGACGAGTCCTATGTTGAGATCAGGCTCCGCAAGGATAGCGACCTCGACTGATGCGGACTCGCCTGAATTACGGAATTACGGTGACACTTTACTAAATGCACTTAATTGGTAATTAAGTGTATTTAGTAAAGTGTCACCGTAATTTATGAGGCCGATTATCCTGACAGCTGGCGAGCCGGCCGGCATAGGGCCGGACCTGTGCGTCGAATTGGCCCAGCAGCCCAGCCCCCACCGTATTGTCGTCGTGGCGGATCCCGATCTGTTGCTATCACGCGCCGAATGCCTTGGCAAATCCCTCCGGCTGCTTCCCTATCGGCCATCGACGATTCACGAAGCCACCCCCGGGTGTCTGGAAGTCCTACCGATCAGCTTGCCTTCGGAAGCGGTCTGCGGCGTATTGAACCCGGCCCATGCCCGCTACGTCCTTGAAACACTGGATAAAGCCGTCGAGTGCTGTCTCAAGGGGAAGGTGGCGGCCCTTGTGACGGGACCTGTCCACAAGGGGATCATCAATGAAGCGGGTATACCTTTCACTGGCCATACTGAATACCTGGCCCAGCGAACCGGTGGCAATCCCGTGATGATGCTTGCCACACCAGGGCTGAGAGTGGCTCTGGCGACCACCCATCTACCGCTGAAGGATGTCAGCAGTGCTGTTACCAGGGATCTGCTGCATGGGGTGATTCATACCCTCTGGAATGACATGCGCTTCCGCTTCGGCATAGCCGAACCCCGGATCGTTGTGTGCGGGCTCAACCCACACGCCGGGGAGGGAGGGCATCTGGGGTGGGAGGAGATCGAAGTTATCATCCCCTCACTGGATGAGCTGCGAAGGAACGGCATCCAGCTTCTTGGTCCGCTACCGGCCGATACCGCCTTCACCCCAGGTGTATTGGAGCAAGCCGATGTGGTGCTTGCCCTTTATCACGACCAGGGACTCCCTGTACTCAAATACAAAGGTTTCGGTAAGGCGGTGAATATTACGCTGGGCCTCCCCATTATCCGCACCTCGGTTGATCACGGTACGGCCCTGCATCTGGCGGGCAGCGGACTGGCTGCAATCGGCAGCCTGCGTTACGCGGTCGAGGTGGCGGCAGAAATGGCGGCGCGGGCAAGCCTCAGCCGAGGCGCTTGATTACCTCGGATACCCGCTCGATCTCTTCCTCATGCATATCGGGGAATATGGGCAGGGAGAGAGTCTCCCCACAAAGCAGATCAGTGACCGGCAGATCGCCGGGCTGGTAGCCAAGGTGACTGTAGACCGCCTGGAGGTGGAGTCCCAGGGGGTAACATTGGCTATGGCCGATATTGGCCTCCTTGAGGGCAGCGCGCAGCATATCGCGGCGGGGATGGCGAATGGTATAGAGATTGAAGACGTGCCGACCGTTGCCGGGTCGTGAAGGGCGCCTAAGGGGCAGGTCGCCGAGCTGTTCGTCGTAGAGATCGGCGACCCTGATGCGTGCCGCAATGTCCTGCTCGATCTTCCGGAGTTTGATGCGGAGAAGTGCGGCCTGAATCTCGTCCAACCGGCTGTTGTAACCAAGCTCGTCGTGCATGAAGGGCGACGAGGCGCCATGATTGCGCAGCCTGAGCAGGCGGTCACGAACCTGGTCGCTATCGGTGGTTATCAGACCACCATCGCCGTAGCAGCCGAGAACCTTGGTCGGATAAAAACTGAAACAGCCGCACTGGCCGTGGGCGCCGGCATATTTGCCACCCTGGATGGCCCCAAAGGCCTGCGCTCCGTCCTCGATGACATGCAGCCCATGCTCGCCGGCGATGGAGGAGAGTACTCCCATATCCGCTGGATGACCGAAAATGTGGACCGGCAGGATGGCCTTTACATCCCTATCGATTTTGCTTTTTACGCTGACAGGATCAAGGGTAAAACTGTCAGGATCGATGTCAGCGAAAACCGGTGTCGCACCGACCTTGGAGATGGCCTCTGCGGTGGCGAAGAACGTGAAAGGAGAAGTAATGACCTTATCGCCGGGTCCGATGCCCAATGCCCGCAGGGAGAGCTCGATGGCGTCGGTGCCGTTGGCGACTGAAACGGCGTGGGTGCAGCCCAGGTAGGTGGTGACCTCCTGCTCGAATTGGCGCACATTGGGTCCGAGGATGAAGGCGCCACTCAGGCCGATCTCGCCGATCATCTCCATCCACTCGGCCCGCAGGGCATTGAATTCATTATGAAGACGCAGATAGGGTATCGGCAGGGTCTGTTGTTGGCTGCTCATAGGAAGGATCTCGTTCGTTGATCAGAATTTGCCTAGAATGGTCTCTTTGACTCGCATCGCAACATCGAGCGCCTCCAAACCGACATGGCCGTCAACCAGGGGCTTCTGGCGTGAAACAACGCACCGAACAAAGTCCTCCAATTCCGCATCGAGGGGCTTAACAGGCGCGATGTCGAGGGTCTCAACGACAATCTCGGGCCACTCCTCATCTGGCCTAGGCTTGGGGTAGGCGATATTGAGGCGCTGCTCGATGAAATCGAGCGAGAGATAGTGCTTTGGGCCGAAGGCGCGGATACGGCGCGACTTTTTTTCCGATACGCGGCTTGCGATGATGTTGGCAACGCAGCCGTTGGCAAACTCCAGGCGAGCATTGGCGATATCGATGTGGTTGGTCAGCACGGGGGTACCGACAGCCGAGACCGTGACGATATCGGAGTCGATCAGGGAGAGGATGATGTCGATATCGTGGATCATCAGATCTGAAATGACATCCACGTCGGTGGCGCGGGCGACGAAGCTGCTCATGCGCTGCGCCTCGATAAAATGGGGGTTACTGATACGCGTCGCCAGCTCCATAACGCCAGCGTTGTAGCGCTCCAGGTGGCCTATCTGCAACAAGGCACCTGAGCGTGCAGCCATCTCCACGATCTCGGCCCCCTCGGCTACGGCCGTTGCGATGGGTTTTTCCAAAAGGGTATGTATACCCTTTTCGAGAAAGGGTCGTGCGACCTCAAGGTGTAGGGAGGTGGGGACAACGACGCTGACGGCATCGATCTTGTCCCGTAGTTCCAGGTGATCATAAAAGGCCGTACAGCCTGCCTCAGCAGCGACTCTGTCGGCGGTCTCCCGGTTGGAGTCAAGGATGCCGACCAGTTCGACATTTGGCATGCGGGAGTAGATCAATGCATGGAAACGGCCGAGATAACCGACACCCACAACAGCAACGCGTAGTTTATGGTTCATCCAATCTCACAATGAAGTTCATGGGGCGGGGGGCAGCAGCAAACAACATTATTAAGCGCGGCAAACTCTATCACAGTTTGTAAGGAAGTTAACGAAGGAACACCTGTGCGCCCGGCATCGGCCTGGTGTATGTGCGTAGCCATGCTGGATCAGGTCAGATTCCAAGCGGCGACCCCAGATACAAACCAGCCAAATCATCAGGGTGGCGCAAAGCTTATGAATGCACAGTATCCATGTCAAACGTTAAAGGCGGACGGGGTTGTCGTTGCTGAACCTGAATCTTATCTGCAGGTAGCTGCGCAGTTCTGGATGGACAACGCGCTAGAGGCCATCGATACCAGGGGATGCTTTCAGGTAGCCCTGTCGGGGGGGCGGACGCCGGGGAGCCTCTATAGGGCATTGGCCAAAGAGCCGAGGATGCGAGACCTTTGGCGCCGGGTCCATTTTTGGTTCGGGGATGAGCGATGCGTACCCCCCAATCATCCCGACAGCAACTATCGGATGGCAAGGGAGTCCCTGCTTGACCAAATCGAGTGGGGGACCGTTCACAGAATGGAGGCAGAGCTGGAACCCTATGCGGCTGCGGAGCGATATGCAGCCGAACTTGGCTCGCTAGAACAGGCAGATGGCATGCCTGTGGTGGATCTGGTGATGCTGGGAATGGGTGGTGATGGCCATGTGGCATCGCTTTTTCCCGGTTCGGCAACCCTGTCGGAAAGTGTTCGGCCTGTTTCGGCGGCCTTTATTGAGGCAGTCGGGGGTTGGCGGTTAAGCCTGACCCTGCCGATGATACGGAAGGCACGCAAAATCATGGTTATGGTGAACGGAAGGGATAAGGCGCTGACCCTGGCTGAGGTATTCCAAGGACAATCAATCAGCCTGCCAGCCACCAGGATCGCAGACCTGCCTCAGGCAACCTGGTTTCTTGACAGGGACGCTGCCCAGCTGCTCAAGAAACAAGGAGGATATAGACCTTGTGTGCGACGTGATGTCGTGTGAGTGATTGTTCGGCTAGGTAATTCTGCCCAGACCGAACCCGCTGTTCTTTCAGTAGTAGCCTAGGGGCACAGGCGGTGTAGTTCCCAACCCTGATTCACAATTCACCGGCACTTTCATCCCGAGAACATCCCCCGCTCGCGTACTCCTGCGGTGAGCCAAACCGGTCCGGTCTCCGCCTGATCCTTCCCACCCTCTTCACCGCCCGCTGTTCCGCGGTATAGTCCAGACCCCTACAATAACGAAAGAGGCCCGCCACGGTTGCTCCCGTGCGGGCCGGTGGCCGGTGCAGTTACGCTTCAAGACATCTCTGACCGGCAGGCAATACGTTAGCGCGCCGCGAAGCGGGGCGCATCTGGTCGGGTGAAAGTCCCGGCATGGAAAGGGTTAACCACCCACCATTACCGAGTGTTGCGCCTCTGGCGGAGCGGTGAAGCGGCGCAAGTTGCGACACAGGCGAACAAGAGA
>JAHJDE010000061.1 GCA_018812525.1 Gammaproteobacteria bacterium
AAACTGCAAGAACCTCTTGCGGTTCAGGGATGAACCGCCATTTTCAATGGCCTAAGCCATTGAAAATGAAGAAAACGAAAAATCGCATTTTTCGTTTTCGCCTTGCAAAATGGTCAGGATGGCCATTTTGCAAGTTCCTCACAAGCAATGAAGATCCGTTCTTCGACGCGCCCTGTCATGGGGCGGGTTCCAGGATTTGGAAATCCGGTCGGGATCGGCTTTGGGGTAAACTGGACGCATATCCTAACGGATCGGAACCCTTCGCAAAACTTTGTCTGGAGTCTGCATGGACTACGAACTTAAATCCACCGCCCTCGAAAAGCTGCGTACCGACTGCCTGGTGATTGGCGTCTACGCCGGGCACAGGCTGAGCGAGGCCGCCGCCGCCATCGACAGAAGCACCCAGGGCCAGGTGCTCAATGCCTTGAAAAAGATCGAGTTGGACAAATGCGGTGCCCTCCACCTCTTGCTGGACGCGCCCCATACCAAGGCCGAGCGCATTCTGCTGGTCGGCCTCGGCCCGCGCAAGGAGTACGGTCCCCAGGCCTACCGCAAGGCGGTATCCGCCGTGGTCGGCTTTCTGCGCAACGACCGCAGCACCAATCTGACCCTGACCCTGGCCGCAGAGCCCTGCAAGAAGGCATCCCCTTATGAGCTGTCGCGGGACGCCGTGCTGGCGGCGGAAGAGGCCCTTTACCGCTTCGACGCCTGCAAGAGCGACAAGGCCAAGGACGCGCCCAAGCATCCCCTGACCCGGCTCCAGTTCTGGCAGCCCAACCGCAAGGCGGAGGCCAAGGCGCAAAAGGGGTTGGCGCATGGCCGTGCCATTGCCCAGGCCCTGGCCCTGGCCAAGGACCTGGCCAACCTCCCCGGCAACATCTGTACGCCAGGCTACTTGGCAGATCAGGCCCTGGCCCTGGGTGGTCGCCTCAAGGCCATCAAGGTCGAGGTGCTCGAAGAGGAACAGATGCGGGGACTGGGCATGGGGGCGCTGCTCTCCGTCGCCCGTGGCAGCCGCCAGCCAGCCAAATTGATCCTCATGGAGTACCGGGGCGGCAAGGCCGACCAGAAACCGGTGGCCCTGGTGGGCAAGGGGCTGACCTTCGACGCCGGCGGCATCTCCCTCAAACCCGGCCCCGGCATGGACGAGATGAAATACGACATGTGCGGCGGCGCCAGTGTCATCGGTGCCATCCAGGCCTGCGCCGAGCTGGAGTTGCCCATCAATCTGGTCGGCCTGGTGCCGGCCTCCGAGAACCTGCCTGACGGCGACGCCAACAAGCCCGGCGACATCGTCACCAGCCTATCGGGGAAGACCATCGAGGTGCTCAACACCGATGCCGAGGGACGCCTGATCCTCTGCGACGCCCTGACCTATGCTGAACGCTTCGAGCCAGAACTGGTGATCGACATCGCCACCCTGACCGGGGCCTGCGTTGTCGCCCTGGGCCACCATGCCAACGGCCTGCTTGCCAACCATCAGAAGCTGGCGGACAAGCTGCTCGCTGCCGGCCAGGCGATCAACGACCGCGCCTGGCAACTCCCCCTCTGGGAGGAGTATCAGAAGCAGCTCGACAGCCCCTTCGCCGACATGGCCAATATCGGCGGCAAATCCGCCGGCACCATTACAGCAGCCTGCTTTCTCTCCCGCTTCACCGAAAAGTTCAAGTGGGCGCATCTGGATATCGCCGGCACCGCATGGATCTCCGGCAAGGACCGGGCCGCGACCGGCCGTCCGGTCCCCCTGCTGATCCAGTTCCTGCTCGACCACTGCGGCCAGGCGGAATGACCCGGATCGACTTCTACGTCCTGCGGGAGGGGGCCGAGGGCGACCGCTACAGCCTCAGCTGCCGTCTGGTGGAGAAGGCCTGCCAGCAGGGCCACCGCGTCTTCATCCATGTCGCCTCGGAAGAGGTCGCCCTGCACATGGACCGGCTGCTCTGGACATTCCGCCAGGGCAGCTTCATCCCCCATGGCCTACTGCACCGGGTGGACCGCGCGCTTACACCTGTGCTTATCAGCCACCAGGGCGATCCGGGCGAGGAGCAGGATGTCCTGGTCAACCTCAGCGACCAGGTGCCAGCCTTCTTCAGCCGCTTCGAGCGCATGCTGGAGCCCCTGGACCGGACCCCCGACGCCCTTGCGGCTGGGCGGGAGCGATTTCGCTTCTACCGGGAGCGGGGCTACCCTATCGAGCATCACGACATTTGAATTAGGATCATTCCAAGTTCTACTCCACCGTCAACCCATCTATCCGCTGCAACCCTTGCGGCAGCTTATTGCCTCGGCGACCGCGTTCGCCGCGATAGCTCTCGAGGTCACCGAGCTTTAGGGTCATGTGGCGCTTCCCTGAAAGGACGCGCAGGTTCTTGCCCTCGGGCAGGCAGAGCAGGGCACAGATCAGTTCCTCCCGGGCGGCGGCACGGGCGGAGGGGATGGCGATCAGTAGATTGCCCTTGCCCTTCGTCAGATCGGGCAGTTCCCTGACCGGATAGATCAGCAGGCGCCCCTCCGTGGTCGCAACCACCAGCAGGTCGGTCTCCCGCGCCTCGGTCCACAGAGGTGGCAGGGGCCGCGCCCCCTTGGGTAGGGTCAGTAGGGCCTTGCCCGCCTTGTTCTTGGCGTGGAACTCCTTGAGTTGCACCAGGAAGCCGTAGCCGGCGTCGGAGGCCAGAATCAGCCACTGCTCAGGGTCGCCTCCCAGGACGCTGATGAATTGCGCCCCCGATGGCGGGGCCAAGCGACCGGTGAGGGGTTCGCCGTGGCCACGGGCCGAGGCCAGTCCGTGGGCGGGCAGCGAATAGCCCCGACCGGTGGAGTCAAGGAAGGCCACCTGCTGGTTGCTGCGCAGGCGGGCCAGTTGCAGGAAGCGGTCGCCCGATTTGTACAGCAAAGACTCGGGATCAATGTCGTAGCCCTTGGCCGCGCGCACCCAGCCCTTCTCGGAGAGGATGACGGTCACAGGTTCGCTGGGGGTCAGTTCGGTCTCGCCGATGGCCTCCGCCGGTTCCCTTTCCACGATGGGCGTACGGCGGGGATCGCCGAACCGCTCCGCGTCCGCCTCCAGCTCCTTGCGGATCAGGCTGGTCAGGCGGCGTTTCGAGCCCAGGATCTGCTCCAGTTGCTCCCGCTCCTTTCGCAACTCATCCTGCTCGGCGCGGATTTTCATCTCTTCCAGCCGGGCCAGTTGCCGCAGCTTGGTGTCGAGGACGTAATCGGCCTGGATCTCGCTCAACCCGAAACGGGCCATCAGCACCGGCTTGGGCTCGTCCTCGGTGCGGACGATGCGGATCACCTCGTCGATGTTGAGGAAGGCGATCAGCAGACCGTCCAACAGGTGCAGCCGCTCGATCACCTTCTCCAGGCGGTATTCGAGCCGCTTGCGCACCGTCTCGGTACGGAAGCGCAGCCATTGGGCCAGCAAAGACTTCAGGTCCATGACCGAGGGCCGGCCATCCAGGCCGATCAGGTTGACGTTGACCCGGTAGCTCCGTTCCAGATCGGTAGTAGCGAAGAGGTGGGACATGAGCCGCTCCACATCGACACGGTTGGAGCGGGGCATGATCACCAGGCGCACGGGGTTCTCGTGGTCCGACTCGTCGCGCAGATCCTCCACCATGGGGAGTTTCTTGGCCTGCATCTGGGCGGCGATCTGCTCCAATATCTTGGCCCCGGAGACCTGATAGGGCAGACCGGTGATGATGATGTCGCCGTCCTCCCGCTCGTAGCGGGCCCGCAGGCGGACGCTCCCGTTCCCCGTTTCGTAGATGCGAGCCAGATCGGCCAGCTGCGTGATGATCTCGGCATCGCAGGGATAGTCGGGGCCGGGCAGCAGGGTGCAGAGATCAGCGACCGTCGCCTCGGGGTGCTCCAGGAGATGGATGGCGGCGGCCACCACCTCGCGCAGGTTGTGGGGCGGGATGTCGGTCGCCATGCCGACCGCGATCCCGGTGGAACCGTTCAGCAGCACATTGGGCAGGCGGGCCGGCAGCACCACCGGCTCCTTCAGGGTGCCGTCGAAATTGGGTATCCAATCGGCCGTCCCCTGCCCCAGCTCTTGCAGCAGAAGCTGAGCGTATGCCGTGAGGCGCGACTCGGTATAACGCATGGCGGCGAAGGACTTGGGATCGTCCTGGGAGCCCCAGTTGCCCTGGCCGTCGATCAGGGGATAGCGATAGGAGAAGGGCTGCGCCATGAGCACCATGGCCTCGTAACAGGCCGAATCCCCGTGGGGATGGAACTTGCCCAGCACGTCCCCGACCGTGCGCGCCGACTTCTTGTACTTGGCCGCCGCCGAGAGCCCCAGCTCCGACATGGCATAGACGATGCGCCGCTGCACCGGCTTCATGCCGTCGCCGATATGGGGCAGGGCGCGGTCGAGGATGACGTACATGGAATAGTCCAGATACGCCTTCTCGGTGAAGACCTTGAAGGGCAGGCGTTCGATGCCTTCCATCACCTGCCGGATATCGTCGCTCATGGGGTTTTCAGGATCATCCGTAGTGGGGCCAGGGAGATTTCGCGGCCAGAGTGTGGCACAGGGGAAAAGCCGGGGTCAAAAAACGCGCTGAATTATCCCAAAGGGGTAAGGTGGACCCCATATTCCTGACAGTGGAGTTTAAGCTGCCATCCGGTATAGGAGGATAGGCAATATGAGTGAGTTGAAGAAGCGCAAGGTCCAGAGTGCAGAGTTCAAGGCGAAGGTGGGTCTTGAAGCCCTGAGGGGCGAAAAGACGATCAACGAGATCGGACAGGCGCATGGGATCCATCCGGCCTTGGTCGGGCAGTGGAAGAAGGCGATCCAGGGGCAGGCTAAGAGCCTGTTTGAAGGCAAGCGTGGCGCGAAGCCGATCAACGAGCACCAGGAACCGGAGTGACTCTTCAGCGAGATTGGCCGGCTCAAAATGAACTGGACCGGCTGAAAAAAAGTCCGGGATCAGCCTGCCGTGATGCGCCGCTCCAGCGCCAGTTGGGGCTGGCGGGGATGGCACCTGGGCCGGATACCAGCCGCCCGCACCCCGAGCACCGGACCTACTCCTACCTGCTGCGCGGTGCCTGATGCGACCGAATCAGATCTGGAGCACCGACATCACTTACATCCGCCTGGCGGGGGGCTTTGCCTATTGGGTGGCGATCATCATCGTTAGGTTAATGCAGGTCGTAGCCGCGTTCTTCGTGGAGCGCGATATCAAGCCCGCCGACTTCGTCCTCCTCCTCGACCCGCAGGCCTAACAGGGCACCTACCCCTCTCAGCAGGCCCCAGGTCGCCAGGGCGGCGAAGAGGATAGTGGCAATAACGCCGGTCAACTGCACGCCGACCTGCCCGCCCATGCTTTCGACCCCGCTGGCGAAGCCGTAGCCGCTGAACAGACCCAATCCGGTGGAAGAGAAGACGCCAGCCAGGACTGTGCCCAGGATGCCGCCGACCCCATGCACAGGGAAGACATCCAGGGAGTCGTCGATCTTGAGCACGCGCTTGATGAACATGGTGGCGCTGAAGCAGATCCCGCCAGCCAACAGACCGATGATCAGGCCGCCGCCGGGGCCAACGAAGCCAGAGGCCGGGGTGATGGTGCCAAGCCCGGCCACCATGCCGGTGACTGCACCCAAGGCGCTGGGCTTGCCGAACCGCTTCCATTCGATGGCGGACCAGGTCAGGGCCCCGGTCGCGGCAGAAATGTGGGTCACCAGCAGGGCCATGGCGGCGTTACCGTCGGCGGCCAAGGCACTGCCACCGTTGAAACCGAACCAGCCGACCCAGAGCATGCCCGCCCCCGTCACGGTCATGGTCATGTTATGAGGCGGCATGGCCGTGGTGGGAAAGCCCTTGCGCGGCCCCATCACCAGGGCTGCCACCAAGGAGGCGACCCCGGCGGTGATATGGACCACCACCCCGCCCGCAAAGTCATAGAGTCCCATCTGTTGCAGCCAGCCCCCGCCCCAGACCCAATGGGCCACGGGGACATAGACCAGCATCAGCCAAAGGGCACTGAATAAGAGCATGGCGGAGAATTTCATGCGCTCGGCATAGGCGCCGACGATCAAGGCCGGCGTAATGATGGCAAAGGTCATCTGAAAGGCCATGAACAGCGATTCCGGGATATTCCCCGCCGCCAGGGTCTCGCGCCCGACCCCCGCCAGCATTGCCTTGCTGAAATCGCCGATCAACGCATTTCCTGCGCCAAAGGCCAGACTGTAACCCGCGATCAACCAGAGGATCGACACCACCCCGGCGATGGCAAAGCACTGCATCATCACCGAGAGCACATTTTTGGTGCGCACCAGTCCGCCGTAGAACAAGGCCAGTCCCGGCAGGGTCATGAACAAAACCAGTGCGGTGGAGGTCAGTATCCAGGCCGTGTTGGCGCCATTCAGGGTCGCCTCCTCGGCCAATGCCAGTGACGGCGCCATCAATGCCGCCCCCATCGGGCCGATCAATCGCCGGTAGTTCATTGTCATCAGTCTCCAAATACAGTAGTTGCGGGGTTATTGGGATCCCGGAACAGCATGCACAATTAATGCCGCAGCATACCGTTTCAACTATCAGCAACTTAGACGCAGAGACAACCCTTGAGCAGCGAATAATGCACGCTGGCGGTGCATGAGGGACCGACCGGCGCACATTTAATGTGCGAGAGGGATTTGGGCGGGCTCGAAAAAATGAAGCTCACAAAGAAAAGGCCCACAGCCGGAGCTGTAGGCCTTATCTATAAGATGGTAGCAAGGGGCGGAATCGAACCGCCGACCCCAGCATTATGAGTGCTGTGCTCTAACCAGCTGAGCTACCTTGCCATCGGAAGGTCGGAAATTTTAATCGCGCGACTGACTGGAGTCAACGTCGGCGTGGTGGCTAGGAGCAAGTAGCCCGTGCTGTGACTCGAGAATGGGCCAAGGAGGGCGCATGGATGATTTAAGGCGATTTTAAAAGAGTTGAAGTCGGCGAAAAGCGCTGATCCAGATAGAGAACGATGGCCCCTGATTCATAGAGCCAGAGGGTGTCCTCCTCCGGATCCTCGATGCGGAGGCAGGGGGCTTGAAAGCGGCCACCCACCTAGCCCCAACGGGGGGCATGGGCATTGCGCAGTTCGATCTTGAGACCGAGCCTGGCGGTCAGCCGGTCTACCTCGGCCTGCTGGTCCGTGGAGGAGGGCTTGGCAGGAGCGAACGCAGCGCCATCTAGCCCACCTTGGAGCCGCCCAAGCAGAGGGGCGATTCGGGTGCCTTCCCCCCTCTTTCGAACCACTCGTCCGGGATCCATGTGTGCAGGGCAAGTGCGTGCAGACCGGTGGAAAATTCATCTGCCAGCAGCCTGTTGATGCTGCGATGACGATCGATGGTCTTCATGCCTCGTAGATGGTTGCTGACCAGCAGGACACTGAAGTGCGATTCGGACCCTTCGGGGACGCTGTGCATATGGCTCTCGTCGATAACCTCCAAATGCAGCGGGGCAAAGGTCTCAGTCAGAAGGCGTCGGATGGTTGCTTCTCTGTTCATGGTTCTTCCCGGAAGGGCAAGGGATGACGCCAAGCTTACAACCAGGGAGGTGAGCAGGGGAGACCTTTAACCCGGCTATCGGCAGGGGAGTTGCCGCGGCGGTCCGGAATCAGGCGGGAAGGGAACACAGAAAACCTTGCCCCTGGCGGGGCAAGGCTCCCTGTGGAGTGGAACAAGTAATGAAATTACTTGCCGCCGTCTTCCTTCATTTTCTTGGTGACCATCTTGAACAGATAAATGGCCATGCCGATGATGAAGAATATGACGAAGAGAGAGAAGTAAAGTTCTATTTGTAGTGCTTCCATTATTTATACCCCCTGATGTAAGACTGCACGCGATTCTAGGAACATGTCCTAACTGTGGCAAATGACCTGAATCAACTCAGTGAAATGATGCGAATAATCAATCGCCCTTTCCGCCTCCAGGATCAGGGCAGGTAGGCCCGGAAAGACGCCGCTTCCGTGGCGGCCCCCCGGAAACGCCAGCCGTCGCTGAGGGTTTGCTGGAAACGCAGGTGACGGACATCGGCCGCCAGGATCTTGCCGTTCTCCTCCACATTGAACGCGACCTCGATCAGCACCTCCCCCCGGTTGCCGAAATCGAACAGGGAACGGGCGGCCTGGAGCCGGGTAATCACCACTTCCTGGTTGATGAGGGAGAGGGCCTGGGTCGCCATCTGGCCGATGTCACTTCGGTCGAGGGACCGGACCATCTCCTTGAAGCCGCCGCTCTTTAGTTCCTGATTCAGTTGCTGCTGGGAATTACGGTGACACTTTACTAAATACACTTAATTAGTAATTAAGTGTATTTAGTAAAGTGTCACCGTAATTCCGTAATTAAGATCACCTGTCTCCGCCGCTGTGATCAGCGGCGGTACGTCATCGGTCTCTTCAGGTTGGACGCCGCAGCCGGCGAGGAGGAGCAGGCAGAGGGGCGTCAGGAGCTGTTTCATGGGGCGATTGTCCTGTTCTTGCGGGCATCGCCTCAATGAAGAACATCAATCGCCCTTGCCCGCTTCGGGGACGGCAAGGCAGCGCGCCGGCGGCCAATAGGGGTGCTTCTGGTGGTAGCCGAGGAGGCTGATTGCAATGAAATAGAGCGGGCCGCTCGCCAGGTAGGAGGTCTGCATCCAGCGGGGGCCGTGGATACAGTCGCAGCCCGGCAGTCCCGGATATCCCAGGGTCGCCAGGTTGTGCACCCCAAAGACGTGGTAGGCCATGATCTCGACGAATAGCAGCCCTGCCCAGAACATGAGGGAGAAGATGGCCAGATGTACCCAGATGGGGTGCCTGTGCAGCCAGCGCATCAGGTCGTCGTAGAGGGTCATGTTGATGAAGAGGCCAAACACCCAGAAGAGGACCGGGTAGAGATTGAGATGGCCCAGGAGCAGCGTCGATTCCTTGTAGCGGTACAGGTCGCCGGCGACCCAGGCCCAGGCCGAGGCCATGCCCAGGGCAATCAGAAAGTGGGGGAAGAGGTGCCGTTTACCCTGCGCGCGGAAATAGGGGATGGCGATGAGCGTCAGCATAACCATGACCGCGCTGACCCCGATGAGGGGAAAGGCAGCGATGGCAATGCCGAACAGCAGCAAGTCGATGAGCAGGAAATCGGTTTTTGACATCGACAGGGTTTGAGGTGTTCAGGTATCCCGGTTGCGTCCCGGCGTATAGAAGTTGGTCGGAAAGGGGGTGACGTTGCTCTTGCCGTCCGGATCGACGATTTTGCTGGTGCCCTTCTGCTCCACCTCATCGACGCGGAGGACCGCGTGCATGGGGACCAGGGTACGGTTGACGCCCTTGAACTCGTCCCGCAGCTTCTCCTCGGAGGGATCGATGAGCAGGGTCTGATGGTGGTCGAACAGCAGTCCCTCCACCACGACAAAGCCGTACATCTCGCTTTGATGGACGGACTCCGCGTAAAGTTCGTAGATCTTCCCCTGATTGAAGAAGCTGATGCGATAGACGTTGGCCATGGAGGAGCGGTAGTTGTTGAGGATGGGGTATTGTACCCTAAGGCGCTATCATGCGGCCCTGATCGAACGCGCAAGGTGAAACATGTCACTGAAACAGACTGAACGGATGGCCCTGGGCGAGGGGATGGCCCTCGCCCAGGCGCTGGATGTCCTGCCCTACAATACCGACGGCCTGGTGCCGGCCATCGCCCAGCAGCACGACAGCGGCGAGGTACTGATGATGGCCTGGATGAACCGGGCCGCCATCGAGGAGAGCCTGCAAACCGGCCGAGTCTGCTACTGGTCCCGCTCCCGCCAAGCCTTCTGGCGCAAGGGGGAGTCCTCCGGTCAGGTGCAGTATCTCAAGGAGATGCGGTTCGACTGCGACGGCGACACAATCCTGCTGCAAGTGGATCAGATCGGCCCCGCCTGCCATACCGGACGCCGCAACTGCTTTTACAACCGGGTCGAGGCCGACCGGCTGGTGGTGTCCGCCGAGCCCCTGATCGATCCGGATCGCCTCTACAGCAAAGAATAGGCAAGGCGATGGAAATCAGCCCCATACCGGCCTTCGACGATAACTACATCTGGCTGATCCGCAATGGCTGTGATGCCGCCGTGGTTGATCCCGGTGACGAAGGGCCTGTGCTGGAGCGCCTGCAACGGGAAGGGCTCCAGTTGACCGCCATCCTGATCACCCACAAGCACGGCGATCACACGGGTGGGGTCAAGGCGCTCAAACAGGCTTTCCCCGGGATTTCGGTCTATGGCCCTGTCCATGAGGCAGCCTCGGGAGTCAGCCATCGGGTAAGCGAGGGGGATAGCGTCGAGGTTGCAGGTGCCAAATTCCAGGTCTGGGACGTACCGGGCCATACGGAAGGCCATGTCGCCTACTACGGCGAGGGAGTCCTCTTCTGCGGCGATACCCTCTTCGCCGCCGGTTGCGGCCGGGTCTTCAGCGGCACCCATCGCCAACTGCACGATTCCCTGCGCCGCATCGCAGCCCTGCCACCCGAGACACTCTGCTATCCGGCCCACGAATACACCCTGGCCAATCTCGGTTTCGCCAAGTGGGTGGAACCCGAGAATCTGGACATCCTGAGCCGTGAGGCCGAGGTACTGGCCGTGCGGGATCAGGGAAGGCCGACACTGCCCGCCCCCCTGTCGGTGGAACTGGCGACCAATCCCTTTCTGCGCACCGACAAGGAAAGGGTGATAAGAGCGGCGGAAAAATACGCCGGCTGTCCCCTGCGGGACGGGGCGGAGATTTTTACCGCGCTGCGGACCTGGAAAGACAAAGAGTACGACTGAGCCCCATGTATAAGATACTGATCAAAAATGCGCGGATGGTGAACGAAGGGTCGGTACGGGAGGCTGATCTGCTGATTGCCGGGGGCCGCATCGAGCGTATCGAGGCGGACATTCCCGCCATGCCCGGAATGGAGTTCCTTGATGCCGAGGGGCTGGTCCTGGTGCCGGGGATGATCGACGACCAGGTCCATTTTCGTGAGCCGGGCCTGACCCACAAGGCGGACATGGCGACCGAATCCCGCGCCGCCGTAGCAGGTGGCATCACCAGCTTCATGGACATGCCCAACACCAATCCCCAGACCGTCACCCTGGATGCCCTGGAGGCCAAGTTCCGTCTGGCCGAGGGGCGCTCCCTGGCCAACTACGCCTTCTACCTGGGCGCTACCAACGACAACCTCGATCAGATCCGCGCCCTGAAACCCAGCCAGACCTGCGGCATCAAGGTCTTTATGGGCGCATCCACCGGCAACATGCTGGTAGACGACCCAGGCATCCTGGAGGGCATCTTCCGCGATGCCCCCGCCCTGATCGCGACCCACTGCGAGGACAGCCCGCTGATCAAGGCCAATGAGGAGCGCTATCGAAAGGAATACGGGGACGAGATCCCCATGCGGCTCCATCCGCTCATCCGCACCGCTGAGGCCTGTTTCCGCTCGTCCGAAATGGCGGTGGGGCTGGCCCGGCGGCACGGCACGCGGCTGCACGTCCTGCACATCACCACCGCACGGGAACTCGGGCTGTTCGAGCCGGGTTCCGGTGACAAACGCATCACTGCCGAGGCCTGCGTCCATCACCTCTATTTCGACGACCGAGATTACGAGGCGAAGGGCAGCCTGATCAAATGCAACCCGGCCATCAAGAGCGCGGCGGATCGGGCCGCCCTGCGTGCGGGCCTGGCCGATGGCCGCATCGACCTCATCGGTACCGATCACGCCCCCCACACACTGCAAGAAAAGGCCGCCGGCTACTTCAAGGCCCCGGCCGGCCTCCCCCTGGTGCAGCACGCCCTCCCCATGGCCCTGGAGCTTTTCCACGATGGAGATGCCACCCTGGAACTGATCGTGGAAAAGACCGCCCACGCCCCGGCCCGGTTGTTCGATGTGGCCGAACGGGGCTTCCTGCGCGAAGGCTACTGGGCAGATCTGGTACTGCTGGAACTGGGCAGGGACCAGGAAGTGCGGCGGGAGGATCTCCTCTACAAGTGCGGCTGGTCGCCCCTGGAGGGACGTCGCCTGCGTTCCAAGGTGGCGGCGACCTTCGTCAACGGGGTGAAGGTCTACGACGGGGTGCTTGTATCCGATGCCATCCCCGGTCGGCGACTGGAGTTTCAGCGGGGCTGAGAGGCTGTGAAAATGCCTCCCACCTACTGCGGACGCCCAGTGCCGCACTCGCTACGGCAGGCGGTATTTTCACAGCCTCTGAGTCTGATGTGGATCTGACGATGCCCGTGAAATAGGCCCCCGGCTTGCTTTACAATTCCGTCCTTTGGTCCGTAAACGGTACATCCATGTACCACTCCTCGGGCCAGTACCCGCACAGAGCTGATAGCAAAAGAGATGACTACCCCAAACGCCAGACTCCTGCGACTGGCAACTTATGCCTCTGTGGCGACGGCGTCGATGCTCATCGTCGCAAAACTCCTGGCCTGGCTGGCTACCGGCTCGGTCAGCATCATGGCCACTCTGGTCGATTCGCTGATGGATGTGGGCGCTTCTTTGGTGAACCTCTTCGCCGTGCGTTATTCCCTGATGCCGGCCGACGATGAGCACCGCTTCGGCCACGGCAAGGCCGAGGCCCTGGCCGGCCTGGGCCAGGCTGCCTTCATTGTCGGCTCCGCCGTCTTTCTCCTGCTCGAAGCCGGCGACCGCCTACTCAACCCCCAGCCCCTGGAGCATGTCGAGGTTGGCATTGGGGTCATGCTGTTCGCCATGATTTCCACCCTGCTTCTGCTGACGGTCCAGCGCCATGTGGTGAGAAAAACCGGTTCGACCGCTATCCGTGCCGATGCCCTCCATTACGCGACGGATCTGGCCACCAACGGGGCAACCCTGGCGGCCCTCTTTCTCGCCGCCAGGGGCTTCCCTGGCCTGGACCCGATCTTCGCCATTGGCATCGCCGTCTATATCCTCTACAGCGCCGGTCAGATCGCCAGGGAGGCCATCCGTCTGCTCATGGACCAGGAACTCCCCCCCGAGGAGCGCGAGTTCATCCGCGACACCGCCCTCGCCACCCCCGGCGTCCTGGGCATTCACGGCCTGCGCACCTGGCAGACGGGACAGCGCAAGGTGATTCAGATGCACCTGGAGCTGGACGGCGACCTGAGCCTGCGCGAGGCCCATCGCATAGCCGTCGATGTGGAGAAACGGCTGCGCCGGGACGATCCCCTGATGGACGTGAACATCCACCAGGACCCCGCCGACCTCGGCAAGGAAGGGCGCCACAGCCTGGCGGATGAGCTTGGGTAACGATCCTGGGGCGAGTAGAGCCACCCTGGATGATGAGAAATGGCGCAAGGATGCGCCGGTTATGGACCTAAGGCGTCGAGCAAAAATAACTTGAACAATATTGCGCTCGGATTTAGGTCAGATTTGGTCGAACCGATTGAGCAAAACCGCAGGCGTAGCAGCGCTACGTCGAGGATTCTGCAATTGAGGTTCGGCCAAATATGGCCTGAAGACGAGATGCAAGATGCTCAAGTTATTTTTGCTCGACGCCTAAGGATGGAAAGGCCCCCTCGCCCCTGGCCGCTCCCCTCCCCAACCCTCCCCCCAAATGGGGGAGGGGGCAAACGCGCGCTTCGCGACTTTCACAGTAAGGATGGAAAGGTCGCCTTGCCCCTGATCGCTCCCTCCCCCCAACTCCCTCCCAGGGGGAGGGGGAGCAAACGAGTGCTTCGCGACTTTCACTGTAACGATCAGGACGAGCCGTTTTCCGCGTACTCACTGACCACGGCGAGAAACTTGTCGAGGGTGGCGAGAAAGGCATCGACCACATCGGGGTCGAAATGGCTGCCGCGCTCGCCGATGATGATCTCCCGCGACTCATGGATGGGCATGGCCTCCTTGTAGACACGCCGGTTGATGAGGGCGTCGAAGACATCGGCCAGGGCCATGAGCCGGGCCGAGATGGGTATGGCATCACCGGCCAAGCCATCGGGATAGCCGCTGCCGTCCCAACGTTCGTGATGCCAGTGGGCAATCTCCTTGGCCAGGGCCAGAAATTCCACAGGGGCGCCGGAATCCTGCTCGGCCTGTTCGATGGTCTCCGCCCCCAATTTGGCGTGGGTCTTCATGATCTCCCACTCCTCCGGCGTCAGCTTGCCTGGCTTGAGTAGGATCTGGTCGGGGATGCCGACCTTGCCGATGTCGTGCAGGGGGGCAGACTTGGCGAGCAGGTCGATGATGTGGTCGTTGAGGAAATCCTTGAAGCGGGGATGGCCCCGCAGCCCGATGGCGAGGATGCGGACATACTCCTGGGTGCGGCGGATATGGCTGCCGGTCTCCGTGTCGCGGGTCCCGGCCAGGCGTGCCAAGGCGTTGATACTGACATCCTGGATGATCTGGTTCTCCCGCATGCGCCGCTGCACCTCGGCATCGAGGAAGGCGTTCTGGTCCCTGAGCATGTCGCGCGCCCTCTTCAATGCCAACTGGGTATGGACGCGCGCCATCACGATGGGGGGCCGCAGGGGTTTGGTGATGTAATCGACAGCCCCCATCTCCAGCCCACGCTCCTCTTCCTCGGTGGCATTCAGGGCGGTGATGAACATCACCGGTATCTCCTGGGTGCGGGGATCCTCTCGCAATAGCTTGAAAAGGGAGAAGCCGTCCATGAGGGGCATCATCACGTCGAGCAGAATCAGGTCGGGGAGGGGATCCAGGGCAAGGATCTCCAGGGCGCGCTGGGAGGAGGTGGCTGCCCTCAGCCGATAGGTTGGCTGGAGCAGTTCCCCCAGTACGGACAGGTTTTCCGGCACGTCGTCCACGGCCAGGATGGTTATCTGACCCTTGTCGGCCGGTTCGAGCAAATCGTCCACAGGGATTTTCCTTCAGGATTTCTTGGCGGAGGCTGTTTTGTTGTCTTTGTCCTTCCTTAGGAACTGTCCGGGAATAACTTGTACATCTCGCATCTCATCTTCGGGCCGTCTTTGGACGCTCTCAGTCGCCGCATCCAAACCTGACCCAAATCCGAGCGCAATTTTATCCGACTTATTCCCTTACGATCTCTTACCTACTTTAGCCGAAAATCCGACACCAAATGATGAGAGATTCCTCACAAAATGCCATCAAGGATGGCCCGCATTGCCCCATCGCGCCGCGCCGGACCCTCTCCGTCGCCCCCATGCTCGACTGGACCGACCGGCATTGCCGTTACTTCCATCGCTTGCTGACCCGCGAGACCCTGCTCTATACGGAGATGGTCACCACCGGGGCGCTGATCCACGGAGACAGGCCGAGACATCTGGATTTCAGCCCCGTGGAACACCCGGTTGCCCTGCAACTGGGCGGGAGCGAGCCCAGGGAACTGGCCGAGTGCGGCCGCCTTGGTCAGGGGTGGGGCTATGACGAGATCAATCTCAACGTCGGCTGTCCATCCGGCCGGGTCCAGTCGGGCCGTTTTGGTGCCTGCCTGATGCTGAGCCCCGATCGGGTGGCCGATTGTGTCAAGGCCATGCGGGACGCAGTTGGGATTCCGGTGACGGTAAAGCACCGCATCGGCGTCGATGCGCGGGACAGTTATGCGGAATTGCTGGAATTCGTCGGCACCCTGGCGGAGGCGGGTTGCCGGACTTTCATCGTCCATGCCCGCAAGGCTTGGCTGGAGGGACTGAGCCCCAAGGAGAACCGGGAGATCCCGCCCCTGCGCTACGAGGTTGTCCACCGGCTGAAACAGGATTTCCCAGCCTTGGAAATCATCCTCAACGGCGGTATCCAGACCCTGGACGCGGCCGAACGGCAACTGGAACACTGTGACGGGGTCATGATCGGCCGTGCCGCCTATCAAGACCCTTGGCTCCTGGCCGGGGCCGACCGGCGTCTGTTCGGTGGCACGAATCCTGTCGATGACCGCCATTCCGCTGTGGAACGGCTGTTCCCCTATGTGGAACGCCATCTGGCGGCCGGCGGCCGGCTCAACCACATCAGCCGCCATATCCTGGGCCTGTTCAATGGCCGGCCCGGCGCGCGGCGCTGGCGGCGGATTCTCAGCGAGGAATCCTGGCGCGATGGCGCGGGGATTGGGGTGCTGGAAAAGGCCCTCGCCGCAGCCGGTACTCCTTAACCCCCTGTTCGGTATCCCTTCCCATGACCATCATCCACTACCCCGACATCGAAGAGTACCTTACCAAGGACGGCTCCTGCATCCGGGAGCTGATGCACCCAAACCGGCACGGCTGTCGAAATCAGAGCCTGGCCGAGGCACGTATCGCCCCCGGCGCGGAGACGGCACTCCATCGGCATCTCCAGTCTGAGGAGCTGTACCACATCACGGCAGGAACTGGCCTTATGACCCTGGGCGGGGAGCAATTTCCCGTGGCGACAGATGATACGGTGCTGATTCCGCCGGGGACAGCCCATTGCATCCGCAATCTGGGGGGCGAGGAACTGGTGATTCTTTGCTGTTGCAGCCCGGCCTATGGGCACGAGGACACGAAGTTGCTTTGATCCAGGCCTTTACGAGGCATCATTGCTGACAGGCCTGACAGGCAAACCTGATCGCCAGGGCGAGTTCCGCCGCCGATTCGACGACGGGGATGACCTGGGCCAGTTCATTCTCGTCGAGCGGCTCCTCTTCCCTGATCTGCCGTTCCAGTACCGCCAGGTCGGCATCGGAGGGGTCGGTGCCCCGTGAACGGCGTACCTTGATGCGCCGCCGCAGCTCCTCCTCGGGGACCTGGAAATCGAGGATCAGGAAGATGACCCCCATGTCGGCGGCCAATCGTGCGAAGAGTTCCCGCTGCCAGTGTTTCAGAAAGGCCGCGTCGATCAAGGCGATGCCGCCCCCTTCGACGACTGCGCGAGCCAGACCGGCCACATGGGCATAGGTGCGGCGGGTCATCTCCTCGCCATAGAGCAGCCGGGTTCCCTCGGCATCGGATCTTTGCAGGGCTGCTATCCCGGCGAGGCGCTTGCGTTCCACATCGGTACGGATGCGCGCCAGGGGAAGCTGCAAGAGTAGGGCCGAGGCCAGGGTGCTCTTGCCGCACCCCGACAGGCCATGAGTGATCACGACGCAGCCCCGTGACTTGCGGGTGAAGGTCTCCGCCAGGGCCAGGTAGCTCAGGCATTCCGCGTGGACGTGCCGCGCCTCCTCCAGTGCCAGATCGGGCTGCGTCAGGCGGATGGCCGTGACCTTGGCCCGCACCATGGCCCGGTAGGTCAGGTAGAAGGGGAGCAGCGGCAGTCCCCTGTAGTCGCCCCGGGCCGCCAGATAGGCGTTGAGGAGCATGTTGGCCAGATCTGCCCGGTTGCGGTGATGGAGGTCCATAAGCAGAAAGGCGAGATCGTTCAGGGTGTCGATCCAGCGCAGTTCGGGGGCGAACTCGATGCCGTCGAAGATCAAGGGCCGCCGCTTCTCCACCAGGATATTGCCCAAGTGGAGGTCGCCGTGGCATTCGCGCACATGGCCCTGCTCGCGCCGTTCCCGCAGGCTGGGGGTCAACCGCTCCCACTCGGCGCGGGTCCAGTCTTCGAGCGGCCCGAGCCGGCCGAGGATCTCCGGCTCAGCGGTCATGCGCCGCAACTGGGCGAAGTTCTCCAGCATGGGGGCCAGTACCCGCTCCGGCTCGCCAAAGGATGAGGCAGGAGGGGCCTTCTCCGCCCGCCGGTGGAACTCAGCGACCTCATGGGCCAGTTCCAGGGCCAGGTACTCGTTCAACTGCCGGGGCCGCTCCGACAGCACCCCGTGGGCATCGAAACGGCGCATTTCCACCAGCCAGTCAATAGGTTCCCCTTGGCCATCGGGATGGGGGTCGTCGGGGGTGCCCGTGACGGGGATCGCCCTCAAATAGACACTGGGCGCCAGACGGCGGTTGAGGCGGATCTCCTCCTCGCAACAGAAGCGCCGTCTGTCCAGGGTGGAGAAGTCGAGGAAGCCCAGGTTGAGGGGCTTTTTCAGCTTGTAGGCATGCTCCCCGGCGAGAAAAACGGTGGAGATATGGGTCTCGATGACCTCGACATCGGTCGCGCCGCGCGGCCAACGGGCGGGGTCCCGGAGTGCCCGGACCAATTCTGCCTGCCGATCCTCTACCATGGCTGTCCCCTCCGCTTGACTTTGCCGCCCGCAGTGCAAATCATGCGTCGGCTTACCCTGCAATTATGGAGAAAACTGAATGAATGTCGAACGCACCATCCTCGCCTTTGCCGGATTCATGGTCATGTTGACCGTTTTCCTGGGCATGAACCACCATCCCTATTGGTTCTATTTCACCGCCTTCGTCGGCCTGAATCTCTTCCAGTCCGCCTTCACCGGCTTCTGTCCCCTGGCCAGCCTGCTCAAGAAAATGGGAAAGAAGACCGGCAGCGCTTATTGAGGCAATGTAAATTACGGTGACACTTTACTAAATACACTTAATTAGTAATTAAGTGTATTTAGTAAAGTGTCACCGTAATTCCCGTAATTCCTCAAACCACCGCCGGTTCCGCGTAGAGGTCGTGTTCGTCGGAGCCGGTTATAACCACTTCGACAAAATCCCCCGGCTCAAGATCCCACTCCGGCGGCAGGATGACGTTGCCGTCGATCTCGGGGGCGTCGCCCGGCCCTCGGGCGATGATGGCCTCTTCCTCCACCTCGTCCACCAGCACGATCATCCTTGAGCCGACCTTGGCGGCCAGCTTCTCCCGGCTGATCCCGGCCTGCACCTCCATGAAACGGGCGTAGCGCTCCTCCTTCACCGCTTCCGGCACCGCACCCGGCAGGGCATTGGCCGCTGCCCCCGCCACCGGCGAATAGGTAAAGCAGCCGACCCGGTCCAGGCGGGCCTCGCGCAGGAAATCGAGCAGGATCTCGAAGTCCCGCTCCGTCTCGCCGGGAAAGCCGACGATGAAGGTGCTGCGCAGGGTCAGGCCGGGGCATTGACGCCGCCAGCCCGCGATACGCTCCAGCACCTTTTCGGTGGCGGCCGGGCGCTTCATGGCCTGGAGCAGGGACGGGCTGGCGTGCTGCAAGGGCATGTCCAGATAGGGCAATATCCGTTCCTCGTTCATGAGGGGGATCAGCTCGTCCACCTGGGGATAGGGATAGACATAATGCAGCCGGACCCAGGCGTGAAACTCGCCCAGGGCCTTGGCCAGATCCAGGATGCGGGTGTTGAGGGGCCGGCCCTTCCAGAAATCGGGGCGATATTTCAGATCCAAGCCGTAGGCCGGCGTGTCCTGGGCAACCACCAACAGCTCCCGCACCCCGGATTCCACCAATCGCTCGGCCTCCAGCATCACCTCGCCAAGGGGGCGGCTGACCAGTTTGCCGCGCAGTTGGGGGATGACGCAGAAGGCGCAGCCGTGATTGCAGCCCTCGGAGATCTTGAGATAGGCGTAATGGCGCGGGGTGAGCTTCACCCCCTGGGGTGGAATCAGCTCCAGATGGGGGGCATGGGGCGGGGGCAGGTGACGATGGATCAGGCCCATCACCTCCTCGTAGGCATGGGGGCCGGTCACCGCCAGCACCTCGGGATGGGCGCGAAGGACATCCTCCGCCCGCGCGCCCAGACAGCCGGTGACGATGACCCGGCCATTGGCGGCCAGGGCCTCGCCGATGGTCTCCAGGGACTCTTCCACGGCCGCGTCGATGAAGCCGCAGGTGTTGACCAGCACCAGATCGGCCTCCTCGTAACTGTCGCTCATCCGGTAGCCCTCGGCCCGCAACTGGCTCAGGATGCGCTCCGAATCGACCAGGTTCTTGGGACAGCCGAGGCTGACGAAGCCGATCCTGGGTTCCGGGTTATCGCCATCCATCACTGCTGAACCTGCCGCAGCAGATCGACCAGGGAGACCTGGGGGCTGTCGGCGCGGATGTGGATGTTGATGGTCTCATTCAGCGCCAACTCGCCGTTCTCCACGTGGGGAAGCAACTGCTCGGCGATCTGCTGCACCATCAGCATGCCTTGGCGGTTGCGCTCATCCAGGTCGGCACTGACCAGCAACTCGCCAAGATAATTCAGGTAGTTGCGAAACTCCGCCCCCTGCATCTCCAGCGTCATATGGCGAAACCCCTCAGTAAAGTCGAGGAAAAGCTCATAACCGGCGTCTGCACCCTCGGCGGCGGCAACAGAGAATTTGAGCGGGCCTTGGATCTGCATGTTCGTCTCCAGCAGGAATTCGGAAGGGGGATTTTAGCCTTGTTTTGATCCTGGGGCGCATAGGGCCTTGGCTCCGGTTATACTTCACGGATGCGATACACCACCACTTTTGCCCCACCCCAATCCTCATGAGCCTGGAAAATCCCGTCGAAATCGTACCCGGCAGCCGGGTCATCCTCCACTTCGCCCTCTCTCTGTCCGACGGGACCGAAGTGGTCTCCACCTTCAGCGATGAGCCCCTGACCTGCACCCTGGGAGACGGCACCCTGCGCCCCGGCATGGAACTCGCTCTTTATGGCCTCAAATCGGGCGACACCCAGAGCCTCACCCTGGAGCCGGAGCAGGCCTACGGGCTCCATGACAGCAGCTTGATCCACCAGGTGGAACGGGGTCTCTTCCCGGACTCGCTCTTGCCGGCAGAGGGGCAGATCATCTCCTTCTCCCTCCCCAACGGCCAGGAGACCCTGGGCGCGGTGCTGGAGCTGGAGGAGAACAGCCTGACCATCGACTTCAACCACCCCCTGGCGGGGAGGCAGGTGGTGTTCCGCGTCGAGATCCTGGAGGTCGCGCCTGCCGCGACTCAATGAACTCTTATAAAGATCACCGCGAAGCACAGGAGAGCCCTTGCCAATCCCGGCCCTATCAACCCTTTGCGACTTGGCGCCTGTGCGCGAAACATCATTGAGACATCTCAGATCATGAAAATCCTACTCGCCAACCCCCGTGGATTCTGTG
This sequence comes from Gammaproteobacteria bacterium, assembly GCA_018812525.1. Lineage (GTDB taxonomy): Bacteria > Pseudomonadota > Gammaproteobacteria > Chromatiales > Chromatiaceae > YD12-FULL-61-37. Next base: position 20,784 of record JAHJDE010000061.1, read on the forward strand.
CCGGCGTGGACCGGGCCATCGACATCGTGGATCATGCCCTGGATGCCTTCGGCGCACCAATCTATGTCCGTCACGAGGTGGTCCACAACCGCTTCGTGGTGGATGGCCTGCGCCAGCGGGGTGCGGTCTTCGTCGATGAGTTGGACGAGGTGCCCGATAACGGCATTGTTATCTTTTCCGCCCACGGCGTATCGAAAGTGGTCAAGGAAGAGGCTGTGCGACGGGGCCTGCGGGTATTCGACGCCACCTGTCCCCTGGTCACCAAGGTCCACCTGGAGGTGGCACGCCACGGCGAGAACGGCCACGAGGTTGTTCTCATCGGCCACAGGGGCCACCCCGAGGTGGTGGGCACCATGGGACAATACCGCAGCAAGGGTGAGGGAGGCTGTATCTATCTGGTGGCAACCAAGCAAGACGCGGAACAGCTCCAGGTCAACAACCCCGATGCCCTGGCCTTCGTCACCCAGACCACCCTCTCCATGGACGACACCACAGGCATCATCGCAGCCCTGCGCCGACGGTTTCCCAACATCCAGGGGCCGAAACGGAACGATATCTGCTACGCCACCCAAAATCGGCAGGATGCGGTCAAGGCCCTGGCCAGCCAATGCGGCCTGGTGCTGGTGGTCGGCTCCATCAACAGCTCCAACTCCAACCGCTTGCGCGAAATCGCAGGGAAAGCGGGGGCAAGGGCCTATCTGGTCGACGGTCCGGAAGATTTGAAGCGGGAGTGGATCGAGGGGGCCGAGTGCGTCGGCGTCACCGCCGGGGCCTCGGCCCCCGAGGTATTGGTGCAGGGTATCATCGAGCGGCTCAAAGCCTGGGGTGCCGAGGGCGTGAAGGAGATTGCCGGCAGGGAAGAGGATGTCAGCTTCGTCCTGCCGAGGGAGTTGCAGCAGGCGATCAAGGGTGAAGGGCAGCAAGCTCCCCTCTGACCGTTTTTCAGGTTAGGGGCCTGTTTTTCTGAATGAACTCGCATATTGGATACTTCCCGAGGCTGCACAACCATGTCCGACATCCTCATCATCGGCGGCGGCATTATCGGCATGCTCACTGCCCGCGAACTGCGCATGGGCGGCGCTGACGTAACGCTTCTCGATCGGCGCGAGACCGGCCGGGAGGCCACCTGGGCTGGGGGAGGCATTATCTCTCCGCTCTATCCCTGGGGTTATGCCGATCCCATCACAAGACTTGCCGGCTGGGGCCAGCTCCATTACCAGGGGCTTGCCCTGGCGTTGGAGGAGAACACCAGCATCGCGCCTGAGTGGACCCCAAACGGACTGCTGATTCTCGACAACGATGAACAGCAAGCTGCACTGGCTTGGGCCAGGCAATGGGGCCAGCCACTGGAGATTCTAGACGGCCGGCAGATTGCCGAGCTGGAACCGGCCCTGGCCGACCCACCCGATCAGGCCATCTGGATGCCCGCCGTGGCCCAGATCCGTAATCCCCGTCTTGCCCGTGCCCTGCGGCAGGATATCGAGAAGCGGGGTGTGCGGGTGCGCGAGGGTGTAAACGTTGATTCGCTGGTGGTGCAGGAAGGGCAAGTTCAGGGGGTGCGTAGCGCGGAGACTTTCATTGGGGCCGAAAAGGTGATCGTCTGCACCGGGGCCTGGACCTCCCGTGTACTGGAAGGTTGTAGTTTGACCACCGAGGTGCGTCCGGTTCAGGGGCAAATGATCCTGTTCAAGGCCAAGCCGGAGCTACTGAAACGCATCAGCCTCTTCCAAGACCACTACAGCATTCCCCGCCGGGATGGCCGGATTCTGTTTGGCAGCACCCTTGAAGAGGTTGGCTTCGATAAACGCACCAGCACCGAGGCGCAACGACAACTGACCCAGGTTGCCCTCGAACGCTTCCCCGCCCTGGCAGCCTATCCAATCGAACATCAATGGGCGGGGCTGCGGCCCGCCTCCCCCAGCGGTATACCTTATATCGGCCCCCACCCCGAGATCGCTGGGCTTTTTGTCAATGCCGGTCATTTCCGCAATGGACTCGTAATGGCCCCTGCTTCCTGCCGCCTCGCAGCCGATTTAATACTCGGACGCCCACCTCTCGTCGACCCTTCGCCCTATGCGCTGAACGCGCCACGGGGATAGCCGGGTTACCCTTGATCGCTGCCGAGCCTCCCCTCGGTCCCCTCGATCAGTTGCCGGATATTGACGCGGTGCCGCCAAAACAAAATCAGCGTAATGGCGATCTGCATCGCCAGCAACTGCCACTCGGGCCAGAAGAGCCAGACCACCAGGGGCGCCAGGGCCATGGAGACCAGGGCCGAGAGAGAAGAGATCTTGACAACCTTGGCCATGAAGAGCCAGAGAGCGCCCACGGCCAGCCCGATGGGCCACCAGAGGCCGAATTGCACCCCCAGCGCGGTCGCGACGCCCTTGCCGCCCTTGAAATGGAAGAAGACCGGGTAGAGATGCCCGAGGAAGGCGGCCATGCCGGTCAGGGCCAGCACGGATTCGCTGGCATGCAGCAGATGCCCCGCCAGCAGGGGCAGAACCCCCTTGACCATGTCCCCGAAGAGGGTGATGGCCGCTGCCTTCCTGCCGCCGATACGCAGCACATTGGTGGCGCCGGGGTTATTGGAGCCCTGGGTGCGGGGGTCGGGCAGGCCCATCAATTTGCAGACGATGATGGCGCTTGAGACGGAGCCGATCAGATAGGCGCCGAGGATCAACAGGGTTTCGATCATGGAGAGGGTCCGCGCTGAGGAGAGAAACGACCCCCAGGATACAAGAGATAGGAGACAGGAGTCACAGCATCTCGGCATGCCAAGGGTCAATCTGATCCTGAATGACCGCGTTTTTCGTCATATACTCCGACATCAAGCCAACTGCCATGGAACAGAGAGTGGACATCGTTTTTATTCGCGGCCTGCGCATCGACGCCCTGATCGGCATCTTCGACTGGGAGCGCAAGATTCGCCAGACCCTGATCTTTGACCTGGACATGGCCGCCAATATTCGCAATGCGGCCGAAAGCGATGACATCAAGGACACACTGGACTACAAGGCCATCTCCAAGCGGCTCTCGGCCTATGTGGGCGAAAGCCAGTTCCAACTGGTCGAGACCCTGGCCGAGCGGTGCGCCACCCTCGTCCGCGACGAGTTCGGGGTCACCTGGCTCAGACTCTCCATCAACAAGAAGGGCGCGGTCAGTATCGCCGAGGACGTGGGTGTGATCATCGAACGCGGCCACCGGCCGTCCAGTTGACGCCCATGGCCTGGGTATGGGTAAGCATCGGCAGCAACATCGAACGGGACCGCAACCTGCACAACGCCGTTGCAGCCCTGCGGGCGCGGTTCGGGAATCTCAGGCTCTCGCCGGTCTATGAAACGACGGCGGTTGGCTTCGTGGGCAACCCCTTTTACAACCTGGCGGCCGGATTCGAGACCGCCCTTGCGCCAGATGAAGTCTCGGCGGCCCTGAAAGGGATCGAGGACTCCCTGGGGCGGCAGCGAACGGGCAAGAGGTTCGCCCCCCGCGCCATCGACATCGATCTGCTCACCTACGGGGATCTATCCTTACATGAGCCGGGCCTCGAAATCCCCCGCGACGAAATCCTAAAATACGCCTTCGTGCTCAAGCCACTCGCCGATATGGCACCGGGCGGGATCCATCCGGTCGCCGGCAAGAGCTATGCTGCGCTTTGGCAGGAATTCAAAGGGGATAAATCACTGACCGAGGTGCCATTCGATTGGTCTTGATTCATCCCAATAACCGCATTCCGCCGTGAAGGAACTCGAAAGGAGTGTTTTTCGATTTCCTTCATTTTCAATCGCTTGAAGGCGATTGAAAATGGCAGTGCATCCCTGCACTGCGCGGGAACCTCTATTTCTAGAGGTTCCCATGTCCAAAGTCTGTTCGACAGGATTCAACTGGGATCTGCGCCAGGGTGAAGAGATGCTGAAAGAAGATCTGGAATTTATCGGGGAGCTGCTGGCGCGGGTGGGGCGGGACGAACTCCTATCCCGTTTCCACCGGGTGGGCAGCCGGAGGAAGGCGGACGGTTCCTTGGTGACCGACGCGGATATCGCCTCGCAACGGGTGATCGGCGAGGCCCTGGCAGCACGCTGGCCGGGGACCCTTCTGCTCGGGGAGGAGATGAGCCGGGAAGAGCAGGAGGCAGCGATCGCCCTGACCGCTCTCCCCCTCTGGGTGCTCGATCCCCTGGACGGTACGACCAACTATGCGGCAGGGATACCCTTCTTCGCTATCTCCCTGGCCCTGATCGAGGGGGGCGAGGTCCGCTTCGGCATGGTCCACGACCCCTCTCGGTCAGAGACCTTTTTAGCTCTGAAGGGCGAAGGCGCCTGGCTCAATGGCGAACGCCTGGTCTTGGGCGGGGATTGTGAATCGGCACTGGGGGAATCGGTCGCCATGGTCGATTTCAAGCGGCTGGAACGGGGGCTGGCCACCAGCCTGGTCTGTGCGCCGCCCTACCGCTCACAACGAGGATTCGGCTCCGTGGCGCTGGAATGGTGCTGGCTGGCCGCCGGACGCGGCCATCTCTATCTGCACGGGGGGCAGAAGCTGTGGGACTATGCCGCTGGGGAGCTGATCCTGCGCGAGGCGGGCGGCGCCGTATCGGGTCAGGAGCAGATCCCCTTGACGCTGGCCTCGCGGGAGGCCGTGGCGGCCTGTAACGATCAGCTGCTTCAGGAATGGCTCGCGTTTCTTAAGTTACGGAGAAATTCCCTGTAGGATGGATAAACCTTTCAACCGCGAAGGACGCGAAGGAAATCACTGAATTATCTCCGTCGATGCATTCACCTTCCGGGTGAATGGCCATGCGTAGTACGGGCGGGTTTGTACGGGCGGGTTTGTACGGGCGGGTTTCAAACCCGCCCCTACCGTTCTTTGCGGTTAAACAAGGAATGTAGGATAAAATCTTTCCCCTCTAGCCACTGAGTCGAACCCATGAGCGAAGAAATAACCTTGCATGAGATGGATCTGTCGAGCGGCATTGCCGCCTTCGAGGCCAAACACTTTTCCCGCGCCGCACAGCTGCTTTCTCCCCTGGCGGAGCTGGGCGATCCAGAGGCCCAGTACCGCATGGCCATCATGATGCAGAACGGTCTGGGCATGGTCGCGAACCCATTGCAGGCCTTTGCCCATATGAAGGGGGCTGCGGAGCAGGGGGTTGGCTATGCCCAGCACGGGCTGGGTTACATGTATCTGGAAGGGGATTGCGTGGATAAGAATCCCGCCAAGGCGGTGGAATGGTTCCAGCGGGCCGCCGAGCAGGGACTGGCGGGCTCCCAGACCACTCTCGGGATGCTCTACGCGGAAGGGATCGGGGTCGAGAAGGATCCCGAAGAGGCTGCCCGCTGGTATCGCATGGCGGGCTTCGAGAGCTGAGGTTAAGGTCACCACAGAGACCGATCTGGATATTTCCCTGGATAATTTGAAGCGTTACGAAAATAGACTAAACGGAGAATCTCGCATGAATTTCAGTGGATTGCGCATGGCCCTCCTGGGGTTTGTACTGGCTTTGCCGGTCTTTCCAGCCCTGGCGGCCGATTGCGGCTCGGGTCCCGGCGGCTTCTCAGCCTGGCTGACCCGGTTCAAAAAGGCCGCGGCGGCCCAGGGGATCTCCCAGCGGGCGATTGATTCCGCCCTCGGCGGGGTGGGTTATAGCTCCAAGGTCATCTCCCTCGACCGCAACCAGCACTCCTTCAAGCTCTCCTTCAGCAAGTTCTACGCCCGCCGCGTCTCCAACAGCATGATCAATCAGGGCCGGCGTTGGATCGCCTCCAACCCCTCCCTGGTCGCCCGCATGGAGAAGGAGTTCGGCGTACCGGCACCGGTGGTGGTCTCCATCTGGGGGCTGGAGACGAACTATGGCGCCAACTCGGGCAACATGCCGATCTTCCCCTCCCTGGCCACCCTGGCCTATGACTGCCGGCGCTCAGACTTCTTCAGGGATCACCTTCTGAACGCCTTGCGTATCGTCGACAAGGGCGACATGCGTCCCAGCCAGATGCGTGGGGCCTGGGCCGGTGAGATTGGCCAGACCCAGTTCATGGCCACTTCCTACTATAAGTATGCTGTCGATTTCGACGGTAACGGCCGTCGCGACCTGATCAACAGCGATGCCGATGTGCTTGCCTCGACCGCCAATTACCTGAAGGGCTATGGCTGGCAGCGGGGCGGAAGCTGGAAGCCCGGCTCCCACAACTGGCAGGTGCTGCATGAGTGGAATAAGGCAGAGGTCTATGTGAAGACCATCGCTGTAATGGCTGAGAAGATGGCCAGCGGTAAGGCCGTTGGCGGCGGGTCGCAAAATTGGAACGCATCTTCCGGCGCTCCATCGCTGGATTTATAGGCCTGAAACCTGTGGAGGCCAGGGGATGGCCTCCGGTTCAACCGATTACCTGTCAAGCGCCCTTGCGCCGTTCCCGCACGGCCTCGGCCAGTTGCCGAAGGAGGGGGGCGCTGTCGTTCCAGGCGAGGCAGGCATCGGTGACGCTCTGGCCATAGACCAGTTGGACGCCTTCCTTGATGTCCTGGCGTCCCTCTTCCAGATGGCTCTCGATCATGACGCCCATGATGCGGTGGTCGCCGCGGGCGATCTGTCCCGCCACGTCGCGGCCCACGTCGAGCTGCCGCCTGTGCTTCTTCTGGCTGTTGGCGTGACTGAAGTCGATCATGATGCGCGCCGGCAGTCCCGCGTCTTCCAGGGCCTGGGCGGCGATGTTGACGCTCTCGGCGTCGTAGTTGGGCCGTTGCCCTCCGCGCAGGATCACATGGCAGTCCTGGTTGCCGCTGGTGGAGAAGATGGCGGAGTGGCCGGCCTTGGTCAGGGACATGAAGTGGTGCGGCTGGGCGGCGGCGCGGATGGCGTCCACGGCGATCATCAGGGTGCCGTCGGTACTGTTCTTGAAACCGACGGGGCAGGAGAGGCCGGAGGCCAGCTCACGATGGCCCTGGCTCTCGGTGGTGCGGGCGCCGATCGCCCCCCAGCTGATGAGGTCGGCGACGTATTGTGGGCTGATCAGGTCGAGGTATTCGGTGGCCGCAGGCACACCCCGGTTGTTGACCTCCAGCAGCAGGCCGCGCGCCAGGCTCAGGCCCTTGTTGATGTGGAAGCTGCCGTCCAGGTCAGGGTCGTTGATGAGTCCCTTCCAGCCGACCGTGGTGCGCGGCTTTTCAAAGTAGACGCGCATGACGACCAGCAGGTCGTCCTTGAGTTCTTCCCGCAGGGGTTTCAGCTTGTCGCAATACGCCAGGGCGGCGGTGGTTTCGTGCACCGAGCAGGGGCCGATGATGACCAGCAGCCGGTCGTCCTGCTCTTGCAGGATGAGGTGGATTTCGTGGCGGGTCTCGTAGACCAGGCGCGCTGCTTCATCGGTGATGGGAAACTGGGCATGGACCTCGGTGGGAGGAGCAACTTCCTTGATGGCCCTGATGCGTAGATCGTCGGTTTGGTATCTGGTCATGCCGGTCTGGGAGCGAGGGTTAGGAAAGGGCGCATTATACATGACTCAGAAGCCATGAACCTGGCCAAAGTCAAGTGGGAATTACGGTGACACTTTACTAAATACACTTAATTGGTAATATAAGTGTATTTAGTAAAGTGTCACCGTAATTCGATCTGCTTGACCAGCAGGGCCAGTTGCAGCCGATCCCTGGCCTTGGTCTTGCCGAAGATGGAGGTGAGGTGGGCCTTTACGGTGCGTTCGCTGATGTCCAGGTCGCGGGCAATGGTCTTGTTGCTGGCCCCGCGCGAGACCCGAACTGCGATGTCCCGCTCCCGGTCGGTCAGTTCGATCAGCGGGTTGTCCGGGCTCAGGGCCTTGGGTTCCGCCAGTCCCCGGATGAGGCGTTCCATGATGGAGGCCCCCAGCCAGATCTCGCCGCTGGCGACGATCTGGCTGATGTTCTGCAAGAGCTGGGGGGCGATGAAACGATTGCAATAGGCGCGGGCGCCGGCCTTGAGGAGCTGTATCCCTTCGTCGTCGATGGGGATGGCGCTGAAGGCCAGGCAGTGGCAGCGGCTGTGGCGGGGGATGAGGCCGAGGGCGCCGGTCAATCCCCGCAATCCGGGGAGTCTGAGATCGAGGAGGTATTGGTCGGGCTTGAGGGTGTCGAGGGCGCCTGTCAAATCCTGGCGGGAGCGGCATATCTTGATACCCGCCTGGCCCTCCAGGGCGGATTGCCAGCGATCAAGGACGCCTTGATCGTCGCTGGCGAAGATGACCCTCTTCTTATCGTTCACTTAAGGCCCGATCCTTTGCGGTGATAACAGGTTTCAACAGATAGTCTAGTATGGTTTTTTTACCTGTCAGCACATCCACCTCGGCGACCATGCCGGGGATGATTGGCAGGGGTTTCGCTGCGTCCCCAAGGTAGTTTTTATCGGTTCTCAGCCGGACCTGATAGAAGCTGTTGCCTTTTTCGTCAGCGATGGTGTCGGCGCTGATGTGTTCCACCTTGGCTGTCAGTCCACCGTAGATGGAGAAGTCGTAGGCAGTGAACTTGATGGTGGCCAACTGATCGGCCCGGATGAAGGCAATGTCCTGGGGGCGGATCTTGGTCTCGACGAGGAGGGTATCTTCCAGCGGCACCACCTGGATCAGTTCGGCTCCAGGCTGAATGACACCGCCGACGGTGTTTATCAGCAATTGCTTGACGACGCCCCGTACCGGAGAACGGACGAGGGTACGGTTGACCCGGTCCTCCAGTGCAACATTGCTCTCGGAAATTCGGCCCAGTTCCGATGCGGCATCGTTGTATTCCCCCCGTGCCTGGTTGCGGAAGCGCAGATCCGCCTCACCGACCTTCTGTCGAGCCTCGCGCAGGGCTGATTGGGCGCGGGGGATGGCCAGCCGGGTGCCATCGAGCTGACCTTGCAGGTCGGCCACCTGACGTTCCAGGCGCAGGATCTCGACCTGGGAAATGGCCCCCTGGCTGATGAGGGGGCGGGAGATGTTGAGTTCCTTCTGGGCCAGGGAGTAACTGCGGGAGAGCTGGGTCTCCTTCGATTTGAGTTCGCGGATCTCCTGCTCCTTCTGCTCCACCTGCTGTTCAAGTATGCCGGTCCCGGCCTTCTTCTCATGGGAGCGGGACTCAAACAGGGCCTGCTCCTGCTTGGCCAGTTGTGGCGCCTCCTTGGACACCTCCTCGGGGGGCTTGAATTCCTTAGCACCCTCGGCCTCGGCCTTGAGACGAGCGGCCTTGGACTTGAGGGAGAGGTATTGCAGCCGGCTCTCGCGCAAGGAGGAAGAGAAACGGGTATCGTCGATGCGCAGCAGGACCTGGTTCTTGGCCACGGTCTGCCCCTCTTTCACCAGGATCTCACCAAGGATGCCGCCCTCCAGGTTCTGGATCACCTGTACCTGACTGGAGGGAATGACCTTGCCCTCGCCCTTGGTGACCTCGTCGATCTCGGCGAAACTCGCCCAGAAGAGCATGGTGGCGGAGAAGGCGACGGCGGCGAAGAGGATGAGGCGCCCCCCCTTGGGGGTGCTGGCCAGGATGGCGGCGTTGGCGTCGGAGACGAAATCCAGGTCCTCCACCGGCATGTCCGGCTCGGCCCGCTCCCCCTCCTGCCCTTTGTTGAAGAAGCGCATGCTATTGCCAAATGCTTTTGTCATTCTGTCCATATTCTATTAGCCCATACCGATGCGCCCGTCACGCAGGGCCTCCAGGACCTTCTGTTTCGGCCCGTCAGCGACCAGGCGGCCGTTGTCGACAACGATCAGTCGGTCCACCAGGTCCAGCAGGGAGGCGCGATGGGTCACGATGATGACGGTCTTGCCCTCCATCACCTTGCGCAGGTTGCCACGCACGATCTCCTCCGAGGTGTTGTCCATGGAGTTGCTGGGCTCGTCCAGCAGCAGGATATTGGGGTCCAGCAGCAGGGCGCGGGCCACGGCGATGGCCTGGCGCTGACCGCCGGAGAGCAGTTCGCCCCGCTCGCCCACTGGCATGTCGAAACCGAGGGGATGGTAGTCGACGAAATTGGAGACCCCGGCCAGCTTGGCGGCCTGCAGGATGCTCTTGTCGTCCACATAGGGGGCGCCGTAGGTGATGTTGTCGCGGACGCTGCCGTAGAAGAGGACGATGTCCTGGGGCACATAGCCGATGTTGCGGCGCACGTCGGCGGGATCGATCTGGCGGATGTCGGTGCCGTCGATGCGCACAGCCCCCTCCTGGGCGTGGTACATGCCCTGGATCAGCTTGTTGATGGTGGTCTTGCCGGAGCCGATGCGGCCGATGACGCCGACCCGCTCGCCTGCCGCGATGCGGAAGCTGATCTTGCGCAGGCAGGCGTTTTCCTGGTTAGGGTATTTGAAGGCCACATCGTCGAATTCGATGTTGCCCTTCAGTTCAGGACGGCTGAGGAAGGAGACGCCTTCCGGCCGTTCCACCGGCATCTGCATGATGCGGTTGAGGCTGTCGAGGGCTGTGCGCGCCTGGAAGTAGCGGGTGGACAGGTTGGCCACTTGGCCCATGGGGGCCATGGCACGCCCGTTGAGCAGGGTGACGGCGATCAGGCTGCCCATGCTCAGGTCGCCGGCGATGATCAGGTAGACCCCGCCCACGATGATGGCGACGGAGGCCAGTTGCTGTACCGCCACGGCGAAGTTGACGGTGGAGGAAGAGATCAGGCGGGAATGGGCGCCCCAGCTGGCAATGTGGGCCACCGACTTTTCCCACTTGCGCTGCAAGGGTCCCTCGGCGCCGAGGAACTTGATGGTCTCCATGCCCGAGAGGCTCTCGATCAGGGTCGCGTTCTTCTGTGCCGAGGCCCGGTAGGTGTTTTCAGCGGCCTGGCGCAGGGGCTTCTGGACCATCAGGCCATAGAGCAGGATCAGGGGGACGGCGATGATCGGCACCAGGGCCAGGGGTCCCGCGATCAGGGCGATCACCACGATGAAGATCAGGATGAAGGGGAGGTCGATCAGGGTGGCGATGGTGGCGGAGGTGATGAAGTCCCGCACCGACTCGAATTCCCGCAGGTTGTTGGCAAAGGCGCCGACCGAGGCCGGCCGCGATTCCATCTTCAACCCCATGACCCGCTCGAAGATGGCTGCGGAGACGCGGATATCGGTCTTCTTGCCGGCCACGTCGATGAAATAGCCCCGCAGCAGGCGCATCAGGATGTCGAAGCCATAGACGATGGAGACGCCGATGGCCAGGACCCAGAGGGTCTCCTCGGCGTTGTTGGGTACCACCCGGTCATAGACGTTGCGCATGAAGAGCGGGCTGGCCAGGGCGAACAGGTTGATCAGGAGGGAGGCCACCAGCACATCGCGATAGATCTTCCAGGAGTCGCCGAGCACGCTCCAGAACCAGTGCCGGCCGACGCCGGAGATCAGGGACGGGGCGCGGTCGTCGTAGCGGAACTGGGGCTGGACGAAGATGGCCACACCACTGTAGGCCCGCTTCAGCTTGTCCAGGCGCAGGGTCTTCTCGCCCATGCCCGAGGCAGGGTGGATCACCACCGCCATATTCTGCTTATGGTTGACCTTGAGCAGGATGGTTGCCTGGTTCTTTTTCAGCAGCAGCACAGCCGGCAGGACGAAGCTCGATATCTCCTCTAGCGGGCGCTTCATGATTCGGGCGGCCAGGCCGGCCCGGTCCGCCGCGCGCACGAAGAGGGTGGGCGTGAGCTTGTTGTCCACCAGGGGCAGCCCCGCCTTGAGGGCGTCCGTGGAGAAGGGCTTGTGTTGCAGTTTGGTCAGGGCAACCAGGCATTCCATCAGCGGATCGAAGCCCTTCGATGCCTCGACCTCTTCGATGAATTTGCTGTCCAGCAGATCGGATGTGGAGGTGCTCACGAGGATATTGCGTTTACCGTTGGGAAACTCCCGAGGAACTATACGTCAGCTTGCGGGGCAATGCATCCGTTCCCATTGGGGCAGTTGTGGGAGATGTTTCTATATGAGTTTCGAAGGGCGGACTGTGCCCGCCGGAAGTCCGTGCGGTGATTCTTGTCGGGCGCAGCTCGACCTGCTAACTCGTCAAGCATAGAAAACTTTCTGGTATTTGCCCGCTGGCACATCCCCGGCGGGGGAATGTGCTATAAGATTTGCAATGGGCTGCGCGCTGGCTGTCGCGGCGAGTCATAAGACAAGGGGGGGCAATGCCTTATGTGAAACGGGACGCGGACGGGTCCATCATCGCCGTCAGCATCCGGGGCGAGGGGCAGGATGAATTTGTCGCCGATGGCGATTCGGAGCTATTGACCTTTCTCTCGGGGACCCTTGCCGAGGACAATCCCCTGCGCTTTCTCATCAGCTCCGACCTGGATCTGACACGTGTACTGGAGGATCTGATCGATCTCCTGGTCTCGCGGGGCATCATCAACTTTACCGACTTTCCGGACGCGGCCCAGGAGAAACTGCTCCAGCGCCGCAAGGCCCGCACCCATCTGCGAAAGGGCGGCGGCGAGACCCTGCTCGTCCAGGATGAAGATATCCTCAGGCTCTAAAGATTTCAGGGATGGGATTTTTAGAGGTCCCCTTTATTCCCCGCGCTTCTCTTTGAACTCACACAGATCCTCGATGGCGCAGGCGCCGCAACGGGGCCGGCGAGCGATGCAGGTGTAGCGCCCGTGCAGGATGAGCCAATGATGGGCATCCTGCAGAAATTCCTTGGGCACCAGCCGCATCAGTTTTTTTTCTACCTCAAGGGGTGTCTTGCCGGGGGCGAGTCCGGTCCGGTTCGCCACCCGGAGGATATGGGTGTCCACCGCCAGAGTAGGCTGTCCAAAGGCAATATTGAGGACCACGTTGGCTGTTTTGCGGCCGACGCCCGGTAGGGCCTCCAGGGCAGCCCGGTCGTCCGGTATCTTGCCGTTATGACGTTCGAGGAGCAGGCGACAGGTCTGGATGATGTTCCGCGCCTTGCTGTTAAAGAGGCCTATGGTCTTGATGTGCCCGCGGAGCCCTTCTTCGCCGAGGGCCAGCATCGCCGCTGGTGTGCTGGCGACGGGAAAGAGCCGGGCTGTGGCCTTGTTGACCCCTTTGTCGGTTGCCTGGGCCGAGAGGATGACGGCTACCAATAGCTCGAAGGGATTGCTGTAATGCAGTTCGGTGGCCGGGTGGGGGGTCTCTCTCCGTAGGCGTTCGAAGATCTGCCGGCGCTTGTCGGGGTTCATGGATGCCGCGCTCCAAAAAAAAGAAGCCTGATTATGAGGGAACATCGAAAAGAGAGGTTCCCCTGTGGTGCGGGAAGGAAATCAAAAAACGCCTATTGAGTTAATGCCCGAATAAAAGAGACTTTGATTTAACCCCCGTTTGTCCTGAAAATAGGGAGCCTTTTACTGCTTAAGTTTTCTCGCCTGCCAGGAGAAACCGTGTTCAGAAAAATATTGATCGCCAACCGCGGCGAGATCGCGGTGCGCATAATCCGCGCCTGCGCCGAGATGGGTATCCGCTCGGTGGCCATTTATTCCGACGCCGACCGCTATTCGCTGCACGTGAAGAAGGCGGATGAGGCCTACAGCCTGGGGACCGATCCCCTGGCCGGTTACCTCAATGTGCATCGGATCGCCAACCTGGCCGCCGCAGCCGGCTGCGATGCGGTGCATCCCGGCTATGGCTTCCTGTCGGAAAATCCCCGGCTGGCCGATGCCTGCACTCGCCGGGGCATCACCTTCATCGGTCCCACTGCCGAGGTGATCGCGCGCATGGGCGACAAGACCGAGGCGCGTCAGGCGATGATCGCCGCCGGTCTGCCGGTGACGCCGGGCTCCGAGGGAAACCTGGCCAGCCTGGACGAGGCCCTGGAGATGGCGGAGACACTGGGTTATCCGGTGATGCTCAAGGCAACCTCCGGCGGCGGCGGGCGCGGCATCCGCCGTTGCGACAGTCCGCAGGAGCTGAAGGGCAACTTCGAACGCGTCATCTCCGAGGCAACCAAGGCCTTTGGCCGCGCCGAGGTCTTCATGGAGAAGTGCGTGGTCAACCCGCGTCACATCGAGGTCCAGGTGTTGGCGGATAGCCATGGCAACGCCATCCATCTCTTCGAGCGCGATTGCTCGATTCAGCGCCGCAACCAGAAATTGATCGAGATCGCCCCCTCGCCCCAGATCGATGAGGCTCAGCGCCAGTACGTGGGCGGCTTGGCGGTGATCGCAACCAAGGCGGTGGGCTACACCAACGCGGGTACGGTAGAGTTTCTGCTGGACAGCGATGGCCGCTTCTATTTCATGGAGATGAATACCCGCATCCAGGTGGAGCACACCATCACCGAGACCATCACCGGGGTCGATATCGTGGAGGAGCAGATCCGCATCGCGGCGGGCCAGCCGCTCCGCTTCGCCCAGGGCGATGTGAACCGGCGCGGCTTTGCCATCCAGTTCAGGGTCAACGCCGAGGACCCCAAGAACAACTTCTTCCCCAGCTTCGGCCGCATCTCGCGCTATTACGCGCCGGGCGGCCCCGGTGTGCGCACCGACACAGCCATCTACACGGGTTATACGGTGCCGCCCTACTACGACTCCATGCTGGTGAAGATCATCGTCTGGGCCTTGACCTGGGAGGACGCAGTCTCCCGCGGCCAGCGCGCCCTGCGCGACATGGGGGTCTACGGCATCAAGACAACCATCCCCTATTACCTGGAGATCCTGGCCAATAAGGAGTTCCGGAGCGGTTCCTTCAATACCGGCTTTGTCGAGGGGCATCCCGAATTGATCGAGTATTCCTGTAAACGCCGCAAGGATGAACTCGCCGCCGCCATCGGCGCGGTCATTGCTGCCCACGCTGGGCTTTAAGAGAGGGTTTTAAGCTATGCCACAGGTCCAAGTCACCGAACTCATCCTGAGAGATGCCCACCAATCGCTGCTGGCCACGCGCATGCGCCTGGACGACATGCTGCCCGTCTGTCCCAAGCTGGACGCCATCGGCTACTGGTCCTTGGAGTGCTGGGGAGGGGCCACCTTCGACGCCTGCGTCCGCTTTCTGAAAGAGGATCCCTGGGAACGGCTGAGCAAGCTGCGCCAGGCCCTGCCCAATACCCGCCTGCAGATGCTGCTGCGCGGCCAGAACCTGCTGGGCTATCGCCACTACCCCGATGACGTGGTGCGCGCCTTCGTGCAGCGGGCCGCCGGCAACGGCATGGATGTATTCCGCATCTTCGACGCCATGAACGATATGCGCAACCTGCGGGTCTCCATCGAGGCGACCCGGCAGGCCGGTAAGCAGGCCCAGGGCACCATCTGCTACACCACCAGCCCGGTGCACGATATCAAGGGCTTTGTCGCCATGGCCGGAGAACTGGCGTCCATGGGCTGCGACTCCATCGCCATCAAGGACATGGCCGGCCTGCTGACCCCTTACACCACCGGCGAACTGGTCAAGGCCTTGAAGGATGCCGTGGATCTGCCCCTGCACCTCCACTCCCACGCCACCGCCGGCTTGGCCGAGATGTGCCAGCTCAAGGCCATCGAGAGCGGTTGCGACAACATCAATACCGCCATCTCCTCCATGGGCGGTGGTGCCTCCCATCCACCGACCGAGAGCATGGTGGCGGCCCTGCGCGGCACCGACTACGACACGGGCCTTGACCTGGAGGCGATCCAGGAGATCGGTTTCTATTTCCACGAGATCCGCAAGAGGTACCACCAGTACGAGAGCGAGTTCACCGGCGTGGATACCCGGGTACAGGTCAACCAGGTGCCGGGCGGCATGATCTCCAACCTCTCCAACCAGTTGCGGGAACAGAACGCCCTGGGCCGCATGAACGAGGTGCTGGCCGAGATCCCCGCCGTGCGCAAGGACCTGGGCTATCCGCCCCTGGTGACCCCGACCTCCCAGATCGTCGGGACCCAGGCGGTGATCAACGTCCTCACCGGCAAGCGTTATCAAACCATGACCAATGAGGTGAAGCGTTACCTTCAGGGCGGCTACGGCAAGGCCCCGGCAACGGTCAATCCCACTTTGCAGCAGCAGGCAGTGAATGGCGGGGAGCTGATCGAGTGCCGGCCGGCCGACCTGCTGCCCTCCGAGCTGGACCATCTGCGCGACGAGATCGGTCCCCTGGCTCGGTCGGAGGAGGATGTGCTGACCTTCGCCATGTTCCCCGACGTGGGTCGTCAGTTCCTGCAAGAGCGGGAGGCGGGCACCCTGTCCCCGGAGCCCCTGTTGCCGGCTGAGGGTCAATCCGAGCGGCGGGCGGCCCCGACCGAGTTCCGGCTGGCCCTCCATGGCGAGACCTATCACATAAAGGTCACCGGCGTTGGCCACAAGGACAAGGCGGAGCGCCATTTCTATCTCTCCGTGGATGATATCCCGGAAGAGGTGGTGGTGGAGACCCTGGACGAGCTGAGCCTGGAGAACGGCGGCAAGGCCGACGCGAAGCCCACCGTTGTCAGCAAGCGCCCCCGCCCCAGTAAGGACGGCGATGTTACCACCTCCATGCCCGGCAGCATCGTGGATGTGCTGGTCAAGGCGGGGGACCGGGTCGAGGCCGGCCAGGCGGTCCTGGTAGCCGAGGCGATGAAAATGGAGACCGAGATCCAGGCCCCCATCGCCGGCACCGTCACCGGTGTATTCGTACAGAAGGGCGAGGCAGTGAATCCCAATGAGGTCTTGATCTCGATCGAGTCCTGATGCCTCCGACATCGGCACCTGCCAGGGGCCTCTGAGGCACGAAGCCCAACATGAAGCCGCGCCTCCTGTTGGGTTTGTTCGGCGCTTCTTGCACCTCACCCCTCCGGGGCTTGCGCGAAAAACCGCTCCCGGCGGTTTTTCCGGCGGGAATGCCGCCTAACCCATACCTACATACTGGGCCTGACCGGCCTGTTCCTGCTCTGATTGCAGAATGGTCGGACTCGACCCATCTGAAGGACTCCCACCTTGGCCGATGAAGCAACCGATACCCAAACAAACCGGCGACTGAAGCTGGAGGACATCCTGCCGCCCCTGGTTGCGGATGGCCTGATCTGTGAGGAGGAAGGCGTTAAGCTGGAGCGCATGTACCACGGCGCCCAGGCTGCCCGGAGCGGCATCCATCCCCTGGTGTGGCTGGCGGAGCGGCGTCTGAAGAACCCCGCCAATCCCGCCGAGGAGCTGACCCTGGAGCGCCTCTCGCGCTGGCTGGCCGTCCATGTGGGCCTGCCCTATTTCCACATCGATCCCTTGAAGATCGACGTGGAGTCGGTGACTAGCGTCATCTCCATCGCCTATGCCACCCGCTACCGCATCCTGCCGGTGGCGGTAACGGACGAGCTGGTCACCTTCGCCACCGCCGAGCCCTACGAACGGGAATGGGAGCAAGAGCTCTCCCATGTGCTGCGGTGCGAAATCGCCCGCGTCCTCTCCAATCCTCTTGACGTGGCTCGTTATCAGGAGGAGTTGTTCGGGCTCAGCCACTCGATTCGAAAGGCCGGGCTGAACGACGTGTGGAAGCCCCTCGGTGTAACTAATGTCGAGGCCCTGGTGGAGCTGGGCAAGGCGGGCAAGCTGGACGCCAACGACCGCCACATCGTCAGCATCGTGGACTGGCTGTTCCAGTACGCCTTCGATCAGCGCGCCAGCGACATCCACCTGGAACCCCGACGCGAGGTGGGTAATATCCGCTTCCGCATCGACGGCATGCTGCACCTGGTCTATCAGGTGCCGACCCCGATCATGCTGGCGGTCACCAGCCGCATCAAGACCCTGGGGCGCATGGACATCGTGGAGAAGCGCCGCCCCCAGGACGGCCGCGTCAAGACCAAGACCCCCTCCGGCCAGGAGGTGGAGCTGCGTCTCTCCACCATGCCCACTGCCTTCGGCGAGAAGCTGGTCATGCGCATCTTCGACCCCCAGGTCCTGGTGCGCAGCCTCTCTGAACTGGGCTTCAGCAAGGGCGATGCCCAGCACTGGTCGGAGATGACCGCCCAGACCCACGGCATCGTCCTGGTGACTGGACCGACCGGCTCGGGCAAGACCACCACCCTCTATTCCACCCTGAAGGCCCTGGCGCATCCCGAGATCAATCTCTGCACCATTGAGGACCCCATCGAAATGGTGGAAGACTCTTTCAATCAGATGCAGGTCAACCAGGGTATCGGCCTCGACTTCGCCACCGGGGTCCGCACCCTGATGCGCCAGGACCCGGACATCATCATGGTGGGCGAGATCCGCGACCTGGAGACCGCCGAGATGGCCATCCAGGCGGCCCTGACCGGCCATTTGGTCCTCTCCACCCTGCACACCAACGACGCTTCCTCCGCCCTGACCCGCTTGCAGGATATCGGCGTGCCCCATTATCTGATCAGCGCCACTCTGCTCGGCGTGGTGGCCCAGCGCCTGATACGGACCCTCTGCCCCCACTGCAAGGCACCGGTCGCGGAGGTGGACGAACAGGCATGGAAGGGGCTGACCTATCCCTGGAAACTGCCCTCGCCGGAACGGATCATGGGGCCGGTCGGCTGCGAAAAGTGCCGTGAGACGGGCTATCTTGGGCGCATGGGGATCTACGAGATCCTGCGCATGACCCAGGAGGTGCGTAACCTGGTCGGCCCGGAGAGCAACATGGAACAGATCCGCAAGCAGGGGCTCAAACAGGGGATGGAGCCCCTGCGCATCAGCGGGGTGCGCAAGATCATGGCGGGCCTCACCAGCATGGACGAGGTCCTGCGGGTGACCCCGGTATCGCAATTGGGGGGACGGAGTTGATGGGACTGAATCCCGGTATTTCTCGCGCAAAGACACAAAGAATTAACCTAAAAACCCCCTTTTAACCGCAAAGGCCGCGAAGAACGCGAAGGAAATTACTGGATTATCCGTCGAGACATTCACCTTCCGGGTGAACGGCCATACGCGGTTTTGTACGGGCGGGTTTTAAACCCGCCCCTACGATATTCTTTGCGTTCTTTGCGGTTAAATGAGGAATTTTGGATGAACGATGTAATCGAACCCCGCATTCACGACCCCAACGCCTATTTCGAGGCGACGGAGCTGGAGGTCATGGGGCGGGTGCTGCCCCTGAAGGGTGCGACAGCGCTGGAATTGGGCTGCGGCCGTGCCTGGATGACCCGGCGGCTGGCGGAAGACTTCCAGGTGGCACGGATCGTGGCGACCGAGGTCGACCGGATTCAGCACGAAAAAAACCTGGCCATCGCCGACCTGCCCCAAGTGGAGTTCCGGTACGGCGGCATGGAGGCCATCGACCTGCCGGAGGGTTCGGTGGATCTGGTCCTGATGCTCAAGTCCCTGCACCATGTCCCGGCGGGGCTCATGGACCGGGGCTTCGCCGAGATCCACCGGGTCCTCAAGCCCGGCGGGCTGGCCTATATCTCCGAACCGGTTTATGCCGGGGCCTTCAACGAGATACTGCGGCTCTTCAACGACGAGCAGCGGGTGCGGGAAGCGGCCTTCGCTGCCGTCCGCCGGGCAGTGGAAGGGCGCGGTTTCGAGTTTGAGTCAGAACTCTTCTTCGAGTCGCCCGGTTGCTACATGACCTGGGAGGAGTTCGAGGACCGCATGCTGAAAGTGACTCACACCCGGCACGAGATCGGTCCCGAACTCCACGGCAGGATTCAAACGGCGTTTATGGCCCACATGACCCCAGAGGGCGCCTGCTTTAAAAAGCCCTCGCGGGTGGATCTGCTGCGCAAGGCATGAACAAAAAGACCTCCTTTCAACCGCGTAGGACGCGAAGAACGCGAAGGAAATCACTGGAGTATCTCTGTCGATGCATTCACCTTCCGGGTGAACGGCTATACGCGGTTTTGTACGGGCGGGTTTTAAACCCGCCCCTACTATTCCTGGCGTTCCTTTGCGCTCTTTGCGGTTAAACGAGGAATTTAGGATGAATCAGGCTAGAGAATATCGGCCGGCCGTCAGGCTGAGAGGGGGCCGCATGGCAGTGGCCGGCTCGCTGATCCTGCTCGCCATGGCCCCCCTCGCGGCCGCCGGATTGATCCCGGAACAGCAGCGGGAGATGGTCGAGGTCCATAACCGCTGGCGGGCCCAGGTGAATGTTGCTGATCTGGGCTGGTCCGAGGATCTGGCCCAGACGGCCCAGTCCTGGGCCGACCGGTTGCGCGTCAACAATGGCTGCGGGATGCGCCACAGCGAAAGGACGGATCGGGGGGAGAATCTCTTCTGGGCCAGTGCGGTGCGCTGGTCCGATGGGCGTAGGGAGGTCAAGGAGGTTACGCCCTCGCGGGTGACCGATGCCTGGGGCGCGGAGAAAGTGGATTATAATCCGGCCCGCAACGGATGCCGGTCCGGCAGGCGCTGCGGTCATTACACCCAGATCATCTGGCGGGCCACCACCGAACTGGGGTGCGCCTTGGCCCTCTGTCCCGACAAGTCCCAGGTCTGGGTCTGCCACTATCGCCCAGCCGGAAACCGGATTGGCGAGCCGGCTTACTGAAACTCCCGTCCCCGCGCCCTGTCCAACCCCAAAAGTTTTATCGACTGAGCAGAACAATGCGAATCCCCATGCAGCCATTGACCCCTTTCTTCCTTGCCGCCACCCTTGCCATCCTTTCCGGCTGCGCCACCCTGGCCGGCCCCACCTCGGGCAGCGCGGAGACTGCGCCCCCGCCGAGCCTGGTCAATGTCTTCTACGCCACCGGACGCCAGCCGAGCCAGGAGCGGAATGCCTTTTTCGGCGCCGAGCGCGCCGATCTCAGCTACGGCATGGTCGATGTGGGCATCCCCGCCCGGCATCGGGTGGGGCGCCACGAGGAGCCGACCCTGCTCCGGTTCGAATGGTATCCCAACGACCACGAGCACATCACGGCCCAGCGCAAGACCCCCTACAGCCGGGATGCCTTCTACTACTATCTGAACAAGGCCATCGCCCAGTCACCGGGCGGCAAGGTCATGATCTTCGTGCACGGCTACAACACCAAGTTCGTCGAGGCCGCCCGCTCCCTGGGACAGTTCGCCAACGATCTCAAATTCAGCCCGGTGGTGCTCTTCAGTTGGCCCTCCCAGGGCAGCCTCACCGGCTACACGGTGGACGAGACCAACGTGGAGTGGGCCCAGTCCCAGTTCCTGGAACTGCTCAACGGCATCATCGACCGCACCCCGGCCAAGGATATCTACGTGGTCGGCCACAGCATGGGCACGCGCCTCATCGCCCGCGGCATGACCACCCTGGCCTCCGACCGCCCGTCGGGCGATCTCATCCGCTTCCGCGAGATCGTCCTGGTCGCCCCGGACATCGACTCCGATGTCTTCCGCCGCGACGTGGCCCCGCGCCTTGCACGCACCAACATCCACGTCACCCTCTATGCCTCCTCCGGGGACAATGCCCTCATGGCTTCCAAGGCATTTCACGGCTATGCCCGCGCCGGCGATTCCGGCGAAGGGCTCGTCGTTGTGCCCGGCGTCGAGACCATCGACGCCTCCATCGCCACCGGCGGTTTTCTGGGCCATAACTATTTCACCGAGGACCCCCGGATCATGGAGGACATCTTCTCCCTGCTGCAATCAGGTCAGCGGGCCGACAAGCGCTTCGCCCTCCATCCCCTGGACGGCAAGGATGGGCGCCACTGGGTCTTCCGCAAGTAGCCGGGGCGGTCCCCCGCATGGAGGAGCATGTCGGTGGGCGGCTCGTTCACTACGCCTGTGACGGGTTGGGCGACATCTTTGTCCTGGACGAGGGGGGGCAACGGGTCCTGACCTTCGATTACACGCACGAACAGAGCCGCATGGACCTGGGGCGTCCCCATCGCCTGGTCCACGAGCATGCCCAGGCCATGATGATGGTCCTAGCCTTCCACGAACCCCGCCGCGCGCTTCAACTGGGCCTGGGCGGCGGCTGTCTTCTGCGCGCCCTGCATTACCTCCGGCCCCGCTGCGAGATAGAGAGCATCGAGCTGCGGGCCAGGATTCATGAGATCGCCGGGGAATTCTTCGGCCTGCCCGATTCGCCCCAGGTGCGGCTGACCCTAGCGGACGCGGGGGAGGCCCTGGCAAAGACCCCGGACACCAGCCGGGACCTCATCTTCGCCGATATGTTTCACGCCAATTGCGTGGCGCCCCTGCAAAGGCAGCAGGGGTTCATGGGGGAGTGCCACCGGGTGCTGGACGGTAGGGGTTGGCTGGTGGCGAACTACGATGGCCCCGCCGACGGAGACGAGCCCCTGTTCCGCTGGATGGGCGGCCTCTTCCCCGAGATCCTGCTCTGCCCGATCCGGGACGAGAACCACATCCTTTTCGCCGGCAGGCAGAAACTGCCGGCTGATCTGGGTCTTTTCCGTCAACGGGTTGTGGGATTGGAGGCTGAGATGGAGGTTGCCCTCTCCCCTTATTTCGACCGGCTGATCCGGCTATCCCAGTTCGCCTGAAATTGCGGCTGCTCGGAGTGCCTTGTTCGGCCTTTCTCTCTGAATCCAAATACAGCGTATCCGGGCAGATATCTTGTTCATGCGGACAGGCCACTGTCCCGCCCCATGTCTTTGCCATAGAAATCCACGGAGTTGGGAGTGTCATGAAGACAAACCCTCAAATAGCCTTCTGTCCCAGATCACTTTCTCCGGGGAACGTATAACTAGCCGGACTGAATCGGGATGGAGGGGATTCACCAAGGCGTTCCAATCCAGCCTGGCGACAACCGAGGGCACGATCAAGATTGCGCTTCTGGCCTCGTCGAGCCATTGGTCGCCAAAAGCCCTGGCGGATGCGCTGTCCGCCCCGTCCCATCCGGAAGGAAGTCTGTCCGCTCCATGGCGTTCGGCAGACACATCCTCCGGAACATCGGCGATGACAAAACTCTGTGTGGCAGGGATACGGCCAATACCTGCGTGTGCCAATATTTCCAGCAGAGCACAGGAATAGCTCAGAGAGCCATAGATAACAGGCCTGCCGGGGCTGTTCCACCGGCCGCCGCCGAGCGCCGCACCGGAGCCGTCCCAGATAGGGTGGCGTTCGTCCGCGATACGGAATATCCGCATCAGGCGGCAATTCCGTGATACAGCCTCCAAAGGAGTTCCTCGACCCGGCGGGCGCCTATCTCGGTTAGTGAGACATCGAGCGGTGTTAGCCCTTGCAGCAGGGAATGGGGCGCATGCAGGAACGTTCTGGCATCCTCGTCCGAGCCCCAGACATATTGCGCAGTTGCAAAAATCCTGGCCAAGCGTTCCGCGCGCGCTGATTCCGCCGCCGTTAGCCGGTTACGACGCCGTTTGAACGTCGCTTCAGGGACGAGACGGTGCAATAACTGTTTCCGTCCATCCCTATCCATGCAAACGTGCTCGACACCGGCCTCCAGCGCACTCTTTGGCAGACCCTGGGAAACCAAGTCATCCAGTTCGGCAAATGAATGGGGAGGGGGGGTGATATCCAGCACCGATGCGATTTTCTCCGGACCAACGAGTGCCATTAAATTATCCTCGGCTCTTCAACTGACATGGAAAGATGGATCATGTGATCCACACAATCAAGGGCTTTCCGGCTCGCAATCACCGGGGGATATAAGGCGATTTCTGTCAATGAATATCCCATCTTGCTTGTCTTTTCGCCCCCCTGCGGTGTTGCCACAGGCGTTACATAGTTCGACTATGCGCCGCCTGTGGCGCCTTGCAGGGGGACGAAAATCCGGCGCAATCCGGGATATTCATTTCCGGCAATCGCCTAAAACAGCGGCTCAACGTCGCTCTATCCGCCCGTCCACCGCCGTCCCGATCCCGCCCGGATTCTCTTCGAAGGCGGTGACGACCATGTCCAGGAGGCGGTTTCCGGTGCTGATCTTTTGTTGCAGGGCCTGGGCGAAACGGGAGTAGCCGTCGCCGCCCTCGGCCAGGAAGTCGGAGGTGGCGATGCGGTACTGAGCCGAGGGGTCGAGGGGTTTATCTCCCACCTTGACATCGACGGCCCGCCCGCCCGCGATGACGAAGCGCAGGCCGGAGACCTGAAGGAATCCGCCGGGGTTGTCCTCCGGATCGAGGGCGGCGCTCTGGTCGAGCGCCGCTTGCAGTTCGCTGCCGGGGAGGGTCCCGGTGACCAGCTCGTTGCCGAAGGGAAAGACACGGTGGATCTTGCCGAGGGTGACGGCTCCGGCCCCGATGGAGTCACGGAAGGTGCCGCCATTGAACAAGACCACATCGACCTGGGTCAGCTTGCGGG
This sequence comes from Gammaproteobacteria bacterium, assembly GCA_018812525.1. GTDB lineage: Bacteria > Pseudomonadota > Gammaproteobacteria > Chromatiales > Chromatiaceae > YD12-FULL-61-37. Next base: position 44,816 of record JAHJDE010000061.1, read on the forward strand.
CTGCATCGGCGCAGAAATTGCCAAGGTTCGATTCCTTGCGCCGCACCGATTCCCGCCGGCCGTCCAGGGGCACCAGGGCCCGGCCGACCACCCGGTCCATCTCCTTCGAGACCTCCTTGCTCATCGCCTCCACCTGCCCCGCCATGACAGGATCGGCGGGGGAATCGGCGTTGATGGGGATGAGCCGGTAGGACTCCAGCTCCAGGCGGTCCCCTTTGATCTTGATGTCCAGACGCCCCAGCCAGCGGCCCCGTTCGCCGGCCTGAAGGATCATGACCTCGCCTTCCCGCTTGGGTTGTTCGAAGGCGAAGTGGTTGTGGCCGCCGACGATCAGGTCGATCCCCTGGAGCTCCCTGGCCATGCGGCGGTCCTCGGCAAAACCCAGGTGGGAGAGGAGGATCTGTACCTGGGTCTTGGCTTCGAGCGCGGTGAGTTGCCCCCGCGCGGCCGTCAGGGGATCGATCAGGGTGACGCCCTTGCTGTTGCGCGGGTGGGTGGTGGTCACCAGTTCGGATGTTGTCAGGCCGAGGATGCCGATGCGCAGTCCATCCTTGCCCTCGACGATGGCGCTTGGCCGGAGCAGGCCCTGGGTGCCCGGAATCGCGGCATTGGCCGCCAGCCAGGGGAATCTGGCCTCCTTCAACAGGGCGATGAAATTCTCCTGACCGTAATCCAGCTCGTGGTTGCCCATGACCGCGGCATCCAGCCCCAGGGCGTTGAGCATGGCCAGGTCGGGATGGCCGTGGTGCAGGCTCGACAGCATGGTCCCTTGCAACAGATCGCCGCCGAAGAGGAGGACCAGGGTCCGCCGGGGGTCTTCCTTGCGGATGGCCTCGACCGTCCCGGCCAGGCGTGCGATGCCGCCGGCTGACGCCTTAGGGTTGTCCTCCGGATAGGGGGCGAGCTGACCGTGAAAATCGTTGAAATGGAGCAGGGTCAGATGCCGTTCCTGGGGCACCCACTGCAACAGGAGCCAAAGGAGCAGCGGCAGGAAGATGGCGGCAAGGGTGATGCGCCGCCAGGTAAGGGCTGAGATGGACATGGCTGATACCCTCCCGTTGATGTCAGGGAAATAATAGTACGGTCGAGGGAAATCGTCAGGAGCTGGCGTGCCCTGAAACCTCACCCCGCAGCTTGGTCCTTGTTGTCCTGGGGTTTATGGACAACAATTGACGGAGTGAAAGCGATGAATGGTTGCGGCCTCGTTCGGCGTGGCGTTTTTTCCAGACAGGCAGAAGGGACGAATATGCGGGCGCTATTCCTGCTCATTGTGGTGGTACTGACGGGCGGCGCGATCCTGATTGCGATGCCTGCCGTCGAGAGGCTTTTGACCGATCCCAGGGTGGTTGATGTCCCCGCGCCCAAGGCCAAGCCTGTCGAGGCACCGCAGGCTACATACCTTGGGACCGAGGGAAAATTGGTCACCGAGGCGCCCGCCGCCGAGATACCCGACCCCGAGGAGCTGTCGGCTGAAGCCGATAAGGTCGAGGCCGCCCCGATAGAGGTTGCCCCGATCGAGGCACAAATCTCTCCCGAGGAGATCTTCAAGGCCCCGGAGCGCGACGATAAACTCTTCCCGCTGCCGGTCAGCCTGGGACCGGCAGTCGCCTTCTGGACCCGCATCTACAGCGACGTGGATACAAGGGGCGGCCTGATCCACGACAACCAGCGCATGGACGTCGTCTATTCCATGCTGGACCTCAGCTTCGACCCCATGCCCGAAAAGACCATCGAGCGCAACATCGCCTATTACCGCCACCTGCTGTGGGAACTGGCGAAGGGCAAGCGCCAGGATCTGAACTGCGACGAACAGCGGGCGCTCCTTATCTGGGGTGAGGACTCCGGCGCCCTCAAGGCGGCCGCTGAACGGGTCCGGTTCCAGCGCGGGCAGTCGAACCGCTTTCTTGTGGGGCTGAACCGCTCCGCAGCCTGGCGGCCCTACATTCTGAAGACCCTGGATGATCGCGGCTTGCCCAGAGAGCTGGCGGCCCTTCCCCATGTGGAGTCTTCTTTCCATCCGCGCGTCACTTCCCATGCCGGCGCCGCTGGCCTCTGGCAGTTCATGCCAGGCACCGGCCGCCGCTTCATGCGCATCGACGAGGTGCTGGACGAGCGCTTCGACCCCTTCAAGGCCAGCGAAGGGGCTGCCCAACTGCTGCAATACAACCATTCGATCCTGGATAGCTGGCCCCTGGCCCTGACCGCCTACAACCACGGGCTTGGCGGGGTGTACGGCTTGACGAAGCGGTTTTCCACAAAGGACATCGGCGAAATAGTGGCGCGTTCCAAGGGCAAGAAGGGCCTGGGCTTCGCCTCCCGCAACTTCTATGCCTCCTTCCTGGCAGCCCTGGAGGTGTCCGACCACCCCGGGCGGTATTTCCGGAGTCTGCATCCACGCCAGCCCGCCGAGCCGGCCCAGCTTGAGTTGAATGCCTTCCTGCCGGTGGATTCCCTGGCCCAGGCACTGGGTCTGGAGAAGGAGGAGCTGCAAAAACTTAATCCCGTCTTGCAGTCCCCGGTCTGGAGCGGCAGCAAATACGTCCCCAAGGGCTACTCTGTCGTTCTCCCGCCGGCGTACGAAATGGCCGGGGTGAGCGAGAAGCTGCGGCTGGCCGAGAAACAATTCGGCTTTGACCAGCAGAAGCCTGACCTCTTCCACAAGATCAAACCTGGCGACACACTCTCGACCATTGCCGAGAAATATGGGGTCGGCACCGCCGAGCTGATGGCGCTGAACCAGCTCGGGAAGAAGAGCCGCATACGAGCGGGCCAAACCCTGAAACTGCCCGGCAAGAGGGTAGCGACGCCGGTCGCCCTGGCGCAAGTGGCAGCGGCTGAAGGCCCCCCTGTGGCGGATGAGATCAAATCCCCCCAGGCCGAGCCTGATGCCGCGAGGGATTCGGGCCAGGTGGGGGCGGTTCCGGTGCCTGCGACAATCGAGGCGCAGAAAGCAGTCGAGACCCCGGTCCCGACCCAAGTGGCCCAGGCCGAGATGGGGCAAGGCGATGGGGCAGGCGTAAACCCGGCGGCCGATGGATCTGAGGCCCCATCGGAGCCGGCGCCGGACTCGCCAGAGATGGCGGTCGAGGATCTGCCCGCTCAAGCTGAAACGGCGGAGGCCGGTGCCGAGCCGGGCACCCCCAGTCCTACCGAGCCAAACACATTGGTCAGCGGCCAAGCGGCTCAGCCGCCGAACACACCAGCCCCTGCCAAGATCCTCATCGCCGAAGGGAAAACGGCCGAGGCTGCCGGCCAGGAAACCGCTGCCACCGGGCAGAAGGCGCCGGAAGGGGATGGGGAGGTGCGGTCTGAGGAGGATCGACAGATGTCGGCCGATCCATCAGATTATCGGGTGGCCGCCGATGGCACCATCGTGATCCAGCCCCCCGAGACCCTGGGACACTATGCCACCTGGTTGGAGGTTTCGGTCGCCCGCCTGAAGAAGGCAAACGGACGCGGGTTCTCATTGAAGATCGGCCATCGTATGCATTTGGCGTTAGGCAGGGTGAGCAGGAAGATCTTCGAGGAAAGGCGCCTAGCCTTCCATGAGTCCTTGCAATCCAGCTTTTTCGACCGCTACCGTATCACCACCACCCGCGAGCATCGCATCGGTGACGGGGACAGCCTCTGGTGGTTGGCCATCAAGCGCTACAATCTCCCGCTCTGGCTGCTGCGCCAGTACAACCCCGATCTGGAGATCGAAGGAACCCTGCCGCGCGGTACAGTGGTGAAAATTCCGGTGGTGAAGAAGATCGCCGATCAGCCTAGCCGAAATGAGGTGAAGTCGACGCAACGGGTGGAAAAGGGTAAACGGGCGAGGCGTTCGAGCAGATTCGATCTGAAAACCTCGATCTTTAGGCCGGTACCGGGCCGCACCTGAACCTGTTTCTTACCCAAACAGATTCCTGATTAGCAAGATATTTCAGCAGGATTTTCCATCCAGGGTTCAACATGGCCCTCCAAAGTAAAGTCGAAGGGCTCGCCACGAATGGAAAATCAGAGGGCTATGCTGCCTAAGCCCGTTCGCCCTGAGCCCTTCGTCTTCGCTCAGGAGAGCCTTGTCGAAGGGTGATTGGGCTTAGGCTGAAGTATCTTGCTAATCAGGAACAGATTTGCCCTGGGAGCACTTCATCCATCCTGATTTGTAAGATACCTCAGCTTGGCGAAATCTAGCGCTTAGAACGGGGGATTGCGGGGACAGTAAACCTAATCACTGTCCCCTGAATATCATGGGTGAGGCTTGAGCCTCTCACACCTTTCCTGCATCACCCCATTCCGCACATGCCGCCGGAGCAGCCTCCGCCAGCACAGGGGGGCATGGACGGAATGACACCCTTGGACGAGCCGGTGATGAGGTTGCCGCCGGTAGCCATGCGGGTCACGGGGGCATCGGTGGGGGTGTCGCCCGGTGCGACGCCAGCCATCTCGCACAGCTCACCCCAGGTGCGAACCTCTTCGCTCATGCGGTGGTTGACCTCAAGGACGCGGCCGTTGGCCTCGCAGCGGTAGTCGTAAGTTGGCATAGGATGGTTCCTTCTGTTGAATATAAGATTCGCCTTATATTATAGGAAGAGTCGCCTCGGCGACTCAATAAAAACAAGGCTATGTCTGCGTTAGGTGTTGATGGCATTGCAACCCATTGTTTCACAAAGGGTGTTGGCACGCGCCAAATGTACGGGGACAAGGGACCAACACTTAACGGTATTGGGTTTAAGGCGATTTCTGTCAATTAATATCCCATCTTGCTTGTCTTTTCGCCCCCCTGCGGCGTTGCCCCAGGCGTTACATAGTTCGACTATGCGCCGCCTGTGGCGCCTTGCAGGGGAACGAAAATCCTGCGCAATCTGGGAT
>JAHJDE010000062.1 GCA_018812525.1 Gammaproteobacteria bacterium
GCGCTCTTCGGGGGCGTTGTCGATCTGATCGTAGGCGCGTGCCTCACCACCAAACTTCTTGCACTGGTGGGTGGTGATCGCGGCCGTCAGCGTGGTCTTTCCATGGTCAACGTGACCAATGGTCCCCACATTGACGTGCGGCTTCGTGCGTGCAAATTTTTCTTTGGACATACCTTATCTCCCGGAAGATAGCTGTAACACTCAAAAACCAAAAAAGCGCGCCTGCGCACATCAATCCCGAACTGGAGCCCAGAAGCAGATTCGAACTGCCGACCTCACCCTTACCAAGGGTGTGCTCTACCAACTGAGCTATCTGGGCGAAACTTTACATATTGGAGCGGGTGATGGGAATCGAACCCACGTATTCAGCTTGGAAGGCTGAAGTTCTACCATTGAACTACACCCGCGCTGACTGGGATTCCCGCAATCCCTCAAACTGCACTCATTCGATATTGGTGGAGGGGGGAGGATTACTCCGGGCTTCCTGCCCTCCGCCCTCCGGGTCGCCGCTTTGCGGCGCTCAAAATCGCTCCGGCGATTTTGTCGAACCTCTTATCGGTTCTCATCCTCCCCCCATGCAGTGCCTGAGGAAGTACGACTATTGGTGGAGGGGGGAGGATTCGAACCTCCGAAGGCAGAGCCGACAGATTTACAGTCTGTTCCCTTTGGCCGCTCGGGAACCCCTCCAAGAAGGACCGACATTCTCGACACCCGAGGCACCTCTGTCAACCTCGGATTCAATAAAACATCGGAGAAAACCCCTCCGGAGATCGAATACAGGCAGCGAAAATGTGTCACAATTCGGCGCCTTGATGATTATGTCCATTGATTTCAGGAATAAAACAGCGATGAACGTCACCATTTTCGGAAGCGGCTATGTCGGCCTGGTAACCGGGGCCTGTCTCGCGGAGGTCGGCAACAATGTCATGTGCGTCGATATTGATCCCGCAAAGATCGACCTTCTCAACAAGGGGGGCATTCCTATATATGAGCCCGGTCTGGAAGAGATGGTGCACCGCAACCGCAAAAACGGGCGCCTCTCCTTCACCACGGATGCCAAGCAGGGCGTCGAGCACGGACTGTTCCAGTTCATCGCCGTAGGCACCCCGCCCGATGAGGACGGCTCCGCCGATCTGCAATACGTCCTCGCCGTCGCCCGCAGCATTGCCGAGCACATGAACGAGTACAGGATCATCGTGGACAAGTCCACCGTGCCCGTGGGCACCGCCGATAAGGTCAAGGCCGCCGCGCAAGCGGTTCTGGACGATCGCGGCGCCAACCTGGAATTCGACGTTGTCTCCAATCCCGAGTTTCTGAAGGAAGGCGCCGCCCTCGACGACTTCATGCGGCCCGACCGCATCGTCATCGGCACCGACAATCCGCGCACCACCGAACTGCTGCGCGCCCTCTACACCCCCTTCAACCGCAACCACGACCGCCTGGTGGCCATGGACATCCGCTCAGCCGAGCTGACCAAGTACGCCGCCAACGCCATGCTGGCCACCAAGATCAGCTTCATGAACGAGCTCTCCCGGATCGCCGAGGCCGTCGGCGCCGATATCGAGCAGGTACGCCTGGGCATCGGCTCCGATCCCCGCATTGGTTACCATTTCATTTATCCCGGCTGCGGCTACGGCGGCTCCTGCTTCCCCAAGGATGTGAAGGCCCTGGCCCAGACCGCCAAACAGAACAAAGTCACGCCGGAACTCCTGGATGCCGTCGAGGCCGTCAACCACGGCCAGAAGCAGGTGCTGTTCAATAAGGTCAAAGACCACTTCGGCGACCTCACCGGCCGCACCTTCGCCGTCTGGGGCCTGGCGTTCAAACCCAATACCGACGACATGCGCGAGGCCTCCAGCCGGGTCCTGCTGGAGGCCTTATGGGAGGCGGGAGCCAAGGTCAAGGCCTACGACCCCGTTGCCATGCACGAGACCCACCGTATCTACGGCGACCGCACCGACCTATGCCTGTGCGAATCGGCGGAGGATGCATTGAAGGGGAGCGATGCCCTGATCATCGTCACCGAGTGGCAGGAATTCAGAAGCCCCGACCTTCATCGCATCAAGTCCAGCCTGAACCAGCCTGTCGTCTTCGATGGCCGCAATATGTTTGAGCCTGCACAACTCACCAAGGAAGGCATTACCTACTACGCCATTGGGCGCCCCGTAAACTGCGCCTAAGGCATCGCCGTGAGCATTAGCTATAGCTAATATTCTGATTATAGGGAAAATTTACCTGATACCTGATGCCATGAACTTTGATAGGACTGCCACGCAATTCGATTGACATCCATCAACTGCATCCATGACAATCGACACACAAAAAAGTTTCAGACAATCTCGTCGTAATTCACGTTAGCGCACAGGGCTGTGCATTTGGAGAACATCTATGAAGACACGCATTCTAGTAGCGGCCATTGCCACCGCCCTGGCCGCAGCGCCCGCATTCGCAACCAATGGCTACTTCTCTCATGGCTACGGCGGCAAATCCAAGGGCATGGCCGGTGCCGGGTCCGTCATGTCCAAGGAGGTGCTGGTGGGCGCTACCAATCCGGCATCCATCACAGAGGTTGGTGACCGGGTCGACTTGGGTCTCGAACTGTTCAGTCCGGACAGAGAAGCGGATGTTACTGCTTACAATACTCTCAACGGAAATTTCAATGGAAACGAAACAGACCTATTCGCCATCCCCGACTTTGGATACAGCAAGAAACTCAATGATGACGTGACCGCAGCCTTTTTGATGTACGGCAATGGCGGCATGAATACGGAGTACAACTGCGGGATCTATTCCTCAAGAGTTGGCCTACCTCCACCAACTAGCTGCACTGGACAAAAGACCGGCGTCGATATGATGCAATTGATCATCGCTCCCACCGTAGCCTGGGAAATCAATGATGACAACAGCATTGGCGTTGCCCTGAATATTGCCTATCAGCGCTTCAAGTCTTATGGCCTGTCTGACTTCTCAGGGTACACTAATAGCGGCACAACAAATAATCTGACCGATCTTGGATACGATGATTCATACGGAATTGGCGCAAAAGTTGGCTGGACTGGGGAGGTGAGTGAACGCCTGACCGTAGGCGCAGCCTACACGAGCCGCACCTATATGCAGAAATTTGATAAGTACAAGGAGCTGTTTGCTGAACAGGGTGATTTCGATATTCCTGCCAGCATCAACCTTGGCCTTGCATTCCAAGCATCCCCTGAACTGGCTGTGGCTTTTGATGTACAGCACATCTTCTACAGTGATGTAAAATCCATCGCAAATGCCAATAGTGGCGTTCCTGCAGATGGAACCGAACTTGGTAACGATAACGGTAAGGGCTTTGGATGGGAGGACATGACCATCTTTAAGCTGGGCCTTGAATACAAGGCGAGCGAAGATCTGGTATTACGCGCAGGATATAGCCATGGCAATCAGCCCATCGGAGCCAATGACACCGACTTCAACCTTATTGCCCCTGCGGTTATCGAAGATCACGCAACCATCGGTTTCACCTACACCCTCGACAGCGGAAATGAAGTGACCGGCTTCTACATGCACGCCTTCGAGAACAGCGTTTCTGGTGATAATGTTGCCAATGGCGGTGGTGATGATGCTGACAAGATCACCATGAACCAAAACTCCGTAGGTGTCACCTACACCTGGAAGCTCGACTAGCATCAGCCCTGACCCAGGAACTGAAAAACCGCCTTCGGGCGGTTTTTCTTTGCCGAGACCCGGACTACTCCCTGTGCAGCCGATTCATCACCGCCTGCTGCTCTCCCCCACAGATCCGATCCAGACAACCGAGTCCCTCCTCGACTCCCTGACCGATACGGGACAGATCCCCCTTCGACGGCTTGTCCAGCACATAATCGATCACCTGATCCCGGTTTCCCGGATGATCGATCCCAATCCTCAATCGCCAGAATTGATTGCCGCCCAGGGCCGCGATGATGTCGCGCAGGCCGTTGTGCCCACCGTGGCCGCCTCCCTTTTTCAGGCGCACGGCGCCGACCGGAATGTCCAGCTCATCGTGGGCAACGAGGATATTTTCCAGCTTGATCTTGTAGTAATTCGCCAAAGCCGAGACGGAGCGGCCGCTGTGGTTCATGTAGGTCATGGGCTTCAGCAGCCAGCACTCGCCGCCGCCAATCAGGACCTTGCAGACATCGCCCTGGAAGCGCCCTTCCAAGCGAAAGGCGCCATGATAGGCACGGGCCACTTGATCAACGAACCAAAAGCCGGCGTTATGCCGGGTGGCCTCGTATTTCTGCCCCGGATTGCCAAGGCCAACGATCAACTGAATAACCTCGCTCATGATCTCGCGCTCCATAAACAACCTCCATTCAACCGCAAAGGATGCAAAGATCGCACTAACTATTCAGCTCAATTCGGAAATTGCCCCCTCCCCCCAACCCCCTCCTGGAGGGAGGGGGGGGCTGAATAGATCGATCGTTCCCACGCTCCGGCATGGGAATGCCGCCAGCGACGCCCCAGCGTCGCGGGGTCCTGTATGCCAGCAGTATGTGCCTATTCGGGACGCTGGAGCGTCCAGGTATGCATTCCCACGCCGGAGCGTGGGAACGATCAACGTCGGGCTAAAGCCCGACCTACGTGCTCATGATCTCGCCTTCCATAAAAAAGCCCGCAAGGGACGAGCCATTGCGGGCTTGCTGGGGCTGTCCCCCTTACTTGACGTTACGGCCACCCAGGATGGCAACCACTGCGTAGTTGTGCTGGGCGCCCTTGGCCAGGGCGGGGAAGCTAACGCCTTCCGGCAGCTTGATCTCGGTGAGATGAACGGTATGGCCCAGATCCAGATCGGCCAGATCCACTTCAAGATACTCGGGCAGGTCGGCGGGCTTACATTCCACCTCGACGCTGGTCAGGTAGTAGGTGGCGGTGCCGCCATGCTTCACGCCTGGGGAGATGGGCTCATTGGTGAAGTGCAGTGGCACGGACATGTGGATCGCTCCATCGGTGGAGACACGCATGAAATCCACATGCTGCACGAAGGGGCGGGAGGGATGACGTTGCAGATCCTTTAGAACCACCTTCTCCTCCTTGCCATCCAGGCTGAGGGTCAGGATGTGGGAATAGAAGGCCTCGTGCTCCAGATGTTTTTCAAGCTCGGTGTGAACCAGGGCTATCATGGCAGGCTCGCTACCGGCACCGTAAACGATACCGGGAACGACGCCGGTACGACGCAGGCGGCGGCTCGCACCCTTACCCATGTCGGAACGGGACTGTGCATTGACGATAAAAGTCTCCATGTGTAACTCCTAAATAGTTGCAGAGACGAAAAAACCACCCAGACCCCGCGACCAGGGTCTGGATGGAACCAAAATTGCGGCGCGAATGCTGCCTACGGCCTTCCGCCCGGAGTTTCGTAGGGCGGATAAGCGAAGCGCATCCGCCGAGGCGGTGGTGGATGCGCTTTGCTTATCCACCCTACAAGCCACGGGGCTTTCTTCCTTGGCGCCTTCGCGTCTTTGCGCGAGAAACGATCAATCCACAAACAACGAGCTTACCGACTCGTTGTTGCTGATGCGGCGGATGGTCTCGGCCAGCATGTCGGCGATATTGAGCTGACGGATCTTTTCGCAGGCCCGCGCCTCCGGTGAGAGGCGTATGGAGTTGGTCACCACCAACTCATCCAGAACCGATCCCTTGATGTTGACCAGGGCCGGCCCGGAGAGCACCGCATGGGTGCAGTAGGCGACTACCCGCAGGGCGCCGTGCTCCTTCAGTGCCTTGGCCGCCTTGCACAGGGTGCCGGCGGTATCGACCAGATCGTCCACCAGCACACAGCTACGCCCGCTCACGTCGCCGATGATGTTCATTACCTTGGCCTCGTTGGCCTTCGGGCGCCGCTTGTCGATGATGGCCAGATCGGCATCATCCAGGCGTTTTGCCAGCGCCCTTGCGCGCACCACGCCACCCACATCAGGTGAGATGACCATCGGCTGGCCGCTGGTTTGGCGCCAGGCATCGTGCAGCAGGACCGGCGAGGAGTAGACATTGTCCACAGGGATATCGAAAAAGCCCTGGATCTGATCTGCGTGGAGATCGACCGTCAGGACGCGATCCGCACCGGCGCTGTGGATCATCTTGGCCACCATGCGCGCCGTGATCGGGACCCTTGCGGAGCGGGGGCGCCGGTCCTGACGGGCATAGCCGAAATAGGGAATGACGGCGGTGACGCGGCCGGCCGAGGCCCAGCGCAGGGCGTCGATCATCACCAGCATCTCCATCAGGTTATCGTTGGTCGGCGCCGAGGTGGACTGCACCACGAACACATCGCGTCCGCGCACGTTCTCCTGAATCTCCACCATGACCTCACCATCGCTGAACTGGCCGACGACGGCCTTGCCCAGTGGCAAGTCGAGGCGGGCAACGATCTCGTCGGCCAATTCAGGATTGGAATTGCCGGAAAAGACCATGATGCCGGAGGAGGGGAAGCCCACAATGTATTCTCTATGTAGATGAAGGATGGCTGGGGCGGTAGGAGTCGAACCTACGAATGCCGGAATCAAAATCCGGTGCCTTAACCACTTGGCCACGCCCCAATTGTAAGAGAGTCTACGAGCACAACAGCTTCCGCAGGGGCGAGACATTCGCTCCCCGGGAAACAAAGGCGAAATAGCCTTCCCTGATCGCCGCCTGGTACGCCCGCTCCGCCTCGGCCTGGTCATCGAAGGCGGCGAAGACGCAGCCACCCGTTCCGGTCAACCTGGCCGCGCCATAGCCCGAAAGCCAGCACAGCGCCCGATCGACCTCCGGACGCCGCCTGCGAACCACAGGCTCACAGGCGTTGGATACCTCGCCAGAAATAAAGTCGGCTATTGTGATGGGCGCGGCATCCCGTGTCAATTCCGGCGCCTGAAACACATCCGCCGTCACCACATGGCAACCAGGGAAAAGCACCAGGAACCAAGGCTCTGGAAGAATCAAGGGCTCTAGCCGCTCTCCCACACCCTCGGCCCAGGCAGCATGCCCACGTACGAAGACAGGCACATCCGCGCCAAGCCTTAAACCCAGCGCCGCCAAATCGTCATCAGTGAGTTTCAGGTCCCAGAGCAGGTTCAAGGCCACCAGAACGGTGGCCGCGTCGGAACTGCCGCCGCCGAGACCGCCCCCCAGGGGGATACGCTTCTCGACCGCGATATCAACACCCTGTCCGCACCCAGCCTCCCGCTGCAAGAGGCGCGCGGCCCGGACCGTCAGGTCCGCCTCTTCCGCCACGCCATCCAAGAGTGAGAGGCGTTGTATGCAGCCATCTTCCCTCGGACGAAAACGGAGACTGTCACCGAATTCCAGAAATTGAAAGACAGTTTGCAGGAGGTGGTAGCCGTCCCCGCGCCTGCCCACCACCCGCAACATCAGGTTGAGCTTGGCGGGGGCAGGCCATGCCTTCAGTTCATTCAAGAACCTTGTAGTCATCCAGAATGAGCTTCATCCGGACGGCCCCCTTCGAGAGGTCCACCTTGCCGGGCATGGTCTGACCCTTGAAATCCCGCCAGCGGGTATAGCGAATGACCCAGCCGCCCTGGCCAATCTCGTCCACAGAGCCACCCTTACCCTTGACGATTGCCCCCTTGATGTCGGGGCTGGCCATGCCGTGTATCCAGTAGGGCAGCGACTTGACCGGGAAGGGGCCGCCGAAGTTCTTGTCCTGCCATGCCGCCAGCTTCTCGCCGCCGATCATTTCGCCCATCGGGGATCGTAATTGCAAGGAATCGCCGGCTCCGATGAACTCGGCCGCCTTGCTGCCGAAAGGTCCTGCGATGCTGACGTTGAAGTTGGATTCCTTCTGGACCCAGTTGAGATTCCCATGCCAACCCTCGTCCTTGTTGATCATCCCCAGGCGGCCAGCCATACGCCAACTCTTAGGGACCGTGGTCTTGATGACCGGCTTGGGCTTGGCCGGCAGGGTGAACCAGTCAATGAAAAAGCATCCGCTCAACTGCACCAGGACCGGCAGCAGCAGGAGATACCCTATAATCCTCATAGGCCTGTTGTTCATCAGAATTCCACCCCAAACCGTTCCAAGGTTTTTTGCAAAATATCGTTATCGGCGAACTTTTCCCAGGCCTTTTTCCAGACCTGCCTTGCCTCGTCTTTCTTGCCTGACACCCAGAGCACCTCCCCCAGGTGAGAGGCAATCTCCGGATCATGCAACTTTTCGTTGGCCTTGTGCAAATAACCCAGGGCCTCATCCAGGCGTCCGATCCGGTATTGCACCCAGCCCATGCTATCGAGGATCGCCGGACTGTCGGGCTTGAGTTCCAGGGCCTGCCTGATGTAGCCCATGGCCTCTTCCTGGCGGCCGGTCATGTCGGACAAAGTGTAGCCCAGCGCGTTCAAGGCGTCGGCATGTTTCGGATTATCCTTCAGGACGGCTTGCAGATCCCGCTCAAGGACATCCACCCGGCCGCAGCTGACCCCGTAGAGCGCTCGGGAATAGAGCAGATCCGCATCCTTCGGATGGCCCTTGAGCGCCTCGTCGAACAGCTTCCAGACCTCCTGCTCATCCGCCTTGGCCTCCTTGAGCAGGGCAGTCTCCAGCACATAGATCCGGACGGCATGCTCGGGCCAGCGCCCGCGCCCGGCCGTCAGCCTGGCGCGGGCCTCGGCCAGGCGGCCGCTGCCCGAGAGGCGCTCGGCGATGCGCAGACTCGCCTCCAACTCGTATTCGCCCTCGGTGACTGACTCGTACCACTTGATGGCGCCCGGGTCGTCCTTTCTCTCCTCGGCGATGCGTCCAAGGAAATAGGCGGCCTCGCTCCGACGCTGAGGGCTGTTCAGCAGCGCCTCGAAGTAGGCCACCGATTCCTCGTGTCGCTTCAGTTGCAGGGCCAGTATGCCCAGGGCGTAGCGCACCTCGTCCGCCACATGGCCCTGCTCCTGGTCCTTGAACTCCTTCAGGAGTTCCTGAAACTGCCCGAATGCCTCCTTGTGCCTCTCGGCCTGCACCAGGAAGCGCGCATAGGTCTGGCGCAGATCCTTGTCATCGGGGGCCTCCACAACCAGCTTGCCCATGAGCCCCAGGGCCTCATCCCGATGCCCCCCGAACCAGAATATTTTGCTTTGCAGGACCCGCGCCTCGCGCCAATCGGGCTTGAGAACGACGGCGCGGGCTATCGCCTTCTTGGCCTGGGAAAAGGCCTTGATCTCCGCCGCCAGGAGGGCCAGCGCATGCCAGGACTCGGGCCGGGAGCGATGGACCTTGACCAGGCCACGCATGAGATTCAGTGACTGCTTGGCGTCCTCCGCCTTGCCAAGTGCCCGCACTGCGAGCAAGAACCCGTCCTCGCCCTTGGCATCGGCCACCCTGACCAAGTCGGCGAGATGCCCCCTCGCCTGCTCGAATTTATTGACATAGAGCGCCACGGCAACGGCGAACTGGCGCGCCTCCAGGTTGTTCGGATCGCGCTGAACCCAGTGCGCGACGGACGCCTCCGCCCCCTGCTTATCTTTCAGAAAAAGCGCGATCTTGGCGGTACGCTCCGCCACGCCGGGATCACCGGACAGGGTCGCCGCCTTGCGATAGTGGCCAAATGCGATCTTTCCCCTGCCGCGATGGGCAGCCAACTCGCCCGCCAATAGTTGGAAGATGATTTCCGATGTCAGCTCCCGGTGCAATGGCTCTGGCGTCGGGTAGGGTCCATTGCCCGCGATCTTGCCCTGAACCGGCTCGGGCTCGGGGTCAAGCTCCCTGAACGGCAGGGCGCAGGCTGTGGTCAGAAACAGCAATAGGCAGTGAATGAGGAGTTGTCGCAACATCGAGGTTCGGAATCTGGCCTGCCTTCGGTCATGCGGAGGCAGGACGCGGAGGAAACGGGTGTTCTGGAAAGGCACCCGTCGGCGACGAATCGGGGCTACGGCTGCATAATATGCCGGACCGATCAAAAGAGCGATCATTCTTTATGGGAGGATTTTGGGTATAGTATCCCGCCATGACCACTGCTTCCCTGAATGGCCCCAGCCGATGAGCATCCACGCCCTCGGTGTCAATCACAAGACCGCTCCCGTCGAGATCCGCGAGCGCCTCACCTTTGGCCCCGACATCATCTGCGAGGCGCTGATCAGCCTCGTTTCCCGTGACGATGTCTCCGAGGCCGTCATCCTCTCCACCTGCAACCGCACCGAGATCTACTGCGTCTGCAACCCTGACGACGGTGGATTGAGCGATTGGCTGGCCGGTTATCACGGCCTTGATCTGGCCGCCATCGAGGGATCGCTCTACCGGCTACATGACGAAGAGGCAGTAGCCCAGCTGCTGCGCGTGGCGAGCGGCCTGGACTCCATGGTCCTGGGCGAGCCCCAGATCCTCGGCCAGGTCAAGAGCGCATTCCAGACCGCCCAGGATACGGGCACGGTCAAGAAACTCCTCTGCCGCCTCTTTCAGCATACCTTCTCCGTCGCCAAGCAGATCCGCACCGACACGGCCATCGGCAACAGCCCCGTCTCCGTCGCCTTCGCCGCCGTCAGCCTGGCCCGGCAGATCTTCGCCGACCTTTCGCAACAGACCGCCCTGCTCATCGGTGCCGGCGAGACCATCGAGCTGGCCGCCCGCCACCTCAGCCAGCACGGCATCGGCCGTATCCTGGTCGCCAACCGCACCCTGGAGCGGGCGCACAACCTGGCCATGGAATTCAACGGCTTTGCCATCGCCCTGACCGAGCTTGCCACCCATCTGCCCGAGGCCGACATCATCATCTCCTCCACGGCCAGCCCCTTGCCGATTCTGGGCAAGGGCGCGGTGGAGAGCGCCCTGAAGAAGCGCAAACACCGCCCCATGTTCATGGTGGACATCGCCGTCCCGCGCGACATCGAGGCCGAGGTCGCCGAGCTGTCCGATGTCTATCTCTATACGGTGGACGACCTGGACGAGGTGATCCAGGAGAACCTCCGCTCCCGCCAGGAGGCCGCCGAGCAGGCCCAGGAGATCGTCGAATTGCAGACCAAGGAGTTCAGCGGCTGGCTCCGTTCCCTGCATGCTGTCGATGTGATCCTCGATTACCGTACTGCTGCCGAACGCATGCGCGACGAGGTCCTTAAACGGTCCCAGCGCATGATCGAAAACGGCAAGTCCCCCGACGAGGTGCTCAAATTCCTGGCCCATACCCTGACCAACAAGCTGCTCCACGCCCCCAGCTCTAACCTGCGCCAGGCCTGTTTCGAAGGTCAGAGCGAGGTGCTGGAGGCAGCCAATGCCCTCTTCCAGGTGAAGCAGCCCCCAAAGGCGCCATGAACGCTGAACGAAGGATTAGGATGAAATCCTCCCTACGCCAAAAGCTCGACCAACTCCGCGAACGTCAAGAAGAGATCACCGCCCTCCTGGCCGACCCCGAGGCACAGCGGGACCCGAACCGGTTCCGCGACCTGACGCGGGAGTATGCCCAACTGGAACCGGTGGTGGCCTGCTTCAACGAATTCCTGGCCACGGAGGCATCCATCGCCACCGCCCGCGAGATGCTGGCCGACCCGGAGATGGCCGATCTGGCCCAGGACGAGATCGCCGAGGCCGAGGCCCATCTGGAAGAACTCCGGCCCCGGCTCCAGCAACTGCTGCTGCCCTCGGACCCCAACGACGGCCGGAACATCTTTCTCGAAATCCGCGCCGGCACGGGCGGGGCCGAGGCCGCGCTCTTCGCGGGCAATCTCTACCGCATGTACAGCCGCTACGCCGAATCGCGGCGCTGGCAGGTGGAACTCATCAGCCACAGCGAGGGCGAGCTGGGCGGCTACAAGGAGGTCATCTGCCGCATCACCGGCTCCGGGGTCTACTCGCGTCTCAAGTTCGAATCGGGCGTCCACCGGGTGCAGCGCGTCCCCGAGACCGAATCCCAAGGGCGCATCCATACCTCCGCCTGCACCGTCGCCATCCTGCCCGAGGCCGAGTCCATCGACCATATCGAGATCAATACGAACGACCTGCGCATCGATACCTTCCGCTCCTCGGGCGCCGGCGGCCAGCACGTCAATACCACCGACTCCGCCGTGCGCATCACCCACCTGCCCAGTGGCATCGTGGTCGAGTGCCAGGACGAACGCTCCCAGCACAAGAACAAGGCCCGCGCCCTGTCCCTGTTGCAGGCCAAGCTCCTGGCCGGCGCCCAGGCCAAACAAGCCAACGAGCAGGCCCAGTCGCGGCGGCTCCAGGTGGGCAGCGGCGACCGCTCCGAGCGCATCCGCACCTACAACTTCCCCCAGAACCGCATGACCGACCATCGCGTCAACCTCAGCCTCTACAAGCTCGACGAGCTGATGGAGGGCGACCTGGACCCGGTCATCGATCCCTTGACCCAGGAATACCAGGCCGATCAACTGGCGGCCCTGGCCGATCGGGATGAGTGAGCCCAAAATTCATCTCGCGCGAAGGCGCAAAGTCGCCAAGAAAATAGGATGAACATCCGCGACGCATTGACCTGGGGTGGCAAATCATTGTCGTCGCTGGATGGAGGTTCCCCCCGGCTGGACGCGGAGATCCTGCTGGCCTTCGTCATCGAAAAGCCCCGCAGCCACCTCCATGCCTGGCCGGAGCGCGAGCTGCCCCCCGAGCACTGGCACAGGTTCCAGGAGCTGATCGGACAGCGGCTGAACGGAAGGCCCCTGGCCTACATCACCGGAAGGCGCGAATTCTGGTCACTGGAGCTGGCGGTCACGAAGGCCGTTCTCATCCCGCGCCCGGAGACGGAACTGCTGGTCGAGCGGGCCTTGGAATTGCTTCCGCTGGGGCATGCGGCCCTGATCGCCGACCTCGGCACTGGTAGCGGCGCAATCGCCGCCGCCCTTGCGCGCGAACGGCCCGAGGCCCGGATCGTCGCCGTCGATAGTTCCCCGGAAGCCCTCGCCGTCGCCGAAGGCAACCTCCGCCGTCTGGGGCTGGCCAACGTCGAAACCCGCCTCGGCAACTGGTGTAACGGCTTCAGGGAAGACGAAAGGTACGATCTCATCCTCTCCAACCCCCCCTATATCGCCGACGACGACCCCCATCTGAACCGGGGCGACCTGCCCGCCGAACCCCGCTCCGCCTTGGCTTCCGGCCCTGATGGATTGGACGACATCCGCGCGATCCTTTGCTGCGTCCCCTCCCGGCTCAAACCGGGCGGCTGGCTGCTGGTCGAGCACGGCTACGATCAGGGGGAAAGGGTCCGGGGGCTGTTCCTACAGGCGGGATTCACACAGGTCGCAACCCTGCGGGATCTGGAGGAGAGGGAGCGGGTCACCGAGGGCCAGCTCCCGCATCCGGCCTGGACAGACCCCGGCTCTAATGCTAGATAACAGGATGCGGAGGCATCAACATGCAAGCACAAGTACAGCTAATGGTGGAAAAATTGGAACATCTCTCGCCCGAGCGGCTGGCCGAAGTGGCGGATTTCATCGACTTCCTGCAACAGCGGGACCGGGACAGGCATTTGCAGCAAGGTTTCACGCGGGCCTCGGAGGCCGCCTTTGCCAAGATATGGGACAACGATGACGATGCCATCTACGACCGGTTATGACTTCGGCGATGTGGTATTGATCGCCTTCCCTTCACCAACCTGCAATCCACCAAGAGGCGCCCAGCCGTTATCCTCAGCAGCCGCGCCTACCAACAGGCGCGGCCCGATGTCATCCTGATGGCTGTTACCAGCCAAGTCAGGACTAAACCGGGGTTTGGAGAAGCCTTCCTGCATGATTGGCAGGCCGCCGGACTGGCAAAACCCTCCATGCTCAAACCCCTGATCGACACCTTGGAGAAGGACCGGATCATCAAGGTGATGGGACGGTTGTCGGATAACGACCTTGAGCGGCTGACCAAGGCCCTGGGGACGATTATCGGCCACTGAAAGGTCAAACCGAATTCCCCCTCAACTCCCTCTCCATCGCCTCGCGCATGCGGAATTTTTGCAGTTTGCCGGTGACGGTCATGGGGAATTCCTCGACGAAGCGGATGTAACGCGGCACCTTGAAGTGGGCCATGTTGGCGCGGAGATAGTCGCGCAGCTCCGCCTCTGACAACGCCTCGCCGGCGTGGAGCCGGACCCAGGCGGCGATCTCCTCGCCGTAGTAGTCGTCGGGTACGCCGAAGACCGCCGCCTCGGCCACCTGGGGATGGCTGAAGATCAGTTCCTCGATCTCGCGGGGATAGATGTTCTCGCCGCCCCGGATGATCATGTCCTTGAGCCGGCCGGTGATGCGCAGATAGCCGGCGGCCTCCATGCAGCCCAGGTCGCCGGAGTGGAGCCAGCCCTGTTCGTCGATGGCCCTGCGGGTGGCCTCCGCGTCCCCGTAATAACCCTGCATGAGGTGATAACCCCGGAAGCAGACCTCCCCCACCTCGCCCACCGGCAGGGTGCGGCCATCCGTGGTCGCGACCACCTTGACCTCCTGATGGGGCAGGTTGACCCCGACCGTCTCGGTGCGCCGGTGCAGGTCGTCCTCGGGGTGGGTGAGGTGGGTGATGGGCGAGGCCTCGGTCTGGCCGTAGCCGATCAGGATCTCGCGGCAGTGCATCTCCTCCATCACCCGCCGCATCAGGGCCACGGGACAGGGGGCGCCGGCCATGATGCCGGTGCGTAGCGAACCCAGATCGAAACGGGCGAATCCGGGGTGTTCCAGCTCGGCGATGAACATGGTGGGGACGCCGTGGACGGCGGTGCAGCGTTCCTGTTCTATGCCTTGCAGCACCTGGCCCGCGTCGAAGTGCTCGCAGGGGATGACGAGGGTCGCCCCGACCGAGAGGCAGAGCAGGTTGGCCAGGACCATGCCGAAGCAGTGGTAGAAGGGGACCGGGACGCAGAGCCGGTCCCGTTCGTCGAAGTGCATGGCGGCGGCGGTGAACCAGGCGTTGTTCAGGATATTGTGATGGGTCAGGACCACCGCCTTCGGAAAGCCGGTGGTCCCCGAGGTGTACTGGATATTGATGGGGTCGTCCCGGTCGAGGGCAGCAGTCAAGCTATCCAGGACATCGGGGGCAAGACCCCGGCCGACGGCGATGGCCTCCCGCCAGAGGGTGAAGCCGGGCGCGGGCCGCTGGCTTTGATTGGGATCGGCGGGGTCGTAGATCACCAGCCGCCGCAGATCGGGGAACTCGCTGGACTGGATAGGGGCAGAGTCGTCTCGGCGCAGTTCCGGCACCAGCTCCAGCAGCATGGCCACATAGTCGCTCTTGCGGAAGGCGGGGATGAGGAAGAGCCCCTGCACCTGGGACTTCTTCAGGGCATAGGCCAGCTCCCGCTGGCGGTAGGCCGGGTTGATGTTGACCAGGATGGCGCCGATGCGGGCGGTGGCCATCTGCACCAGCAGCCACTCGATGTTGTTCGTGGACCAGATCCCGATCCGGTCGCCCTTGGCGAACCCCAGCCCCAGGAGTCCCCGCGCCAGGCGGTCCACCTCGATGGCCAGTTGTCCGTAGGTCAAACGCCGCTGCTGGGGCAGGGAAACCACCGCCTCATTCTGCGGAAAACGGGCGCTGATCGCGGCGAACTGTTCCGGGATGGTCGCCCCCAACAGGGGTTGTTCACCGCCGCGGTGAAGATAGCTGGCTCGAAGCGGGGTCATATCACCCCCGCCCAATAGGCATCCACCTTGGCCTGGATCTCCGCCAGCACCGCCTCGTTGCGCTGGGGCTTGAAAAGGTGGGCGAAGCGCCCCTGGGCCTCCAGGTAGCTGGTCACCGGCACCCGGCGGCGGGGGATCTTGGTGTGGACGACCTTGCCGTCCACATATTCCTTGAGGGGCCAGATCCCGGTATTCACGGCCAGCTTGCCGATGGTCACCGACTCCTGGGGATCGAAATCCCAGCCGGTGGGACAGGGGGAGAGGGCGATGATCAGGCGCGGCCCCTTGATCGCCTTGGCCTTTTCGATCTTGCGGGCCAGGTCCAGGGGCTCCGAGCCGATCACGGTCGCCACATAGGGGGGCCGGTGGGCGGCCCAGATGTCGAACAGGGGCTTCTTTTCGCCGACGAAACCGATCCCGGACAGGCTGGTGGCGGTGCGCGCCCCGTGGGGGGTGGCGGCGGAGGCCTGCTGGCCGGTATTGCCGTAGCCCTCGTTGTCGTAACAGAGATAGAGAAAATCGAGCCCTCGCTCGATGGCCCCGGAGGTGGCGGAAAGCCCCATGCCATAGGCCGAACCGTCGCCGGTCAGGACCACCACCTGCATGTCCTCACCGGGCGGCAGGCCCCGGCGCTCTTTCAACACATCCAGGGCGTCGCGGATGCCCTGGGCACCGGCCGGGGCCGAGGCCATGGCGGTATAGAGCCAGGAGCCGCGGAAGGGGGTGAAGGGATAGACCGCCAGCAGGGTCATGCAACCGGCGGCATTCACGAACACGGTGTTGGCGCCCAGGATGTCGTAGACCTGGTGCAGGGCCTCCAGGCCGCCGCACCCGGCGCACATGGGGTTGCCGGAACCCAGGAGATGGACCGAGGGGAGCTGCTTCACGTTGGTGAACCGGATCTCGCTCATGGCTGCTCTCCTCCCGACAGGCGGGCGCGTTCGACCTTGGCCAGGACCTGCAACTTCCGTGTCTCCCGCAGCTCGTCCGCCGTGTAGAGCAGCCGGGGCGGCGGGGCCTGGCCCCGTTCGGCGGCATCGCGGGCGATCCGGGCCATCTCGAAGAACTCCTCGGGGGGGATGTCCCGCCCGCCGAGCCCGCCGATGAAGCTGGTCAGCAGGGGCATCGCCGGCTGGCCGTGGATGGCGGCGGTCACCTCGGTATAGAGCACCCCGCCGCTGCCCAGGGAGATGTTCTGGTCGATCACCGCCGCCCCTCGCTTGCCCGCCATCCAGCGCCGGAAGGCTGCTTCCGGGAAGGGGCGCAGCAGGCGCGGCCGCAACAGGCCGATGCGCCAGCCGGCGGCCCGCAGGCTGTCCACCGCCGCCTTGGCCTTGGTGGCGAAGGAGCCCATCATCACGAAGAGCAACTCCGCGTCCTCGCAACGATAGGCCTCGACGGCGGGCCAAGCGCGGCCGAAGCGGGCCTCCAACTCGGCGGCGATGCGGTCGTAGGCGGCCAGGCCGTTGCGGGCGGCCAGGTGCATCTCGTAGCGGAAATAGGAGTAGGGACCGCCGCTCAGCACCGCCACCGCCTGGCTCTCCGGGGCGCTGGCGCGGAAGCGGATCGTCCCCGGATCGAAGGGGGGCAGAAATTCCCTTACGACGGCCGGATCGGGAATGGCCACCGGTTCGCGGGTGAAGGAGAGGTAGAAACCGTCCAGATTCACCAGCACCGGCAGGCGCACCGCCGGGTCCTCGCCCAGGCGGTAGGCCATGAGCACGGAATCCAGCACCTCCTGGCAGGTGGCGCAGTGGATCTGGAGGAAGCCGCTGTCGCGGGCCGCCAGGATGTCGTTGTGGTCCGGCTCCAGGGTGATGGGGGCGGAAAGACCGCGCGAGACATTGACCAACACGAAAGGGGCGCGCCAGCCCGCCACGGTGTAGAGCATCTCCAGGGCATAGAGCAGCCCCTGGCTGGAGGTGGCGCTGAAGACCCGCACCCCGGTGGCCGCCGCCGCGCCCGCCGCCGTCACCATGGCGTGCTCCGACTCCAGGGTCACCAGCCGGCCCGGCATCTCCCCCTTGTCGATCCAGGCCGCCAGGGTCTCGATGATCTCGGTCTGGGGGGTGATGGGAAAGGCCGGGCAATAGTCGATATCGGCCAGCCGCGCCCCCCAGGCCGCCGCCAGATTGCCGGTGATGAGCACGCGGTTCATCTCAATGCCCCCTTTTCTCGCGCAAAGTCGCCAAGGCGCCAAGGAACTTTTCTTGCTTGGCTTATCCCCTTACCTACCAGCCGAACCCCATACGTTGTATCCCTCGCCCCTCCCTTAGCGCCTTTGCGCCTTTGCGCGAGGTGAATTGAATATACATTCATGCCCCGCCCCCCTGTTCGGAATGCTCCGGCACCGCCCGAATGGCATGGGGCGGGCACTGGGCCAGGCACACCAGGCAGCCCTTGCAATGGTCGTAGTCGATGTGGGGATTGCCCTCCCCGTCCACCCGGATGGCGCTGTCGGGGCAGAAGGTGCTGCACACCCACCAGCAACGGTTGCAGCGGTCGCGGTCGATCACCGGGCGCAGGGTGCGCCAGAGCCCGGTCTGCATCAGCTCGCTGGTCAGCGCCCCATGGATCGCCGGGGCGGAGATATCGGCCCCCTCGAAGGGAATCTCGATCCAGTCGGGCGGTTGCCAGGCATCGGCGATCTGGGGGGGACGTTCGGTCAGGCTCCCGGCCTCATCAGCCATGAGGTCGAAGGCATGGAGGGCGACAGCGAGATTGTCCGCCAGCACCGCCTCGCCCAAGTGGCCCAGTTCCTGACGGATCGCCCGTTCCAAGGCATCCCGGCCGATCACCCCGACCAGACGGGCCGCCGCCCCGGCGCAAGCCGCGCCCACCTGGGGCAACGCCGCCCGGTCCTCCACCTCGGCCGAGGCGGGCAGGACCAGCACCCGGCCGGGCAAGGCCAGACGCTGGCGCCAGGTCTCGGCCGCCTCGTGGGTATTGATCAGCATCAGGGTGTGAGCGTCCACGCCGGCCAGGACGCCCGCCGCCGGGACCGGCGCCAGGGTATCGTCTGCCACCACCGCCAGATCGGGCCGGCGGATGATGCCGCGCTCCAGGATGGGATTCTTATCGGCGCGCACGAAGGCGAAGATGGGGGCGCCGCGCCGCTCGGCGCCGTAGCGAGGGGCATCCTGCACCTCGTAGCCCTCCCGGAAGAAGGCTGTGCCCAGGATACGACCGGCGGTCTTCATCCCCTGCCCGCCCCGGCCGTGGAATCGGATTCGATACATAGCCCCTTCCCAGTGATTTATTTACTGAGGCCAAGTCGCCGAACGGCTACGCCTCAGATCCACAAGACATGAATTACGTCGCCGCGCTGTAGATAAACCGCCATCGCGCCTACAAGGCGCTCCTACGAGCTACGGCAAAACTTGGCCGCCTGACTAAAGTAAAGCACGGTTTTCACAGGGTGGAACGGAATGAAGGGGGCGGAGAGAGGGCGAATGGGGGGAGAAAGGGCCGGGATCGGCACTCAATCCCGGCCGGAGGCGCAAGCGATCAACCGGCCTTGCATATCAACTCTTCGAGGATCTTGCCGTTTTCCACCTCGTCGATGATCTTCTGGTACTCGGGGCTGATCGGGCAGCCGCAGCTATGCTGCTTGGTCGCGTGCAGACGGGCCTGCTCGACATGCCACTGGGCGACCTTCAGGTGCTGATCTACGTTCATGGGATTCACTCCTCTCGATGGGTTGCGGAAATTGGGTTTGAAATGGAGGGGGCATGATACCTATTTATTGACGCAGATCAATTGTTCGCCAGGATTTGCCCAGATTTCAAAGCTTTGTAGGTTGGGTTAGGCGCGCAAACTCACCCGCGCCTCGTTTCACTGTACGGGTGATGCGCGCGGTAACCCAACATTCAGCACCTCACCCCTTCAGGGGCTTGCGCGAAAAACCGCTCCCGGCGGCTTTTTCGGCGGAAATACCGCCTAACCCAACCTACTCGCTGTTCCATCCGGGCAGCAAGCCTCAGAATTTGATATGCCGCTCGATGACCGCGTCCACGGCATCGATCGGTGCTTCTTCGGGAAGATCTTGCAACTGGAGGGCGATCTCATCGAACTTGCTCTGCAAGAAGCGATCATCGGCGCCAATTTTGGAAGGAAAACGGAGTTTGGTTAAATCTTGTGGACAGTGACAAAAAACCAAACAAATACGGTGAAACCCAATTGGACGGCCTGACCACTGTCTTCATGGTGGTGGCGAACGTCACCCCCAATGAAATCAACCACATAAAGATTGCCATTGCCGACGCCTCCGATAGTGTACTTGACTCTGACGTGTTCATAAAAAGCGGCAGCTTCACCGACGACCCTGAAATCCCAAGCTCATCACAATCCTCCTCCAGCAGCAGCAGTATTGAGAGCAGCAGCAGTTCCA
>JAHJDE010000063.1 GCA_018812525.1 Gammaproteobacteria bacterium
AAACTGCAAGAACCTCTTGCGGTTCAGGGATGAACCGCCATTTTCAATGGCCTAAGCCATTGAAAATGAAGAAAACGAAAAATCACATTTTTCGTTTTCGTCTTGCAAAATGGCCAGGAAGGCCATTTTGCAAGTGCCTCACAAGTCGTCATATGTAACGACGCACCGGCGCCGTTCGCGGTGAGCTTGTCGAACCGCTGGTTCCCCGCCAATGCTGGCCTTCGACAAGCTCAGGCCGAACGGTGTCTTGCAATTATCTTGGCATCGGCCTGTTACTTGGGTGACGGGGATACCCATTATCTTCTGAATAGCTTGCAAAATTGCCAGGACGGCAATTTTGCAAGCGCCTCTTCTGAAAAACCCCACGCTGTACCCCCCCAAGGGGCTATCCGGTCCGCGCCCGATCCCGTGCTATAGTCGAAAACATCCGATTTTCGCTATTTACATCTCAACAACCTTTCCCCAGGGAGACGATCATGTCCAAGATGCATCCTGTCGTCGTCGTTACCGGCTCTTCCGGCGCCGGCACTACTACTGTCAAACGCGCCTTCGAGCACATCTTCTACCGTGACGGCGTCAAGGCCGCCGTGGTCGAGGGTGACAGCTTTCACCGCTATACCCGCGCCGAGATGAAGGTGAAAACCAGCCAGGAGGGCCTGAGCCATTTCGGGGACAAGGCCAACTGCTTCGACAAGCTGGAAGACTTGTTCAAGACCTATGGGGAGAACGGTAGTGGCCAGAAGCGCTATTACATCCATAGCCCCGACGAGGCGGCGCATCACAACCAACGGCTGGGGACCAATGTCAATTCCGGTGAATTCACCCCCTGGGAGGCGATTGAGGAAGGCACCGACCTCCTCTTCTACGAAGGACTGCACGGCTTGGCCGTCACCAATGAACACGACGTGGCCCGACATGTGGATCTGGGCGTGGGTGTGGTGCCCATCGTCAACCTGGAGTGGATCCAAAAGATCCATCGCGACAGCGAGGAACGCGGCTATAGCGAGGAGGCAATCGTCGATACCATCATGCGTCGCATGCCCGACTACATCAAGCACATCACCCCGCAGTTCTCGCGCACCGACATCAACTTCCAGCGTGTGCCCACGGTGGATACCTCCAACCCCTTCGTCGCCCGCGACATACCGACCCCCGACGAGAGCCTGGTGGTGATCCGCTTCGCTGATCCCAAGAAGTTCGACATCAACTTCCCCTACCTGCTCTCCATGCTGCACAACTCCTTCATGTCCCGCCGCAACGACCTGGTGATCCCTGGCGGTAAGATGGGCATGGCCATGGAGATCATCCTGCAACCCATCATTGAGCGCATGATGGACGAACGCCGGGCCTGATCCACTGGGTTCGCCATTCTCAAGGCCCCTTCCGCCGCCCGGCGGAAGGGGCCTTTTCCTTTCTGCCCCCGCATCCACGCACCAAAACGGTTCGATTTTTACCCCGTCCTTGTGGATTTCCGTCTCCAATAACCCTGAGGCCATCCAGCCGGGACTTTTTCTCATTATCTGGCAATGGGTTGAGGCAAACGCCGGCGCTGTCGGAATTGCACCACTTCGGTTCAGCTTAGGCACCAACTGCGCGCATTAGTACTTAATAATCAATCAGTTGCGTAATTCAGGAGGGGCTGTTATGATCTGTATCCATCTGGCAACAGATTGTTGTATTAACAACGAATAGGGTCCGCAAGCAGTAATCAGGGCCCTATGGAGCCAGACCCTTTTCAGACCATTACCTGAGGTTAGCGACATGAAAAAGACCCTCCTCTCCCTCGTCTGCGCATCCCTGTTTGCCAGCGGCACTGCCTTCGCCGAATCCGACTGGTCCCTGAGCGGCAACGTCGGTCTCGTCAGCGACTACCTGTTCCGCGGCATCACCCAGACCGATTCGGATCCCGCCATTCAGGGCGGCCTCGACCTGACCCACGAGAGCGGCTTCTTCGCCGGCGTCTGGGGCTCCAACGTGGAGAGCGATCCCGCCGCGCTGATTAACTACAACGGTGCCAACGTAGAACTGGACGCTTATCTGGGCTGGACCGGTGAGATCGCCGACAAGACCACAGTGACGGTCAAGGCCCTGCGCTACAACTACCCCGGCACGCGCTTCGACCCCAACAACACCAACGAATTCAGCGCCTATCTGGGTCATGATTTCGGCGTTCTCTCGGGCAAGGTCGGCCTCAACTACAGCGACGACTTCTATGGCGTAGGCAAGGCCATTTATACCGATCTGGGCG
This sequence comes from Gammaproteobacteria bacterium, assembly GCA_018812525.1. Lineage (GTDB taxonomy): Bacteria > Pseudomonadota > Gammaproteobacteria > Chromatiales > Chromatiaceae > YD12-FULL-61-37. The sequence continues at coordinate 2,249 of JAHJDE010000063.1, forward strand.
TCAGCATACCGGTCGGACGCGTAGCCATCGGCCTCCATTACGGTATGCAGGATTTCGACAATGACGTTCTCGGCGACGATTACTCGGACTACAGCGTTGGCATCTCCGGCACGGCGGCCGGCCTGAACCTGGGTGTGACCTATACCGGCACCGATGGTGTCGCCGCCACTAATGCAACCAAACCGGCCTACGACGACGCAGTCGTCTTCTCCGTTTCCAAGACCTTCTAATCGGCTCCCTTTGGGGAGAGCACAGACAAGGCCCGGCTTATGCCGGGCCTTGTTTTTGTATCCCGCCGTTTTCCATACCCTGGGATTCTTTAGTAGGATGGCCCGGCTTCGCCTGGCCAACCCTATCGGTAGAAATCCTTTGAACCCCCTCAAACGCCTCGCCTCCCAGACCGCCATCTATGGCCTCAGCAGCATCGTCGGCCGCTTCCTTAACTACCTGCTGGTGCCGCTCTTCACCTATTACTTCGCCCCGGCCGAATATGGCGTGGTGTCGGAGTTCTATGCCTACATGGGCTTTCTGGCGGTGCTGCTGGTGTTCGGCCTGGAGACCGGCTATTTCCGCTTCCGCGAGGGTGATGGGTCCACCCCGGCCATCGTCTACGCCACGGCGCTTCGGGCCTTGGTCCTGGCCAATGGGCTCTTCCTGCTGCTGGCCCTGTCTTTCCAGGATCAGGTGGCAAACCTGCTGCAACATGGCGAGCACCCGGAATACATCCTCTGGACCGCCGCCATCCTGGCCATGGACTCGGTGGGCGCCCTGGCCTTCGCCCGGTTGCGGGCAGAGAATCGCCCGGCCCGCTTTGCCCTGATCAAGGTGATAGAGATCGGGGTCAATGTCCTGCTCAATCTCTTTTTCATTGTCTATTGCCGCCAGGCACAGGAGGCCGACCCTGGCTCTCTGGCGGGCCAGTTGTGGAACCCGGCCATCGGCGTGGGCTATATCTTCATCGCCAACCTGGCCGCCAGCGGCGTGAAGCTGCTCCTGCTCACGCCCCAGTTCCGGGGCTTTCTGGCGGGCTTCGATCGGGAACTGTTCAGCAGCATGATGCGCTACTCCCTGCCCATGGTGGTGATCGGCTTCGCCGGCATCATCAATGAGATGCTAGACCGGGCCGCGCTCAAATACCTGTTGCCCCACGACCTGGAGACCAACATGGCCCAGCTCGGGATCTACAGTGCCTGTTACAAGCTCTCCATCCTCATGTCGCTCTTCATCCAGGCCTTCCGCTACGCCGGCGAGCCCTTTTTCTTCGCCTACGCCAAAGAGAAGGACGCCCGTCAGACCTATGCCGATGTGCTCAGATATTTCCTCATCTTCTGCGTCTTCATCTTCCTGCTGGTGACGCTCTACCTGGATGTCTTCAAATACTTCATCGGGACGGCCTACCGGGAGGGGCTGCATGTGGTGCCGGTGCTGCTGCTGGCCAATCTGTTCCTCGGCCTCTATGTGAATCTCTCCATCTGGTACAAGCTCAGCGACCGTACCCTGATGGGCGCGGGCGTTTCCCTGGCAGGGGCCGGCATCACCGTCGTCCTTCTGCTCTGGCTGGTGCCCCGCTTCGGCTACGAAGGCGCGGCCTGGGCGCACCTGGCCTGTTATAGCAGCATGGCGCTCATCTCCTACCTGCTGGGGCAGCGCTACTACCCCGTCCCCTACGAGGTGAAGCGGGTGCTGGCCTATATCCTGGCTGGTATAGGGGTTTACGCGGGGAATCGTTGGCTCATCGACCAGACCGGCCTGCATCACCTGATCACGGGGACCCTGGGACTCGGCCTCTTTCTGGGGATCGCCTACCGCTTCGACGGGCGAAGATTGCTGGCGCGACAGGCCAGGCGGTAATCAGTCTGGGTAGAGGGGGGGATGGATGACTACAGCAGCGACTCCACCGGCATCAAGGCGAGAACGGCTACCCAGGAATGCGCCGGCCGACCAGATATTCGCCGGAGCTGTCGAGACCGAAGTAGGGTGTTGACGGGGCGGGCGATGCCGTCCGGGCTGGGGACGCTACCCTTGCGGAAGAAGATGACTTCGTCGCCGGCTGAGGCGTTGCCCGCCTGGACGGGGATGGCCATTGACAATGTCGAGGCGGAAGGCGCCCAGGGCTTCGAGGACCCCGGGGGCTGGGATGAGGTCCGCAAGGTCGTTCAGCGCAATGCGATCGATGGCGATGGGGCTGTCCTGGGCCAGGGCGCTCAGGTTGGCGGTGAGGGGGGCGGTGAACAATTCACCTTGCCCCCCTTTGCCGGGGCTGAAACAGAGGGTACCGAATATTCCGGAGGTTTCTTCGCGTGCTGAATCGCCAGCACCTAATAATGGCCATCCCCCCGGAGGCTTCCCATGACCTATTACCTCGATCCCAAAAACGACCTGGTGTTCAAGAAGATCTTCGGCGAACACGCGGACCTGCTGATCGACTTCCTCAACGCCCTGCTGCCCCTGCCGGCGGACGGGGCCATTGTCTCCATCGAATACCTCACCCCGGAGCAGATCCCGGCGGTACCGACCTTCTACCGCCGCTCCATCATCGATGTGCGCTGCAAGGACCAGGTAGGCCGGCAGTTCATCGTCGAGATGCACATGTTCTGGACCCCGAGTTTCCAGCAACGCATGCTGTTCAACGCCAGCCAGGCCTATGTGCAGCAGATCGCCCCCGGCGAGACCTATCAGTCCCTCTGTCCGGTCTATGGCCTGGGGATCATCAACGAGGTCTTCGACAAGGAGAGCGACGACTGGTATCACCACTACCGCATCGTCCGCGTCGGCCCGACCCTTCAGCCCCTCTTTCCCCAGACCTACTCGCCCCATGTCATCGAAGGGCTCTCCTTCGTCTTCATCGAACTGCCCAAGTTCCGACCGGAGAGCGCGGCGGACCGCAAGTTGCGCGCCCTCTGGCTGCGCTTTCTGAAAGAGATGAGGGAGGGCGAGTTCGAGCCCTCGCCCGACCTGCTGGCCTATGCCCCCGTCTCCGAGGCCCTGGCCATCTCCCGCCGGGCGGCCTTCACCGAGGGGGAACTCTGGGCCTATCAGGCCACTCTGGACGCCATCCGCAGCGAACGGACCCTGCTGGAGGAGCGGGAGGACACGGCGGAGAAAAGGGGACGGGCTGAGGGACGCCTGGAAGGCGAGGTCCGGCTGCTCACCCGCCAGCTCGAACACCGCTTCGGCCCCCTGCCGCAGGCGGTGCATGACCGTATGGCCGCTGCCTCCGAGGCGCAATTGGAGGCCTGGGGCGAGGCGCTGCTCTCCGCTCCCACCTTTGATGCCCTCTTCGGCGCGGCGCATCACTGATCCGCAACCCGGATTCCCGGAATACAACCACAAAAAAGCATGAAATATGCGCCCCGGAGGGGTGTCTTTCGCGGATCAGGTCGCAATACGGAGTGACACCATGGAAACCCGCAACCTTTTCTTCATCGACGCCCGCGTCGCCGATTACCAAACCCTCATCGCCGGGCTGCCGGCCAACAGCGACTGGGTCTTGCTCGAATCCGATCAAGACGGCATCGAACAGATACGAAGCGCCCTGACCGGTTACCAGAATCTGGACTCGATCCAGATCCTCTCCCACGGCGCGGAGGGCACCCTGACCGAGAGCGGGGATATGGAGAATAGGAGACTGCCTACATCCACACCGAAGAAGAATCGGCCGAGGTTTATAAGGAGTTGCAAATGAATCCCACGATTGATGATATTCGCGATGCCGCGTTTTTATCCAATGCCGCATACGATCAGGGGGTGCCCGTACAGGGCAAACGCATGAAATATAGCTGTTTTATCAATGGGTTACGGTGGGGCGGATTTTTGCTGATATTTTCATGCCAATATATCTGCCATATCCTACCCATTTAACCCCTAAATAGACGGTGTAACGTCCCCCACAAAACA
>JAHJDE010000064.1 GCA_018812525.1 Gammaproteobacteria bacterium
CAGCGGATTTGTAGGATGCCGGTGAGCGAGAGCGAACCGCATCGTTCGTGCCGGTATCGCCCGCGATCGGTGCGGTTCGTACCTCACCGCTCCCTACGGCCCTCGAACAGAAGACACGGAGCAAGACCTGACCCCGTCTCATTCCGTCTCAGTTTCAGAGCGTCTCTCCCTGCATTCCCACGCCAAAGCCTGGGAATGCAGGGAGGGACGGCGATCAGCGTATCCGCAGGTTCATTTCCTTGATGACAATGCCGCGGGGCAGGCGGTGGCCCCGGCCTCTGCCGCTGTCACCATCGCCGCTGTTGCGGATGCGGATGGCCTTGTCGCCGTAGCTCTCGCCGATGGCATCGTCAAGGGCGTCGAGGGGGGCCTCCATTTCATAGAAGTCGCCCACGGATTTGCTGCGCGACTTGCTCAACAGGCGGTCCACGTCGAGATAGCGCTCGGAGGCCACCATGATGATGCGCTCGTGGCCGGCGCGGTCGCTGTAGAATTCCAGGTTCTCGTTGGGCACGACGTACCAACGGCCGTCGCCGGGGTATTTGATTTTGTGGTGGGTCTGGAGCCGGTTGGGCAGGATGGCCACGGCCCTGCCGGTACGGGGGTCGATATTGATCATGTAGAGATAGAACTCGTTGTTGCCCCGCACCTTGAAGCGGATGGCCTCGCCCGCCCGGTAGCTGGAGCGTCCGGCGCGGATATCCACACGGAACTTGCCGGCGTGTTCCGGACCCGAACCGCCGCCGCCTTCGTCATCGGCGTGACGGATGCGGATCAGTTTGTCGGATGCCGCCACGCTCTCCAGGGCGTCGGCCTCCTGCGCCATGGCAGGGGCGCCGATCCCGAGCGCGGCCAGCATGGCCGCCGCCCCGGCACAACGCAGGATACGGTTGTAGAGGTGGTTGTAGAGATGATTCTGGTTTTCTGGTTTCATTTTCCTAGCTCCTGGTTGGTTGAGTCTGGGGTGTGGCCAAGGATCATGGGACGAAGCATCCCACCCCGAATGAGGAAAAGCCGCCTCATCCCTTGATCGTTCCCTCTCCCCGACCCTCTCCCAGAGGGAGAGGGGGCAAAGGCGCGCTTGCGGCGCGTATTATACGTTAGCGCGATAGAGAGTAATCACGATAGCGAGAGACACGGATAGTCTGGACATCGACGCCGAATCCTTCGGGGGGGGCATCCATGGCCCGCTGGGGATCGATGGCAATCGCGGCGATCCGCTCCTCCTTGATCTCGGCCTGTTCGCTGTATATGGCAATCAGGTGGTGCATGCCATAGGGCCCCTCGACGCGGGTCTTGAGCCGTTCGGTCCGGTCGGCGGCGACCTTTCGGGTTTCGAGCCAGTCGAAGCTGCCGCCCGGTTCCACCACATAGAGGTGGACCCAGCCCGGCCGATCCGCGCCGAAGAGGAGGGTCAATTCCTCCCCGGCAACGTATTGGTACTTGGCGGTGGAGAGGAAGACGGCCGGCAGATCGAGGGGCGGCCGTTGCCAGGGGTCCTCCTCGATCAGGAGGTTGAATTCGCGTACCACGACGTTCTTCCCCTCGACCGCCGGCCCCCTGTCGCGGATGCGGATGCCCTTGGCGCTGAAGAGCTGTTCCAGCTCCTCCGGGCCGATGAGGGAAAAGTCGCCGCTCGGGCGATAGGGGGAGAGGTCGAAACTCAGATCGTCCTTGCTGGCGACCATGACGAGCCGCTCACGCCCCGGTTTGTCGCCGACGAACTCGACGGTGCGACCGGGCACGATGTAGCTGCGGTTGGCGTTGAAGTGGTTATCGGGCGCCCGGCGGTTGGGCAGGATCAGGGTGGAGGCCCCGCCCGCTCCATCATCCAGGCTGTAGAGGTAGAGATAGAAGGGCTGGTTGCCGCGCACGCGGAAACGGATCGGTTCGCCAACGCGATAGCGCGTCTCCAGGGGATCGATGTCCACCCAGAAATCGCCATCGGACCTTTTCGCTCTCACTATGCCCCCATGGCCCGCCAATCCCCATGCGCCCAGACCGGCCGCCACCAGGCCTTGTAACAAACGGCGCCGGCCGAGTCGATATTCGTTCTGATCTTGCTCTTTCATTTCGCGGTTCCTTGTCGGTTGGCTGGTAATTCAATCTGTCGGTGATAGGAACGGATGCCAGGGGTTGAAATGACAAAGAGGTCGGTGACGGCTCAGCGCAGGCCCCAATCCAGGAGCGAGGTCACCTGTTCGCAACCGCCGAGCCCCTCCGCCAGCTCCCGCACCTGGGGCACGGGGCCCTCGGGATTCAGTCTGAGCCAGCGGTCGCGGAGCCCTTCGGTCAGGGTGAAGACGCCATCCTCGGCGCTTCCGGATGCCAGGCATTGGCCAAAGGCCGCGACCGCCCAATAGCCTGTGTCCCGCGCCAGCCGCACCTGTTCCCGGCAGGCCCCATCCTGGGGGCCGCATTCCGGAAGATGCCTGGGCAGGCGTTGCAGGCTGGCCTGCCCGTCCGTGCCTGAAAGTCCGGCCTTTTCCAATCCCTGCCGAACGCCGTAGCGGAAGGCGGTTTGCGGGGGGGAGAGGGGCGCACGGCCGGCGTCGGGCCAGAAATCGAGCCCCTTGGTCTGGCCGGCGGCCCGCCAGGGCCAGTCCGCCAAGGGGATGGGTTTGCCCTCTTTCAGATAATAGCCTTCGAGCTGCTGGTCGAAATCCGGGGGACCGGACAGGGGGAGTATGACCGCCACCAGGGCCAGGCAGGCCGCCATGATCGCCACGGGCCGCATCCAGCCGCTGCCGGCGATGGCATCGAGCCAGCCGGACAAGGACCGCAGCCAGCCTCGCCGCTGTTCCGCCAGGCCGAGGTCCCCGGTCTGGGCCAGCGCCGGTTCCAGGCGGGCCAGAACCCTGTCCGCCATCTCCAGCTCCTCAAGCTGGCGCATGAGTTGGGGGTCGCCCAGGAGCTTTCGCTGAATCTCCGCCGCGCGGTCCTTGTCGAGCCTGCCCTTCCGCCAGAGGTCCAGCTCCTCCAGTTCGCCCGGAGCGCCATCCGGCCGCTTTCTGGCGGCCAAAAGCAGCGCCAGCGCGATCAGGCCCTTTTCGTTATCGGTAGTCGTGGAGTGGGTCATTTTCCGGCCGTTGTCTGGATTCGGTGCGTCTTGATGAACAATAGCCCAAAGGGGCATTCATCGCCGGGAGTGGCGCGAGAAGCGATCTAACGCCGGACTCTTATCCAAAGAACGGAATGCATCTCACGAACTGACAAAAGATTCGATCCCTTCCGCTGCCTGTCTTTCGACGATCAGTTCGTCCAGGTCGATTCCCGCCTCCCGCAGCAAGGATTCCAGCACCTTCAGCGCCTGCTCCCGGCGGTAGCGGACCTGGCGGACCGTCAGTCCGCCCAGGAGTTCGCCGATGCGCTGCTCGGTCAAGACACCCGTGAGGGTCGATTGAAGAATGAAGTATTGGTCGTCATCGATCGCGTACCCCTTACCCAAGCGCTGCCGTGCCCCCGCGATCCTCTCGACGAAGGCCTTCACGGCCTTGAAATCGCCCGTGGAAATCCCCTGGAACAACAGGGCCTGTATGCCCAGGGATTGCTCGCGCATCAGCTCGAACTCGGGGGTGATGGCGTTCGGGATATCCATGGGCGCGCCATCCTCGTCATGAATAGACTGTTCATGACGCCGTTGGGATTCGCATTCGCCCTCCCGGTCCATTTCGTCCAACAGACCCGCTACCTGTTCTTCCGAGGCACCCAGGGAATAGAGCCCCGTATCGCGCCGAAGGTCCTTCAGGATATCGCCCCGGCTGCGGCGGCCCAGGCAATACTGTTCGAAGAGATAGCTCCCGAGACCGCCGAACGCCTTCAGCCAGGCGCGCGGACCTACCCTGCCCGACCGCTGGCGGTTGAGGTCGGTCATGCTGTTTTTGAAGGCGACGAGGATATAGCTGGAAGAGAGGAGGACCGGCGCCGCTTCACGGGACTTGCGGTCAAGGGAGATGGCCAGTTGCTGGCGGGCATCCTCCATCAGTTGATGGGGATCGGTGATATGGCCGTACTTGTCGATGGCAAGCCGCGTCAGAAGGGCCGTCCAACGATCCGAGTAAAGTCTGCTGATCCAATCGCCTGCTTTAGCATCGTTCATCCGGCAGATCCTAATATCCCCCCGCTGCTGGTTACCGGAGATTAACAGTCGGAATCGAATTGAACCAGCCAAAATCAAAATCACGATCATCCCAGGGCAATTGCGCGAAGTTACTGCCACGCAGTATCAGGCCACGCGACGGCTCCCCCAATCCCACATGCCAAAGCCCTGGCGCCGATGCGGGATCGCAGCAGTGCGTCCCCTGGGGCATAATGGCCCCGAGACGCCATTCCCGATACGAGGCCCCCCATGCGCTTTCTCGATGTCAAGACCGACTACGCCTTCAAGCGCGTCTTTGGCGCCGAAGGCTCCAAGCCCCTGCTCATCAGCTTCCTCAACGCCATCCTCGAATACGTGGGCGATCAGGCCATCGTCGATCTCGCCATCGTCGATCCCTACCAGATCCCTCTACTCAAGGGCATGAAGGACACCTACGTCGATGTCAAGGCCCGCCTGGCCAACGGCAAGCAGGTCATCATCGAGATGCAGGTCCTCAACGTCGCCGGTTTCGAAAAGCGCATCCTGCACAACGCCGCCAAGCAGTATGCCACCCAGTTGCAACAGGGCGAGGACTACAACCTCCTCAACCCCGTCATCGCCATCACCCTCACCGACTTCATCCTCTTCGACGACAGCCCCGAACACCTCAGCCGTTTCCGCCTGATCGAACGGGAGCGATTCATCGAATACAGCGACGACGTGGAACTGCTCTTCATCGAGCTGCCCAAGTTCCGAAAGGAACTGGGCCAACTGCGCGACATCCAGGACCGCTGGATCTACTTCGTCAAGAACGCAGGCAGTCTCGAATACATCCCCGACAGCCTGGGCAGCGACCCCTGCATCCACGCCGCCTTCGACCAGATCAACGAGGCCGCTATGTCCCTGGAGGAGCTGGAGCTGCAACACAAGCGGCACGACTTCATCATCCTGCAACGGGGATCGCTGGCGCTGGCGGAGGCCAAGGGCGAACGCCAAGCCCAGCTCGCCATCGCCCGCAACCTGCTGGATGTTCTGGACGACGCCACCATCTCCGTCAAGACGGGGCTGAGTATCGAAGAGGTTCAGGGGTTGCGGGCCGCTAAAGGAGTGCCCCTCTAGTCAAGGGAGCTTCAGTTTTCATCATTCGCGATTGAGAGTATCCGTTCACTCCCCCTCCCTTTGGGAGGGGGCTGAACGGTTACGATTGAGAAGTAGTGCAAGGATGCACCGGTTACGGACCAAAGGATGGAAAGGAGGTTTTTAGGTTCAGGCATTCGCTAAGCAAAATGTTCCGATCCAACAAGGCTCATGATCTCGCGTTCGCTCAGGCATCTTGTTAATTCAGGACAGCACCTGGCTCTATATGTATTTATCAGCGACATATAATTTTCAGCAAATAGATCTCTAAAATACGCCTCAAATTCGCTTTTATATGTTTTCGCATTTTGGCTTTCCAGCCTTCCCTTCTGAATTAACGAAATAACATTATCAGGCAGCACATCATCATCGACAGACGCCTTATCCTTATGTCCAATAAGATAGCCATAAATAATCTCTATTTTTCGTGATATATCGCTATCGACCCGAAGAATTTCAATTATTGTCCTCAACTTCATCAGGTCTGTATATTTGTCGCTTAGTTCGATTAGGTAACGGTCTGACCATTTCACGTCCAACGCGCCCTTGATATGACCGCAGATGTAGCCAAATGACCACCCGGGAATGGACTTCTTTTCCATCGACTTATCATTTACCAGCGAGTCAATGGCCGACGACAATTCTTCGACAAAATCATTCTCGACCTCTATCTCGTCGAACCCAAGACCTTCAATATCCGCAACATCATATTGAGCCATGGCACATTCAAACCATTGGGATGCCAATTGAACAGCTAATTTTCTGAGTACGAACCTTAGACTCGAACTTCTTATGTTCTCCTGATAACTCATAATCATCTCCAAGATGTTCCACGCCGGTACCACTTGATTTCATTATCATCAGGCTTGAAGCAAATGTCGATAAATCGCATCTTCATCGAGCTGCCCAAGTCGTGTCGGCGTCGCCCGCGATCGGTGCGGTTCGTGCCTCACCGCACCCTACGGCCCTTCATTTACGGCCGCCCAACGGCTCCCCCAATCCCACATGCATAAGCCTGCGACTCCCGGTGAGTACCGGGCTGAACCACTGCCCCCTGGGGACGCTTTGTTTGATCTCTCCGGCGATGGAGGCTTGCAGTTGATGCAGACTGAGTCCCGTTCCCTCACGGGCGGCGCGCTGCACATCGCGATACAGAATCCGGGTAAAGAGGCTTCCCTGTTCGCCTGGCAGGGCCTCCTCCCCATCCCCCGCCGCCGACAGCGCCGCATAATTCCCCTCGTCCCCCTGCTCGACCGGCGCCGCCGCGTCGGCGGGACCCTGGGGCATGCCGGCGTAACGGAACAACTTGCCGGGGATGGCCTCCTGGGAAAAATCGGGCACCGCCTTGGTCGCCGTGCCGCTGTGGCAGGCATCGATGAGGATCAGGACATGGCGGCTCGGCATCCCGCGCAGCAGCCGGTTGAAGTCGTCGTCCACCAGCACGCCCCGGAGTTTCGCGCCCCCCGGCCCCTGAACCACCTCGGCGTCGTGCAGCAGCAACACCTCATCGGCACGATCCTCGGTCTCGTCGCCGTTCTCGTCCGCGACCCGGCTGCCGTGACCGGAAAAATAGATCAACAACCGATCCTCCGGATCGACGCCCCGCGTCAGCCATTCCTCCAGGGTCCGCCTCACCGCCGCCAGGCTGGCCTCCTCGTCCTTGAGAATCCGGATGTCGTCGCTCTCGAAACCCAGGGTCCGGGCGACCTCCTCCATCATCCGCAGATCATGGCCGATGCCCGGCAGCCGCGTGCCCACCCTGGGATAATCGCCCACGCCGATCAACAACGCCCGATCCGCCGCCGGCGCCGGAGCGGCCCAGAGCAGCAGAAGGGAGAGAAGTCCCGCGCCAAGGTTTCTATTCATCGCAATATTCTCTTGTGAAACTCGCCAGGTAGGATGCCGGTGAGCGGTAGCGGACCGCATCGTTCGTGCCGGTATCGCCCGCGATGGGTGCGGTTCGTGCCTCACCGCACCCTACCGGGCGCGCTGCGCCATAGGATCGTTCCCAGGCTCCGCGTGGGAATGCCGCCCGCGACGCTCCCGCGTCGCGGATTGCCGGATACCGGCGGCATGGGCCGGTCTCGGGACGCGGGAGCGTCCCAGGATGCATTCCCACGCCGGAGCGTGGGAACGATCGGGGAATTCTGAATCGCCAGGGGGCTCCGCCCCCTGGACCCCCAGTGGCCTGCCCTTCTTCCCCACGCCTCTTCGCTACCCCGCCCATGTCAGAGAAACTTCTGTAAAGTTAATAGGATAAAGAATAAAGTTAATCCTGGAGGAGGCGGAAACCGATGAGGTTGCCGCGGAAGTCGGGCGCCCAGAAGCTGCGCTCCGCCGAGCGGACGTACCCCGGCTTGTCGTACCAGGAACCGCCCCGCAACGCACGGTAGCCGCTGGCATCATTTTTGCCAGAGCATTGCTTCTCGCTGCCGCCATAGTCTTTGTCATAGGCCGAGCAGGTCCATTCCCAGACGTTGCCGCTCATGTCGGAAAGGCCCCAGCCATTGGCCTGCTTGCCGCCCACCGGATGGGTCTTGACGCCGCTGTTGCCGCTATGCCAAGCCAGGGCATCCAGGTCGTTGCCGCCACAATACAAATCCTGGCCCCCGGCGCGGCAGGCGTATTCCCATTCGGCCTCGGCCGGCAGCCGGTAGGTCTTGCCGGTCTGCTGGCTCAGCCACCCGGCATAGGCGGTGGCGTCGCTCCAATCAACATCGACCACGGGCAGGTTGTCGCCCTCGCCACTGTCGTGGCCGGGCTTGAATTTCCGGTATTGGCCGTTGGTGACTTCGTGCTTGGCCAGCCAGAAATCGCCGACGCTGACCCTGTGTTGTTTTTCGTCCTCATACCGGCCCTCTTCGCCCGAGGGGCTGCCCATTTGGAAACTGCCGCCTTCGATCCGCACAAATTCCATGCCGGACTTGGGCTCGCGGTAGGCATTGCCTTCGCTGGCGGGGGGCTCCGGCGCGGGCTTGGGCCGCTCCGCCGGGGGCGGTTCGCTGGCCTTTTTCAGGGCGCGGATCTTGAGTTCCGCCAGTTGCACGAAGCGACCCTGGGGGTATTGATCCCGATAGGACTGGAGCTGGGCTAGGTCGCCGCTCTCCTTGACGGAGTCCCAGTAGCTCAGTTCGACGACGGCGGGGTCGGGGGTAGCTTGCGGGGGGGGGGCGGGGGGATGGCCGTGGGCTCGCGAAAGTAGAAGTCGCCGAGGATGACGCCTTCCTGCCAAGGGGTCTGCTTTTGGCCGGAGGCCTGATCGACCGCCAGGGCGGTCTGCTTGAAGACCTCTTCGACCTTGAGCCCCGGCTGGTCGAGGCTGGCCAGGAGCTTTTCGGTGAAGAGGCCGTTGCGGCCCTTGCCATCTTCGGCCACGTCGCCCGGCAGGGTCGCGTAGAGCACCAGCGAGCCCTTGGCGGGGTTCATGCGGGTCAGGCCCCGGCTGCCGCCGCTGCGGAAACTCCGCGCATAGGGGTTGTTGCGGCAGGCGTCGAGGATGACGAGGTTCATGGGGTTGCCGGCGGCGCGCATGCCGTCCAGGACGTAGCCGGCCGAGATCGCCTTGTATTTGACATCCATTTCGCTCTGGATGTCGGCGCCCACCGGCAGCAGGTAGTTTTCGCCGCCCATTTCAATGCCGTGGCCGGCGAAGTAGAAGAGCCCGACGCCATCCTGCCCCAGGGCGCGGGAGAAGTCGCGCACGGCCGTTTCCATTTTGCGCTGGTCGGCGTCGATGAGTTCGGTCACCGTAAAGCCGAGACTTCGCAACTTGACGGCAATGTCGCGGGCGTCGTTGGCGGGGTTTTTCAACCGCGCGTCGGCATAGGCGCCGTTGCCGATGACCAGGGCCTGCCTCTGACCGGCCCAGGACAGGGGCGCGGCAAGCAGCAGGACGAGGATCATCAGCAGGCTTGGATAGCGTCTTTCATGCTTCATGGCGGTCGGCTCCCGTTTCGATGATTCCTGAAGGCCCTATGTTACCTGTGGATAGGCCGCTGGGGTTAGGGGCTCAATCCTACCCAATAACGGCAAGCGGATGGCGAAGTGACAAACCCGTAGGGTAATCGTCCCCCCCTTTATCGTTCCCACGCTCCGGCGTGGGAACGATAAAATACAGCGACGACGTGGAGCTGCTCTTCATCGAGCTGCCCAAGTTCCGAAAGGAACTGGGCCAACTGCGCGACATCCAGGACCGCTGGATCTACTTCGTCAAGAACGCAGGCAGTCTCGAATACATCCCCGACAGCCTGGGCAGCGACCCTTTTTTATCGTTCCCACGCTCCGCGTGGGAATGCCGCCCGCGACGCTCTGCGTCGCGATTCGGGACGCAGAGCGTCCCTCCCTGCATTCCCACGCCGGAGCGTGGGAACGATAAATTTCGGCATCTGTTGTCATTGCGGCCCCCCGGCACCGTTCCCTGATGGTGAGTATCGATGTACCGGCCGCCCCTTGCGGCCGGGAATGGCACAGACCACGAGGGGACAGAGATGAAGACGATGAAAGGCCTATTCGGCGTTGGTTTGTTCGGCGCCTTGATCCTCGCAGGATCGGCAATGGCGCTTCCGGCCCAGGCAAGCCCGGTTTCCCGACCCCGGACCGCTGAACTCGAAGCGGTGATCGATCTGCGCGCCCAGCGGATGCAGGTCTATATCAACGACGCGCTGAAATATACCTGGAAGGTATCGACGGCGCGGCCCGGCTATGTAACGCCCAAGGGCTCCTACAGACCCATCTGGCTGGCACGGATGCACTATTCGAGGAAATATGACAACGCGCCCATGCCACATGCCGTCTTTTTCCATGGCGGCCATGCCGTGCATGGCACCAGCTCCCTCAAACAACTCGGCCGCCCCGCCTCGCACGGCTGTGTACGGCTGCATCCCGATAACGCTCAGGCGTTCTTCTCCTTGGTCCAGAAATATGGCAAGGCCAATTCGAAAATCATCGTGGTCGATCATTCCCGCCCGGCAGTGGCTCAGAGGGGAAATCCCCCGCCGCGCGCCGCGAGCGGCAGACCCAGCCCACGGGGAAGAAATGGCGGCATGGCGGGCTATTACGAGGTCGTGGCCTCTGCCTTGGCCCGCTATATGACACCAACCCCGTAGCCCCCTGTGTCCCATGAGCGTCCGGCTTCCCTGTCATGCTAGCATTTGCCCCTGCATGCGTTGAAATAAGGGGAAATGCAATGCCACCGTTAGCGCACCGGCTGGAGCACATCAGCGTCATGGATTACCTCGCGGGTGAGCGCGAGAGCGAAGTCAAGCATGAATATATCGAGGGCCGGGTCTATGCGATGGCGGGGGCGAGCCTCAATCACAACCGCATTACCCGCAATCTTTCCGCCTTGCTGTGGAATGCCCTGCAGGGGCAGCCCTGTGAGCCTCTGACCAACGACATGCTGGTGAAAACGGCGGCCGAGCGTTTCCGTTACCCTGACCTGATGGTGGTGTGCAACGACGACCCCTCCCCAGACGACTCTGTGCGGGAAAGCCCCATCCTCCTGGTGGAGGTGCTTTCCGCCAAGACACACCGCAAGGACAAGACCGAGAAACGCGCCGAATACCTCGCCCTGCCGGGTCTGCTGGAATATGTGCTGATCGAGCAGGACATCGCCGAGGTGGTGGTGCAACGGCGCAGCGAGGGCTGGCGTTCTTCCTATTACTATCCGGGGCAGCAACTGACCCTGGAATCCATCGGGCTCAGCCTGGCGGTCGAGGCGATTTATGAGCGGGTGGAGAATGAGGACATGCGGGTGTTTCTGGAACAGCAACAGGCAGAGCGGATGGGTGAACGATAGCCCAACAGGCGGCGTGGCGGTGTCATGATGGGCTTCGTGCCTCAGCCCAACCGGGCTACAGAACAACGAAACTACGGAACTGAAATGGGAGATCGTCAGATGATCAATCGCAAGTATTACCGCTCTCCATTGGCCCTGGCGCTGGGGGTCGTATTATCCCTGGCGGCGGTCCTGATCACTTATCGCATGAGCGGGGAGGACTCACCCATGGCGGAGGGGCAAGACAATCAATCGCATGGCGGGGGGGATTTCCTGGCCAAACTGGAAGGCCCCCTGGCCGCCTGGGCGAAGGAGGACCGCCCCGGCCCCATCGCGGTGCTGGTCGTTCTGGAAAAGGGGGGCGATGCCCCGGCGGTGATCGCAAGGATCGGGCAACTGGGCGGGAGGGTCACCACCCAGTTCGAAGGCAATATCTATGCAGAGGTGCCGGCTGCCGCATTGGCGGCGCTGGCCGGTGACCCCAATGTCTGGGGCGTCCGGCCGACGCCGGTCCACGACAGAATCGATTCACTGAAATAGGGCATCGGGAGGAAGCGACATGAAGACGAAATTGCAGCAGGACGGGGGGGTCACACGACGCACGACGGGGGTCTAATATTCCAATATATGCTGGATGTTAGACCTGACCCTGCTTTTTCTGGGTGCGGTTCGTACCTCACCGCACCCTACGGCCCTCGAACACTTCTCGAGACCTGACCCCGTCTCTTCTCGGTTCCCGCTTTGCTTCTACTCATCGCTCACCTGCTGGATTTTCAAGGGGTAAAGGAGTAAAGGGCCTAAGGTGAAACGATCCTGGCGAGACGAAAGCCGGTGATGTCGTACCGTAACGCCGTGACGTCCCTGATGCGTCTGGCGGAGCGGACGCTCCACGGTCCGTCGTCCCAGGAACCGCCGCGCAGCACAGGAGCGACACTGGCATCATTCTTGCCGGAGCACTGTTTCTCACCACCCCCATAATCCCTGTCATAGGCCGAACAGGTCCATTCCCAGACGTTGCCCAGCATGTCGTTCAAACCCCAGGGATTGGTTTCAAAACTCCCCACCGGGGCGGTGGCCGCCTGGCTGTCGTCACAGTCGTGATGCGTCCAGGTGAAGCCCTTGTTGACCCGTCTCGAGGTCTGGTCGTGGACGTTGGCGTAGCGGCAGGCACGGTCGGGACTATCGCCCCAAAAACGCGCCGTATCGGTCCCCGCCCGCGCCGCGTATTCCCATTCGGCCTCGGTCGGCAGGCGGTAGTTCTTTCCCGTTTCCTTGCCGAGCCATTCGGCATAGGCGGTGGCGTCGTTCCAACTGACACAGGCCACGGGGTGATTGTCCCCCTGCCGGAAGCCGGGGTCTTTCCAACTGCGACCCGCCACATAGCCAAAGTCGCCCTGGGCCTTCTCGGAAAAACAGCCTTCATTGCCGCCGGCATTGCGTTCGGCATCGGTCCGGTAACTCGTGGCGTTCACGAAACGCCGGAATTGGCCCACCGTGACCTCGTGCTTGGCCAGCCAGAAATCGCCGACGCTGACCCGGTGCTGTTTTTCATCCTTATCCCTGCCCTCTTCGCCCGAGGGGCTGCCCATCTGGAAACTGCCGCCTTCGATCTTGATGAATTCCATGCCGGTCTTGGGGTCGCGGTATTGCTTCTCTTCCAGGGGCTTGAGTTCGGCCGTGACCTGTTTCCATTCGCCCCGGCGGATTTCAACCTGACCCTCCCAGGGCTGGCGCCCCTCGGCCTCGATGCGGATTCGGTGGCTGCCGGCGCTGATGCCTTCTTTGTTGAGGGGGGCGTTGGGGCCGGCGCTGCCGATATCCTTGTCATCGAGCCAGACGCGGGCGTTGGGGGCATCGACGTTGAGCTGGAGCTGGCCGGTCATGGGGAGGGGCGCGGGCTGGGGCTCTTGTGGCGCGGGTTGTCCTTGGCCCGCTTGTTCGTAGTCGGGCGGGATGATGATCTCTATCCGGCCCCGCCCGTTGTCGCGCTGACCCATGAGGAAGGCGATGACGATGAGGGCAAGGATGAGGATCCCGGCGCCCATGGCCTTCAGGGTTCTGCCTCGCCGCTGTCTGGCCTTGCGCTGGAGCCCCTGAAATCGTTCGCTCTCTTCGACCCGGCAGGTCTTGTCATTGCCGTCGCCGGGCGGGGGCGGGTCTGGCAGGGACTGCGGCTGGCCGCCGCCGGTTTGGAAGATTTGCAGGACTTCGCCACAGCCCTGCGGCCGCTCCTTGGATTTGATGGCGAGCAGGCGGTCGGTAAGCTGCAACAGCCAGGGTTCGGCCCGGCCTTGGCCGGCCTGTTGGGCCGGGATGAGGGGATCGGCTTCGTCTTCGTTGAGCTGGTGGCTGCGGACCACGGATTCAATCGGGACCTGGCCGGTGATGAGACGGTAGAGGACGGCGCCCAAGGCGTAGAGGTCGGTGTAGGGGCCTTGCTTGCCGTGGCTGCTGTATTGCTCGGGCGGGGCGTAGCCTTGGCTGACGATGGCGCTGAGGCTTTTGCTGACATCGAGCAGGGCGTGCCTTGCCGCGCCGAAGTCGATGAGGAGGGGGCCGCCTTCGTCGCGCAGGTAGATGTTGCCGGGCTTGATGTCGCGGTGCAGGAGCCCGGCTTGATGGACCTTTTCGAGCCCTTGCAGCAGGGGGACGATGAGTTCGAGGATCTGGCCCTGGTCGAGGGGCCTGGGGTCTTGCAGGCGCTCTTCGAGGGTCTGGCCCGCCTCGTAGTTCATGACGATGTAGGCGGTGCCGTTGGCCTCGAAGTGATCGAGGATCTGGACGATGTTCGGGTGGGTGAATCGGGCCAGGGCCTTGGCCTCGTCCAGGTAGCGCTCCAGGCCGTGGCGGTAGTCGGCCTCGCGGTTGGTGCGGGGGCGTACCGTGATGGAGTCGCTGGCGCGGGCGCCCATCTCGGCCGGCAGGTATTCCTTGATGACGACCGTCCGCTCCAGCCGTTGATCCCGTGCCGGGTAGGTGATGCCGAAGCCGCCTTCGCCCAAGACCCGCTCGATACGATAGCGCCCTTTCAGCAGGGTGTCGGGTGTCAGGCTGTGGGCGATGGTTTCCATGGGGGAACTCCTCGGGTCAGGGGGCGCTGTAGATGCCGACCAGCCCCCAGTTGTTCTTTTCGGAGGCTGATCCGGCGTAGTGGAGTTCGCCCTTGTACCAGCCGGAGATGGTGATCTTTTTGACCCGCGGGCAGATCATGCCCATGACGGCCCTGGATTTGCCGACGACCATCGTCTGCAGATACTCCCCGTCGGGGGGGACGAAGATCGAGGCGTCCTCAAGGGCGGTGATCTTGAGGGCGACCTCTTCGCCACACCAGTCGGTCCGTACTGAAACGCCAGAGAAGTGGGGCAGGTCGTTGAATCTGAATTGCGCCGCCAAGGCGTTCCCCGACGGGACCAACAGGATGAGGGGCAGCAACAGACGCGGCAAGATTCTGGCATTGGTGGACATGGGATTCACATCCTACTTTTCAAAATTACCGTAGCCCGGATGAAACACAGTGTAAGCCGAGAGGTGCGCGGCACCGATCCTCCCGGATTACGCTTCGCTCCATCCTGGCTACGCGCGGAATCTTGGTTTGCCTGCATCAGGACCAGGTGCCATCGGGCTGCTGACAGGCCTGGATGGTCTGGGAGACCACTTTGCCTTTCTTGTTGGTGACCTGCTGTTCGACGGAGCGGCAGGTCTGCTTCGCGGTGACCTCGACGGCGGCGATGCTCTCGTCCCCCTTTGCTGGCTTATGGGTCGCATCCACGGGGACACCGGTCGCCTCCAGGTATTTCGAATCGACGAAGCCCACGGCGGCGCCATTGCGCGACATGACATACCAGGGTTTGTTTTCCACCTTGGCGATGATGTCCACCGTCTGATCCTTTTTCAGATCCTCGTGGGATTGATAGTCATCGCCCGGCCCACCCCTCAGGTTGGCATCTTCGATCAGCTTGTACTGACCACCGACGTTCAACTCCAGGGGCGGCAGTTCGGCGATGCGGTCCTTCATGTAGGTGGCGGTTACGGTCTTGTCCGCTACCTTTTCCTCCTTGACGGCGGTTCTTCCCCTGACCCCGGTCTTCTTGTCGTGCCATTCCGACGATTCGCCGGTGACCAGCGAGGTCTGGGTCGAACGCACCATGCGCCGCTTGTTGGGGGGGGTGAGGGCCTTGGCGATGCCGTAGCCGACCAGGCCGCCGACCGCAGCCCCCAGCAGGTTGTTGTCGGCAAGCTTCATGCCCACGACAACCCCCGCCCCGACCAGCAGCTCCTTCTTGTGCTTTTTCACGAAGCGGCCCACGCCACTGGTCGCCTTCTTGACCCCACCCATGAAGGAGGCATCCACCGGCGGCGCGCCGAGGACAAACACCAGGCACGAAAGGACTACCCATGCTGATTTTCTGATCATCTCTGTTCTCCTAGTTACTCACACCTATCACTTTCTCAGTATCACCATTCGCTCGCGGGCCGCCGAGGCATGCCTTCCATCCGGATATTTGCGCAGATAGAGCTGGTAGGCGTAAGAGGTATCGATTTCCCGCACGACGGCATAGTCGGCCTCATCTGCCGGTGGTACTGCCGCCTCCGGTGTTACTGCCGCTACAGACAGTGACCCGGCCGGGGGCGATCCCTGCCGATCAGCGACCGCTGAAGCGGGCGGCAAGACCTCGATGGTGTCCACGCCAGTTCCCTGGACCGCTCCCTGCTGGAGCAGGGGTTCGATGCTCACGCCAGAAAGGCCCCGGCCGACGAAGTAATAACCCAGGGCGATAATGGCGCTAACCCCCACAAGACTAGCCAGGACAGGATTGGTCCAGCGCTTGCGCATCCCGCCCCCGATTCCCGTTGTCGAGGCATCCCGGAACCGTTCCGCCTCGTCCATCACCAGTGTGGCCTGGCGCGTCACGGGGTGGGCGGTAACAACCGGCGCCAAATCGGGCGCACGCTCCCCTTCCCAATGGGTGGCGATGACCTTGAGTACCTCATCGCAGTCCTGGGGGCGGTCCCTGGATGGGATGCGCAGCAGCCAGTCGTCCAGTTCGAGCAGCCAGGGCGCCACCCTGCCCTGGCCAGCGGTCTGGGCGGAAGGGAGGGGATCGGGCTCGCCCTCGTTGAGGCAGTGGCTGCGTTCCACCGATTCCAGGGGGGCCTCGCCGGTGATCAGTTCGTAGAGGACGGCGCCTAGGGCGTAGATATCGGTGAAGGGTCCCTGCTTGCTGCGGTTGCTGTACTGCTCCGGCGGCGCGAAGCCCTGGCTGACCACGGCGGAGATGCTCTTGCTGTGCTCGCCCAGGGCATGGCGCGCGGCCCCGAAATCGATCAGTAGGGGGCCGCCGGATTTGCGCAGAAAGATGTTGCCCGGCTTGATGTCGCGGTGCAGAAGGCCCGCCCGGTGTACCTCGCGCAGCCCTTGCAGCAGGACGATGAAAAGGGAGAGGATCTCCTCCTCGTTCAGGCGGCTGCCGCGCTTCTTGAGATGGTCGGCCAGGGTCTCGCCCTCCTCGTACTCCATGACGATGTAGGCGGTGCCAAAAGCCTCCAGATGATCGATGATGCGGACGATGTTGGGATGCTGGAAGCGGGCCAGGGCCTTGGCCTCGTCCAGGTATTTGTTGAGCCCGTAGAGGAAGTCGTCCTCCCGATTGGTGCGGGGGAGCACCCGCAGGGTATCGCCGTCGCGCACCCCCATCTCGCCCGGCAGGTACTCCTTGATCACCACCAGGCGTTCGAGCTTCTCGTCCCAGGCCCGGTAGGTGATGCCGAAGCCGCCCTCGCCCAGGATGGCCTGGACCCGGTAACGACCGCCGACCTTTTCGTTGATGGGCAGGGTATGGCTGTAGCTCTTCATGCTTTCCTTCCCGATTGTGTAATAGCTCCGGCCATCAACGGGCGACCCGGAGGAGACGGAAACCCAGGCCAAAAAAGCGTAGGGCAGCGATTGCCTGGCGGCGGTCGGCGGAACGGACCTCGCTGGGGCCACTCATCCAGGCGCCATCCCGAATCACGCGCGGCGCCTCGTCGCTCCCCCCCGTGCAGCGTGTCTCCCTGTTCTCGTACTCTTTGGCATAACCGGAACAGGTCCACTCCCCCAGGTTGCCCGACATATCATAGAGGCCAAAGGGATTTGGCCGGTATTGCCCTACGGGCGCGGGCAGGGCGTAGCGATCATTGCAGTCGTGAATGTATTTCCATCCACCCCAGCGCGCCTTCGCCGTCTGATCGGCCACATTACCATAGAGACAGGCGTGTTCGGGGGCATCCCCCCACCAGCGCGCGGTCTCGCTTCCCCCTCGCAGGGCATATTCCCACTCCGCCTCCGAGGGCAGGCGATAGTTCTCGCCCGTTTCCCGGCTCAGCCACTCGGCGAAGGCCATGGCATCGTTCCAACTGACGCAGGTAACGGGGTATTCATTACTCTGTTCGTAGCCCGGATTGCGCCAACTCAGCCCCTTGACGAAGCCCAACTTCCCCCGCCGGGTGATGCCGGCACATCCCTTCGCCCCCCCCGCGGACCGCTCCGCGTCGGTCTTGTACTGGGCCGCCTCGACGAACTTGCGAAACTCCCCGACCCGCACCTCGTATTTCCCCATGGCGAAATCCTCCACGCAGACCGGGTGCCGCTGTTCATCGTCATCGCGGCCCTGCTCGGATTCGGGGCTGCCCATGGGGAAACAGCCGCCCTTGATGGGTACGAAGGCCATGCCGGTCAGGTCGTCCTGGACCTCCTCCGGTGAATCCAACCGCGGCGGGGCCGGACTCTCAAAAGGAACCCCGGTTGTCTCCTCCAACCGTGGCGCGGCCGCTTCGCTCTCCTCGCCCGATTCGAACGCCTCGCCCGATTCGAACCCCTGTGACAGATCCCCCTGGGCGGCTTCGCTCTCCCCCATCAGGCCCTGGACCTGTTCCGGTTGCAGGATCTCCACCTTTCCGCCGTTCCCGCCCCCGAACAGGGACGCACCGATGCCAAGGACCACTATCACCACCAGAACCCCCGCCACGAGTATGCCCCATTCCGTCGATTTGCCTTTCGCGGCAGCCGGCTTGGACTGGCCAAAACGCTCGGCCTCGGGCAACTGATAGGTTCCCTGGCGCGCCAATAGGTCTTCGTGCCCTGGCGGAATAAGGGATGGATGAGGCATACCTCCGCCTTGAAGCTCGCTTCCGACGCACTTCAGCACCTCGGCGCAATCCTGCGGGCGATCCTTGAAGGAGAGGCACAACAGGCGGTCGATGAGGTCGAGCAGCCAGGCCGAGGCCCTGCCCTGCCCGGCCTTCCTTGCCGGCGTGATCGGATCGGGCTCCCCTTCGCTGAGGGCATGACTGCGCACCACGGATTCGAGCGGTATCTTGCCCGTCACCAGTTCGTACAACACCGCGCCGAGGGCATAGAGATCGGTGGCGGGCCCTTGTTTGCCACGGCTGCTGTATTGCTCCGGCGGGGCATACCCCTTGCTGAGGATCACCGAGAGGCTCTTGCTGTGTACGCCCAGGGCGTGACGCGCCGCGCCGAAATCGATCAGCAGGGGCCCGCCCCCCTTGCGCAGGAAGATGTTGTCCGGCTTGATATCGCGGTGAAGCAGTCCAATCCGATGGACCGACATCAATCCTTGCAGGAGGGGGATGAGGAGATCGCGTATCTCCCCTTCACCCATGGGTGCCCCGCGCCCCCGGAGGTGGTCGAACAGGGTCTCTCCCTCCTCGTGCTCCATCACGAGATAGGCGGTGCCGTTGGCCTCGAACCAGTCGAGGACCTTGACGATGTTGGGGTGGCTGAACTGGGCCAGCGCCACGGCCTCTTCCAGGAACTTCTCCAGGCCATAGCGCAGATCCCCCTCCCGCTCGGTGCGGGGAAGGATGGTCTGGGCATCCCTGTCACGTATCCCCATCTCGGCCGGCAGGTATTCCTTGATGACTACCTGCCGGCGCAACCGCTCGTCCCATGCCTTGTAGGTGATACCGAATCCCCCCTCCCCGAGGATTTCTAAAATGCGATAGCGGTCGGTGATCAGCCCGTTGGTGGGGAGTGCATGACGGTATGTCTTCATGACCCGGTCCCCTGCCTGGAGATCATGAAAAGGCCTTCCAGAGCCAGAACAATGCCAAGAGGACTGCGATGACCACTAGAAACTTCAGGACCAGCCCCTCGCGGCCGCCACCGGAGGGCGCCTCTTCGGCGGTAAAATGCTCCTCCTCCTGCAGGATGCGCGTCGTGGCATCGACCTTCTCTTCACTCTCGGGCAGCATCATTCCCCCCATGTCCAGCCGGTTCTTCATGATGATTCGCAGTACATCGTCGCAGCTCTGCGGCCGCTGGGCCACCTTGAGGGCCAGCATGCTGTCGATCAACTTGAGCAGCCAGGGGGCCGCCCTACCCTTTCCCGCCTCCACTGCCGGCGATAGCGGATCGGGGTTTCCCTCCATCAACTCCTGGCCTCGCTCCACGGAATCGACCGGCATCTGGCCGGTGATGGCCCGATAGAGTACGGCCCCGAGGGCATAGAGATCGGTATAGGGCCCCTGTTTGCCGCGGCTGCTGTATTGCTCAGGCGGTGCATATCCCTGATTAACGAAGACCGAGAGGCTCTTGCTGTGCTCTCCCAGGGCTTGGCGGGCGGCGGAGAAATTGATCAGGAGGGCATCGCCCGCATCGCGCAGGAAGATGTTGTCCGGTTGGATGTCGCGGTGGAGCAGCCCCGCCTTGTGAACCTCTCGCAACCCTTGCAACAGGGGGACGAAGATCTCGATGATCTCGACCTCGGGTAGGGGGCCGGCATGCTCATCGAGCCGCTTCGCCAGTGTCTTCCCCTCCTCATGCTCAATAACGATGTAGGCGCTGCCGTTTTCCGCGAAGAAGTCGTGTACGCCGACAATGCTGGGGTGTTTGAACTTGGCCAGCACCTTGGCCTCGTCCAGGTATTTTTTGAGACCATACAGAAAATCCTTCTCTCGCCCCGGAAGCGGCGCCACCTTGCCAGTCTCGCTGTCGCGGACCGCCATCTCGACTGGAAAATATTCCTTGACCACTACCGGCCGTTCCAGCCGCTCATCCCAGGCCTGGTAGGTGGCGCCGTAGCCACTCTCGCCCAATACGTCCTGGACCCGGTAACGGCGTCCGATCACCTCGTTGATCGGTAATTTGTGGCTATATCTCTTCATTGGCTAGATTCCTGCGTTATAGGTCCCATCGCAATATCGTCTCGTCTCAGGTCCAGCAGCCCTTCCCGTGAAAAACGTGAAGCACCTTTGCTCCCTCTCCCTCTGGGGGAGGGTTGGGGTGGGGGAATGTTCAGCCGCCCTCGATCCGGTCCTTGTGGGCAATCACCACCAGAGGCGTCCTCTCGTCCGCCAGATAGAACACCCGGCCCGACTCCAAGGGATAACGCTTGCCGGGCTCCAGGCGATCCTTCTTACCCCACCAGGTGCCGTTGGATGAATTCAGATCCTCGATCCAGAAGCGCCTACGCTCCTTGTCCCAGCCCAGACAGGCATGTTGACCGCTGATGGTGTCGCGGCCGATTACCAAATTGACGTTCTCGTTCCGCCCCAGGACAAGATCGTACCTTGGGGTAACCAGGGCCAGGAGCTTTTTCTGCCGCACATCCTTGACGTAACCGACGATATCCTCCGTAACCAGGCGGCTCTTCTTCTTGACCTCTTCCAGGACCTGGGCATCGACCACCAGCTTCTCGGTCAGATCGATACCGCGCGTCCAGGCCATGCGGCCGCGATACCGGTAATAGAAGAAGACGAGCAGCAGGCTCAATAGCGCCGCAATCCCGTAGATGACGCGCAGCCAGAGCGGCGTCTCTTCATAGGTGGTATTGACCAGGATTCGCGAACCGGGAATGAACATGAAGTCGCGCACCAGCGAACCACCGGTCTCAGGCGTCTGCGCGGAACGGGTTTCATCGTCCACCGCCGCCGTCACCTGCATCATGAGCTGGTTCACTGTCGCCCCCTCGATGCCGATCCGTTCCAGGATGTGCTTGGTAAAGACCCCGTTACGGCCGCTGCCATCGGCGGCCGTCTTACCGTAGCCCGTGCCGAATGCCCAGAACAGCCCCTTGATGTTGAAAGAGGCACGCGGCTTGGCCCAGCCCTTCATGCTCAGGGGATTGTCGCGGCAGGCATCCAGGATGATTAGGTTCGAACCCTGCTTGTTGCCGGCATCCAGGATCTGCCGCAACACCCGGTCCAGCTCGATCAGATTCACGGCCCCTTCCGGCCCCTCGGCCGGATCGATCCGCTGCATGCCTCGGCCCCCCTGGCCCCCGGCACCCTTCCTGGCGGAGGAATCGGCAGGCCGGGCATCCACCGGCACGATGAAATTGGTATTGTCGATCTGCACCCCATGGCCGGCGTAATAGAACAGACCGACCGCCTCCGGCCCCAGTTGGTCGAGCTTCTGGCGGAAGACCCGCAGCCGTTCCAGGAATTCGCCCTGGGTCAGGTCGATGCCGCAGATCACACCAAAACCGAGCCGGGATAGCACAGCGGCCATGTCACGGGCATCGTTGACGGCGTTGGGGGTAGGGCTGAAAGCCTGGTATTGGGTATTTCCGGCCACGAAGGCGAGGCGCGGCTCCTTGGCGCGGACGATCGGCAACGTGCCGACCAAACGCCCGATCTCGGGAGAGGCATCGCAGTGCCCGGCGGCCCATGCCCCATTCAGGCCGAGCAGCAAGCCCACGGCTGCCACCACCTTGGCCAACGTAAAACGGAATTCCATCATCGTTTTCCCTTGAAAATGACGCGATCAAGCAGGGCTACATACCCTCACGGCTGGCAGGGAGTTTACTCAATCCCTTCCAATCCACTCAACCCAGATTTTCCATTAGCCGATTAGTCATGCCAACAGCCGTTCGTGGTGAGCTTGTCGAACCATGAACGGCCCTTCGACAAGCCTGTCCTGCAGCGAAGACGAAGGGCTCAGGGCGAACGGTTTCCAGGCTAATGGATAATCCGGGCTCAATCGAAATTACCCCGTAGATCGGTTGAAGCAAAGCGCAATCCGGGAAGCGCCTGGCCCGGATCATCCCGGATTACGCTGCGCTTCATCCGGGCTACTGCACCCGAAACAACGGATTATCCCGCCCAAAGTTGATGATATAGGGCGTCTGGGGGTGTCCCAGGGTCTTGGAGATCGCGGTGGTCTCTTGCCGTGCCCGCTGGCCCAGTTCGATCACGCCGACCTGGTTGTCCTGGTTGCTGTCGGTCTTGACGGCCTCGTTCATGCCTTTGAGCAGGCTGTGGGTGAAGAGGCCGTTGCCTTGGTAGCCGTCCAGGGCCTCTTGGACGCTGCCGGCGGAGGCGTAGATGTGCAGCCCCATCTTTTTGGCCAGGACGGACATGCGGGCGTCGTAAAGGCCGCTGACGATGTTGTCCACGCCGCCGGCGTGGCAGGTGTCGAAGACGAGGAGCTGGGACAGGGCCTTGATGCCCTTGGAGAGTTCGACGATCTCGTTGGAGCTGATGAGGCTGCCGGGTTCGAGTTTGCCGTCGAAGCCGGCAGTGACGATGTAGTACTGGTTTTCCAGCAGTACGCCGTGGGAGGCGACGAAGAGGATGAAGCTGTCCCAGGGTTTGATCTGGGTGGAGAGGGCCTGGATGGCCTGCTGGATGCCTTCCTTGCTGGCCTGGGCGTCGCTGAGCCCCTGGATGTGGATGTGCTCGGGCTTGAACAGGCCTTGCGCCTTGTCGCGGATCAGGGCCTGGAAGTCGTTGGCGTCCTTGGCGGCGTATTGCAGGCTGATGCCGGGGTCGCGGTAGTGGTCGATACCGATGCCGAGGACGTAGAGGTGGGGCTCTTCGGGTTTTCTATCAGCCTGGAAGCGGATGGTTTCCAGGCTGCTCTGGACGCTGTTGGTGGCGTTGAAGGCGGCCAGGCCGATCTCGTTTTCGCCGGGGAGGGTCTCCACCTCCAGGCATTCCTCGAAGCTGTCGCCCTTGTCGCGGGCGGTCACGGCGGCCTGGGACATTTCCGTCCGCTGTAGCCCGCGCAGCGCACGGTAGATGGCCGTGCCGTCGAGGCTGGCGAGTTGAAGTTTATCGTCGGCCTTGCGGGCGGTGGCCTCGCGGTAGAAGCCATCGGATTTGATCAGCTTACCGTTCTGGAACAACCGCACCTCGCCGATGCCGCCGCCCGTGCTGGCGATCTCATAGCAGATCCGTTCCTTGTCGCTCCGGGAACTGCTGGGGGCTTGGGTAAAGCGGGGCGTGGGCGGCGGGTTCTTGAGGGCCTCGGCGGCGGTCAATGTAATCAGGCCGGCGATCTCCTCGCCCCGGAACTTGGCCTGGACGATGTCAGGCCGGTAGAAGACATCGTAGAACTGGTTGAAGGGAAAGAAGCGGGCGGCCTTGTCCTTGCCCTGGTTCAGGTGCCAGCCGACCAAGCGGTCGGCGCCGGGCGAGGCGTCGTAATAGCCCTCGGGGGTCCAGAGGATCCACTCCTTGGTCTCCTTGTGGACGAAGAGGGCCAGGAGTTCCTGGCCATCTGAGTAGCGGTACCAGCGGATGGTGCCATCGCCGAATGCGGCCACGGCCAAGCGGCCGTCTTGGCTTAGGTTGACGCCCCAGGCAGGGTTGAGCACGGGGATTTTCCACTCCAGCCGGCCCTTCCGGTCGAAACGACGCAAGAACCACTCGGTGCCCAGCAGCAGACTCTTCCCATCAGTGGCCACCGCCAGGGCGCGGGAGGTCTCGTATTGCTTCAGGGCCAGGGCCTGGCCGTTGAGTTGGGGGCTGTCCGCGTTCTTCCAGCCGCTGACCTTAAGCCCCTTTGCCTTCAGCCGGGGCGGGTGCAGCCCAGCGGGCAGGGTCTGGGCCTCGCTTAGTTGCCGCTGGGCCAGGTCGAAGAGCAGGGGTTCCTTGCCGCCAAAGCCTAAGCCGAAGCGCACTTGGCGGCCATCGGCGCTGAGGAGGAAGTTTTTGTCCAGTTTCTTGCGCAGATCGGCGATCACCGCCCGCTGCTGCCCTTGCAGCTTGCCGTCGCGGTCGAACCGCAGCCAGGCCGGGTCGGCGGCCCCCACCAGCAGGCCGCCGTCCGGCAGGGGGCGCAGGTCCATGATCGTATTGTTGGCGGCGGGCCAGAGGGAACGCGGGCCGCGCCCGCCCTGCCCCCAGACCACTACCGGACGGTTGCCATCTTTGTAAAACCTTCCCCCCGTGAACATCCCCCCCGCGAACAGCCGCCGTCCGTCGGCGGACCAGGCGACCCTGCTCAGGTTCCCGATATCGATCCCCTGGGTGTCGGGCTGGAACAGGGGCCTGAGGTCCCGGCCCGAGAGGACGGCGACGGCGGTTGAGTCGTCAAAGCCCACCGCGATCCGGGTGCCGTCGGGGGAGAAGACGGCAGCGAAGGGCCGTTCGCCCCCCGGCGCCTTCCGCTTGGCGATCAGTTTCAGGTCGGCGTCATAGAGGCGGAGATGGCCGTCGATAGAGCTGGTCAGCAGCCGCCCCGCGCCATCGAACTGGCACCAATAGCTTTGATCGCCGTAGTCGCTATCGGCGCCGGTCTCGCGCCCGCTCTGTGTCTCCCAGACTCGGATGCCATTCTTGCCCCCCAGGCCGGCGGCCAGGCGGTGGCCGTCGGCGGAGAAGCAGAGGTGGTTGATGACATTGGGCAGGCCGGTCAGGCGCCGGCGCAGCTCGCCGCTGGCGCGGTCGAAGAGGTAAATTTGACCATCATTGTCCCACTCTTTACCTGTCCAGCCCCCTGCGGCGATCCAGCGCCCGTCCGGGGAGATCGCCGTGGCGTAGAGCTTGCCCTCATCGCCCGCGCCGATGGGGGGGCGCAGGGTCTGGAGCAGACGCCCATCTTCAAGCGACCAGAGACGCAGGGTCTTGTCAAGGGAGGCCGTGACCAGGAAGCGCCCCGCCCCGGCCACCCCGATGCGTTTGATCTGGCCCGTGTGCATGCCGGTTTCCAGCCGCAGGATGGGCTCCTTGGGCGGCTCTTTATTGACAGGGACAAGAGATACTATCGCCACTCCTATCTTGCCCCCTTTGATCCCCACCCCATGCATCAGGCCGTTGCGCAGATAACAGAGGAAGACATCTTCCTTGACGCCTGTCTTTCCCGTCAGTTCGATCAGATGCTCATTGCTGTGCAAGGGCTGGCCGGCATATCCAACCAGGATATCTCCAGGCCACAACCCCACTTTCTCCCCCTGGCCGCCCGGCACCACCACCTGCACCAGCACCCCGCCCGCTTTACCAAAGAGTTCAGGCTGGGAAATCCTGAGTTGCCGGGCGTTTTCCCATAAGACATTTTTCTTTTCATCCTCTGTCTGCTTGCCCCGCAGGATGCCTTGTAAAGCAGCCTGGGCCTGGCGGTCAGACTCCGATGTCCTCTTTACCGCCAAACGACAGATATCGGCCTCCCCGCCCTCAGCCTGGGCGGTCTGTGCCGAGGCGATGACAGGCATCGAGGCCGAAATTCCAATCAGCGCAAATACCAAGAAATATCGAACCATGCTCATGCCATTACTCTCCTCGATGGATTTTCGTTGCTTTATTTCCTCGGCCTGCCTTCGAAGACCTCCACCCTTTCCTCCGTGGCACCGGCTGCCGATCCCAGTGGGTGATTGTCGCTTGGCGACGCCTGACGGACCAGGCGAAATCCCCCCACAGGACCGGATCTTCGGCTGGCCGAGCGGCAGCCCGACGGGAAATCAGTAAATCCCCCACCGCGAAGCACCCGGCTTTCACCCTCAAGGGGTCCGACCGGATCCTCTGTCGGGCTGTGGGCATAGCTGTTTTCCGCGTACCGGTCCTGCACCCACTCCTCGACATTGCCGTAGGTGTCGTACAGTCCCCAGGGATTGGGCCGTTTCAGGCCGACGGGGTGGACATGGTTTTCCCCCACATCGACGCTGTTCTTTCGGTACCAGGCGTGTTCACCCAGGTGGGTGATGGCGGAGCTGTCGCCAAAGAAGTATCGGGTAGAGGTCCCGGCGCGGGCGGCATACTCCCACTCCGCTTCGGTCGGCAGTCGGTAGGATTCGCCGCCTTCCTTGCGATTCAACCAGGCGACCAAGTCCTGGGCGGTCCGCCAGGAGACATCGGCCACGGCGGCCTGATCTCCCTGCCCATTGGCTTCCATGAAATCGTTTGTCAACAGATGGCGGCGTCCGGTATCGGCGATGTATTTCTTGAATTGCCCCAGGGTGACCTCATGCATGCCCATCTGAAAGCCTTTAGTGATGCGCACCAAGTGCTGGGGGGTTTCGATGGCATCGGCATCGCCATCCACCCCCGCGCCCGACGGACAGGGGACCCCCGCCGTGGTTTCACCCATGAAGTCACGCCGTTGATCCTCGAATTGCTGCGCCGGGCTGTACATGCAACTCCCCATGTAGAAACTGCCGGGCGGCAGGTTGACGAATGCCATCCCCAGAGTGTTGACATAGTCCGGCGTCCGCTGTGCTGGTTTGCCGCGATCCGGTTGTCTCTCAGGGGTGGCATCGGCCTTGTTCAAGTCGTGGAGCACATGCCTGAGCGGTCGTGAAGAGAGGGTGACATTGACATGGCTCTCGTCGATCTGGAGTCGCCCCCCCTGGCTGGAGAGGGTAATCCGCACCTTGCCGAACGCCTCGATGCCGATACCCTGTTCCGGGGCGCTAATGACCTCTTTGACTGACGAGTAGAGGGTCGCCCGACCGTTATCCAAGAGCTCCACCCGCTTGATGGTCCGCTTTTGACTGATCCGTTCCCTACTGGTAATGCCCCAATCCCGATCCAGTCCCAACAGATACTCCTCTTTATTCTGGGTGATAGGTACTGCGCCAGGGGCTTGCGGCGTGGTCATTTTGAAGTGGAAGACCGCGTGATCCGAGATCAACGCACGCACCGCCTCCATATCCTTCCTGGTCTCCGCTTGATCCCAGGATTCAATCAGGGCAATGACGGCACCTTGGGTCAGCGGCTGTTCCGCCGCGTTGGAAATCAGGGGGGGGGTAAAAACAACATCGCAAGGAAAAATACCAAAGACCTATCAAATACCGCCAGTTGCATTCCTGTCTCCTTTGCCCAGATTCACACAGAGTTCAGCTCATTCCGCCAAGAAGATCCACCCCTTGTCGAGCCGTCGACCGGGGAAGCTTTCCCATACGGCCACCATCATCGGCATGCCGCCAAACTTCCCTTCCCGGTATTTTTGCAGAACCGCCTTGGCCCCCGGCTTCAGAGCGTATTTGATCACGCCTTGCTCTACTGTCTGCTGGAAGGGTTCCTGGAGATAGTATTTCAGGCACCAAACCCTGTCCTTATTTTCCTCATCGTTGCAGGGCGGGCCAAAGCCATAGAGGTCGAATCCCTCCCAGGTGAGGATATTGGTACCGAAGGAGAGGTAGATCTCTCCTCTGTAATCACCCTTGAGATGGAATTCCTGCAAGGCATCTATGGCCATATGCGCCACATCAGCCGCATCCGCAATGACGGTGGGCGAATCCGCTTCCCGTTTGTAGGTCCAGTCGATCCCAACCAGGCGGGGGCGAAGGGTGCAATAGTGGACGTCTTTTTCCTGCAAGAATTGGTTGCCATTGAGGTAGATGCCGTCGTTAACGTACTCGGCGGCCTGCCCGTTTCCGGCAATCGGTAGCAGGCACAAGGCGGATAGCGCCATTATTGCCTTCCTCATTCCTCCTCCGCTGGAGTTTTCAAAACAGTCATTACAACCTCCATCATTATCCAGCCCCCCCCTTTAACGACCCAGTGCATCGCGCAAGGCATCGATCACCTGTTGTTCGTCTTCTTCAAACTACTGGTCCCCGGAAGGCAAGACATCCATTTCCATGGCACTGGCAGGAGAGTCGGATATCCGCTGTTTCCCGCCGGTTCTCACAGGAGGCAGCTTATTCATTTCAACGGCATCGGTGGCCGCGCGAACCTGGGTGCAATCGTCGGCGGTGGTACCCGTTCAGCCCCCTCCCCCTGTGGGGGAGGGCTGGGGAGAGGGTGATCTAATAAATTCAAGGCAGTATCCTCGATCGCCCTCCCCCCAGCCCCCTCCCAAAGGGAGGGGGAGTGAACGGATACCGGCGGTGATGCCCGATGCATGGTCACGAACCAGATTCTGACAGCCTTGGTAGAGTGCATTATATAGTGTCTGATAATCCGCAGCCTGCGTCAGCAGATTAGTCTGTACATCGTAGTAAATTTTGGCGGTTTTAGTAATGCCGATCCCCTTGACCGTTATGCCATTAAAAGTATCGCCATCCACCATGAGGTAAACCGCCTTATTGTTGATGCCACTATTAGTGTGGACACCGCCATTGCCTTCTTCTTCACCACTATAGAAATACTCGCTGGACACCTTATCTGGCTGCTTGAAGAATGTTGGGTCCTTCATGTTGCGTAGAGGAGAAGAAACATTAGGGGCACTAAGGTCTTCACCTATCAACCAACGCGAGGCGGCGCTGTCGGTACCACTGTTATTGCCGAGATCGACGAATTCACCCCACAGATCGGAAAATGATTCGTTAATGGCGCCGGAGAGATTTTTATATAACAGTTTCGACGTGTGCTGTGTTACACCGTGGGTTAGTTCATGGGCCACGACATCGTCTGCCAGCATACCGACGCAGTAGGAGATTTGCTTTTTATCAGGGTCCCAGGATGCATTTTGACAACCCCAGAAAGCCCGTTCAGTGAGTGTATCTCTCGACCGGGTCAGCGTTCCAATGGAGGAGCCTCGAGATCGCCCCGTTGGCCGCCCACCGAAGGGGGCGCCGAAGAACCCGATAGCGCGAAACTTTCGTATGGCGTACTGCGGAACGGTAACGGTTCACGATGAAAATGGGGAGGCCCTTCATACCATCCGCTATGGAGCCATGCCGGGCGGGGATATCATCGGATTGCGTAATCGTCTTGTGGCTGACGTAGCCACACTCGTCAGCAAGCGACGAGACCTGAAACTCCAGTTACTCTGTGATGGAGCCCCGGAGATGTGGAACCTCCTGGAGGAGGGATTCACCGAAGAGCGATTTGGTTGTGAGATTCACCGCCTGATTGACCTCTACCATTTAACCGAAAAGCTGGGGGCCGCAGCCCGGATAATCGGCGACGGGTCAGATGCGCTCATCAACAGATAGAAAATATCGCTTCTCAACAAGAGTAGTGCCGCGAAGGGTATTCTCGGAGAGCTGATCGCCTCTGAAATGGATGAGGGGCCAGGTGCTGGTCATCCCGTCCATGCCGTTATCACCTACTTGCAAAGCCACCATGAAAAAGCGGATCGGATGAACTACGCAAAGGCCCGTCAACTCGGCTTACCGCTGGGAAGCGGGAATGTAGAAGCCACATGCAAGAGCCTCTTTGAGATGAGATTGAAGCGGTGTGGTGCGCGATGGAAAAACGAAACGGGTCAACATATTGTTCTGCTTCGGGCACTTGCACTCAGTGATCGATGGGGGCGGGCGGTTGAGCTTACGCTTCGCCCGTTGCGCAAGGCAGTCCGCTTGGCAGCATGATCAGTATGGGAACCACTCCCTTTTCAAGTGCCTCAAGAGCGGCGCATAAAATGATCGAAGTGCATCCAAACATTCTGGAACGTGATGGCAAGAAGGAATTTGCTGTTCTTCCTTATGAGGAGTTTGAAAGCCTCATGGAGGCTCTTTCCGACTATGAGGATTTGCGTGACTTGAGGGAAGCCAAGGAAGCAGAGGGCGAGAATTCTGGTACGCCATTATCAGAAGTGCGCAAGAAGCTGGGAATTTGATGACGAACAAGTCCATGCAGCCGACACTCGTCCCTCGCGTGGCTGATGGCTGGCGTTATGTTGAAAAAGCGTACGCCTTGTCGTACGCTATACCAAGGAGGGCAGATTCATGACTATTCTCAACGCCACTGAAGCGCGGTCAAAGCTCTACAGTTTGATCGACGAAACCGCGAATACGCATCAACCAATTGTTATTACAGGAAAAAGAGGAAATGCCGTTCTCGTCTCGGAAGAGGATTGGAACGCCATTTCAGAAACCTTGCACTTGATGTCAATCCCAGGAATGAGGGAATCGATTAAGGGGGGAATGAGAACGCCTGTTTCTGAATGCTCTGAGGAGCTTGATTGGTGAGTCGGAAACTTGTCTATACGAAACAGGCACAAAAAGATGCGAAAAAACTCACCTCGTCAGGCCTAAAGAAAAAAGCCCAAGAGCTACTTCGTGTTATCGAACAGAATCCATACCAAAATCCACCACCCTACGAAAAACTGGTGGGGGATCTTTCCGGGGCATATTCGAGGCGCATCAACATCCAGCATCGAATCGTTTATCAGGTCTTAGAAACCGAGCAAGTGGTGAAAGTATTGCTGCTCTGGACGCACTATGAATAATAAAAACATAACATTGGCGTTAGGTTCCAAAGCTAAGTAGGGTTATTCCAAAAGGAGATAACATACAATGTCAGTGGAATTTTGTAACCGCGTGGGAAAACGGTATTATCTTAAAGAAGGGAAAACCAAGACAGGAAAGCCTAGGTATTTTTTTTCGTCCAATCAAGAAGGAAAGGGAGAGGCTGTTAGCTCAATACCTGAAGGTTATGAAATTTATGAACACCCAGAAAATGCACAGGTATTCTTAAGGAAAATACAACCTCGACTTATTACAGATATGGAAAAGCAATATGTAAAGAAATTACTAGACTCATTAAATAATACAAAGAGATACATCGTAGACTGCAAAAGCCGAACTTTGACTATCTATGAGTCAAGCACAGATAGTGAAAATTTAAAAAGTGTCTTTGGTAGCTTACTTGGAAATTATCCTATGCGTCCAGGTATCTCTGCTGATGATATGATGCCTACTCTAACCAAAATCACTGACCAACATTATACGGCGGTACTAAGATTTACTCTAGAAGACAAAGAAAGAAGGAAGTTTACTGCTGAACGTTTTTGCTTTAGAGGGTCGATAGATGACTGGATTTACGTATCTGGCCCAGACGATTTTAGGAATATAGTGAAGAAACATGCAAGCACTCTTGGGAAAGATGAGTTTTTCGAACAATACTAACAAATAAAACCTAACAAAGACTTCCAGCCGCGCGCCAAAGGCGCGCGCGGCTGAAGTTTGCCGTTAGCGCAATAAGTCCTCAGCCATGGCAAGACAAAAACAGAAACTTACGTCCGCACAAAAGCGAGCGAGAAAGAAAGCAAAAGAGGAACGGCAACAAAAGTACACATGGGTCTTTATGAACGGTAAGCAGGTTAGATTGAAGCGCCCTGAGACAATTGATGGGCTGGAAGCGGAGGAATTTCTAAGAAATAACGCCGATCCAATCTGGCTCCATCAAAATGAAATGCGGGAATACATGGACCAGGAAGAAGAACAGCTAAAGAATATAGAGGAATCGGGCTTGGATCTATACATTAACCACTATTGTGGCGAATGGGAAAATGAGGAAGGCCATTTCCTTCTTATAGAGCCAATCGATGAAGTGCATGTGCACGTAACGTATATGCAGTCTGCTGAAAAAGGTCCTCTGTTACGTCCATGGCTTAACAATATGCCAGCTTCCATGATGATTGGCACCTGTCAAGAAGAAATTGACACCTCGTTGGACGTGGAGCTATCAAACCCGGGTGATCGATTTGTCCTCAATCTCGATATTAGCTTTCAATTTGATGATTACAATACGATGTTGCAATCAATAATTCGCTATGAGGCAGATCGGCACTTTCAAAAATACTATCGTTTATTCGGCGCTTTGAAGCCATTCCGCAGAAAGAACTGGAATGGCGCTAACAAGTAGATTCAACCGACGCCCAACTCTCCAGGAAAAAGGGGACGTTACCCTTTTTTCTTCTGGAAGATGAATAAAAGGTGGGAAAAGGGAGGCGTCCCCTTTTCCTCCTTGGGGTCAGAGTATATTAAATCGGGTCTGATCCCATTATTCTGGCTGACGAGATGGGCCAAGGCCCATATATTGCCCGGCTATGAGTTAACTGAACATTTATTTAGAAGAATAGTCATCTATAAACTATACTTCAATATAATCTGAATGAAGTGCGATTAGGAGAATGCAGTCATGAGTGAAGAATGGCTAAGCGATGCGAGAAAGATA
>JAHJDE010000065.1 GCA_018812525.1 Gammaproteobacteria bacterium
AGGCGATTTCTGTCAATTAATATCCCATCTTGCTTGTCTTTTCGCCCCCCTGCGGCGTTGCCCCAGGCGTTACATAGTTCGACTATGCGCCGCCTGTGGCGCCTTGCAGGGGAACGAAAATCCTGCGCAATCCGGGATATTAAAGGTTCTTGCAAAACTGCAAGAACCTCTTGCGGTTCAGGGATGAACCGCCTTGCAAAATGGTCAGGATGGCCATTTTGCAAGTTCCTCTTAATTTCCGGCAATCGCCTAAATGACCCTGGCGGAGCAGGTTCCGCCCTCTGAAAACCTGGATTTCCGCGTTTTCAATACATTCGCGGCTGCTGTACCATTCCTCGTTTTCCATTTTTGCGCACAGGCCATGCTCGATATCAATCCCATTACCAATGCCATCGCCGATCTCAAGGGACGCACGCTGTCCCTGAGGGGGTATCTTTGACTACGAAATCAAGCAGGAGCGTCTGACCGAGGTCCTGCGCGAGCTGGAGGACCCCGCCATCTGGAACGACCCGGAACGGGCGCGGGCCTTGGGCGCGGAGCGGTCGCAACTGGAGGGGGTGGTCGGGACCATCGATAGCCTGGATGCAGGGCTGGCCGATGCCAGCGACCTGCTGCAAATGGCGGTGGAGGAGGGCGACGAGGAAACCCTCGCCTCGGTGGCGGCGGACCTGGAGGACTATGAGCAGCGGGTGGCCAATCTGGAGTTTCGCCGCATGTTTGCCGGCGAGATGGATTCCCACAACGCCTATCTCGATATCCAGGCGGGTTCCGGCGGCACCGAGGCCCAGGACTGGGCAGAGATGCTGTTGCGTATGTACCTGCGCTGGGGGGAGAAGCACGGCTTCAAGACCGAGCTGATGGAGTGCTCGGCCGGTGAGGTGGCGGGCATCAAGAGCGCGACCATTCATTATGAAGGCGAATATGCCTTCGGCTGGCTGCGCACCGAGATCGGCGTCCATCGGCTGGTGCGCAAGTCGCCCTTCGATTCCGGCAACCGCCGCCATACCTCTTTTTCTGCGGTCTTCGTGTCGCCGGAGATCGACGATGACATCGAGATCGACATTAATCCGGCCGATCTGCGCGTCGATACCTACCGCGCCAGCGGCGCCGGCGGTCAGCACGTCAACCGGACCGAGTCCGCCATCCGTATCACCCATATGCCTTCTGGCATCGTGGTGGCCTGCCAGAGTGACCGCTCCCAGCACAAGAACCGGGACACGGCCATGAAACAGCTCAAGGCCAAGCTGTACGAGATGGAGATACAAAAGCGCAACGCAGCCCAGCAGATAGTGGAGGACTCCAAATCCGACATCGGCTGGGGCAGTCAGATCCGCTCCTATGTACTGGACCAGTCGCGCATCAAGGACCTGCGCACCGGGGTGGAGACCGGCAATACCCAGGCGGTCCTGGACGGTGGCCTCGATATGTTCATCGAGGCGAGCCTGAAGAGCGGGCTATAAAACCAAACAGCAATAGTACAACTTGGTGTTCTTTGCGGTTAAATATTGAGATATCAATAAATGAGTGATGAGGTATTAGACGAAAATAAGCTGATCGCCCTGCGCCGGGAGAAGCTGTCTCAGTTGCGCGAGGAGGGCAATGCCTTCCCCAATGACTTCCGCCGCGACTGCATGGCCGGCGAGCTGCATGCCGAGTACGCGGAGAAGGCCGAAGAGGATCTCCTTGCCCTGGGGCTGCGGGTGAGGCTGGCCGGACGCATGATGAGCCGGCGGGTGATGGGCAAGGCGAGCTTCGCCCACCTCCAGGACATGAGCGGGCGCATGCAGTTGTTCGTGCAGCGCGAGGCCCTGGCCGAGGGGGTCTACAACGAGCAGTTCAAGAAGTGGGACATCGGCGACATCATTGGTGCCGAGGGTGTGCTGTTCAAGACAAAGACCGGCGAGCTGTCGGTGAAAGTCGATGGCCTGCGCCTGCTGACCAAGTCGGTGCGCCCCCTGCCGGAGAAGTGGCACGGCCTGACCGACACGGAGCAGCGCTACCGCCAGCGTTACGTCGATCTGATCATGAACGAGGAGACGCGCAACACCTTCCGCCTGCGCACCCGCATCGTCCAGTTCATCCGCGACTATCTCAACGGCAGGGGCTTCATGGAGGTGGAGACGCCCATGATGCAGCTCATCCCCGGCGGCGCCATGGCCCGGCCCTTCATCACCCAGCACAATGCCCTGGACATGCAGCTCTTCCTGCGCATCGCCCCGGAGCTTTATTTGAAAAGATTGGTGGTGGGCGGTTTCGAGCGGGTCTACGAGATCAACCGCAATTTCCGTAACGAGGGGCTGTCCACCCGGCACAACCCCGAGTTCACCATGCTGGAGTTCTACGAGGCCTATGCCGACTACCATGACCTCATGGACCTGACCGAGGACATGCTGCGCCACCTCTGCGAGACGGTGATCGGCACCACCCGGATCGGCTATCAGGGCCAGATCTACGACTTCGGCAGCCCCTTCCGCCGTCTGACAGTGAAGGAGTCGATCCTCCACTTCAACGACGACATCAGCGAGGCCGAGCTGGACGACCTGGGGCAGGCGCGGGCCATCGCCCGGCGGCTGGGGATTCCCCTGAAAGAGAGCTACGGCCTGGGCAAGATACAGATCGAGATCTTCGAGAAGACCGTCGAGGGCCGGCTCATGGACCCGACCTTCATCACCGCCTATCCCACCGAGGTCTCGCCCCTGGCGCGGCGTAGCGACCAGGACCCCTTCGTCACCGACCGCTTCGAGTTCTTCGTCGGCGGGCGCGAGATCGCGAATGGTTTCTCCGAGTTGAACGACTACGAGGACCAGGCGGAGCGCTTCCGGAGGCAGGTGGCGGAAAAGGAGGCGGGCGATGTGGAGGCGATGCACTTCGACGAGGACTACATCCGCGCCCTGGAACACGGCATGCCGCCCACGGCGGGGGAGGGGATCGGCATCGACCGGCTGGTGATGCTCTTCACCGACTCGCCCTCCATTCGCGATGTGTTATTGTTCCCGCACATGCGGCCCGAGGCTTGAACTCTTTTGTAGGTTGGGTTAGGTGCGCAAACCCAATGCCGCCAATGGTTTCGGAGGTGCCTGTGCGCACTGTAACCCAACAGGTGCCGGTAACAATGCTGGGTTACGGCGCGCATCAACCTTGACAGAAACGATGGTTAGCCTAAGGGGCGCGCCTAACCCAACCTACGGGAATTTACCCGGAATTTGAGGAGTAACCTGTGATCCCAGAACTCGGACACCTTGCCCTGCTGCTGGCCTTTTGCATGGCCGGGGTGCAGGCGCTATTGCCCCTGATGGGCGTCCACCTGCGCCGGTCCGCCTGGATCGATGTCGCCCGCCCGGCGGTCTGGAGCCAGTTTTTCTTTCTGGGCATCGCCTTTATCGCCCTTGCCCAATCCTTCGTCGTCAACGACTTCTCCGTGGCCTACGTGGCGCAAAACTCCAACACAAACTTGCCGCTGCTGTTCCGGATCTCGGCGGTCTGGGGTGCCCATGAGGGTTCCCTGCTGCTGTGGGCCTTCTCCCTCTCCCTCTGGACCCTGGCCGTGAGCATCTTCAGCCGCGGCATGCCGGATCGGGTGATGGCCAATGTCATTGGCGTCATGGGATTGATTAGCCTCGGTTTCCTGGCCTTCCTGATCTTTACCTCCAACCCCTTCGACCGCCTCTGGCCGGCCCCGGCGCAAGGGCGTGACCTCAACCCCCTGTTGCAGGACTTCGGCCTGGCGATCCATCCACCGATGCTCTACTTGGGTTATGTGGGATTCGTGGTGCCCTTCGCCTTCGCCATCGCCGCCATGCTGGATGGCCGTCTGGATGCCGCCTGGGCGCGCTGGTCGCGGCCCTGGACCAATGTGGCCTGGATGTTCCTGACCCTGGGCATCGCCCTGGGGAGCTGGTGGGCCTATTACGAGCTGGGCTGGGGCGGCTGGTGGTTCTGGGACCCGGTCGAGAACGCCTCCTTCATGCCCTGGCTGGTGGGCACGGCCCTGATGCACTCCCTGGCGGTCACTGAGAAACGGGGGGCCTTCAAGGCCTGGACGGTATTGCTGGCAATCTTCACCTTTGCGCTCAGCCTCCTGGGTACCTTTCTGGTGCGCTCCGGGGTCCTGACCTCGGTCCACGCCTTCGCCTCCGATCCGGGCCGGGGTGTCTTCGTCCTGATCTTCCTCTGCCTGGTGGTGGGGGGCTCTTTGACCCTCTATGCCTTGCGGGCCGAGGACATCCGCAGCCGGGTTGGGTTTTCGCCCCTGTCGCGCGAGACCGGGCTGCTGCTCAATAACCTGCTCTTGACCGCGCTGACGGCGGCCATCCTGCTCGGCACCCTCTATCCCCTGCTCCTGGATGCCTTGAATCTGGGCAAGATCTCGGTGGGTCCGCCCTATTTCAACAGCGTCTTCGTGCCCCTGGCCATCCCCCTGGCCCTGGCGGTGGGCGTGGGTGCCCTGGCCCGCTGGAAGCGGGATGAGGTGGCTGTCCTCTGGCGCAAGCTGCGGGTCGCCGCGATGATCAGTCTGATACTGGGCCCCCTGCTCGTTGTGCTCGTGGCACCGGCCTTCAGTTGGCAGGCGGTCCTGGGACTGGTCCTGGCGGTCTGGGTGGTTGCATCCACCTGCGTCGGCCTGCGTGAGCGGATCGCCAACAAGCCCTCCCTGGCCGCCGGGTTGAAGGGCCTGCCAAGGGCCTATTGGGGCATGGTCCTGGGCCATACGGGCATTGCCCTCTTTGTCGTCGGCGTCTCCCTGACCTCCCTCTACAGCACCGAAAAGGATGTGCGCCTGGAGCCGGGGCAGAGTTATGAACTGGCCGGCTACAGCTTCGAATTCGTCGGCGTAGAGGACCACGCCGGGCCGAACTTCACCGCCAGCCGCGGGGAGTTCCGCGTGACCCGCGATGGCCAAAGGGTCGCGCACCTGTTCCCGGAGAAGCGTGTTTATCGGGCGCAAGGCATGCCAATGACGGAGGCGGGCATAGACCCCGGCCTGACCCGCGACCTCTTCGTTGCCCTGGGGGAGCCACTGGGCGGCAAGGCCTGGGCGGTGCGCCTCTACCACAAGCCCTTCATCCGCTGGATCTGGCTGGGTGGCCTGGTGATGGCCCTGGGCGGCTTGGTTGCTGCCACCGACCGGCGCTATCGTTCGTTGAAACGGCGTTCGGCGGCAACGAACAACGGCATGGCAGCGGGGGCCGCATGAAAACCAAGGCGCTGATTCCACTGGTTCTATTCCTGCTTCTGGCGGGATTGTTCTTCTTCACCCTCAACAAGATCAACCGGGGGGAATACAACCCCCGCCATGTCCCTTCGCCCCTGATCGGCAAGCAGGGGCCGGCCTTCTCCATTCCCGATCTGCTCCAGCCGGACAAGAAGGTCGATCCGTCCGGTATGCTGGGCAAGGTCTGGCTGCTGAACGTCTGGGGGACCTGGTGCCCGGAGTGCTGGCGCGAGCATGCGTATCTGTTGCATCTCTCCAAGGACAAGGGGGTCAACATCGTCGGTGTCGATTGGCGCGACGACCCGGTCAAGGGGCGCGAGATGATCGCCCGCCTGGGCAATCCCTTCCTCATGATCGCCGACGACCAGGCCGGCAATGTGGCCATCGACTGGGGGGTCTACGGGGCGCCCGAGACCTTCGTGATCGACAAGCAGGGGATCATCCGCCTGAAATACGAAGGGGCCATCAACGAACAAGTCTGGCTGGAGCGCTTCGAACCGCTCATACGTCAGTTGGAGGGGGAGGGGCTATGAGCGGACCACCCCCAAAAACTCCGCTTCGCTCCGTTTCTGACCCCTCAAGGGGCAAGAAACACTTGGGGCGGCCCAGCGTGTTTCTTGAGAGCGGACCACCCCCAAAAACTCCGCTTCGCTCCGTTTTTGACCCCTCAAGGGGCAAGAAACACTTGGGGCGGCCCGGCGTGTTTCTTGAGAGAGCGGTAACATCGATTAACCGCAAAGGTCGCAAAGGGACGCAAGGAGTCTCAGGGAGTAAACCGCGCCTTGCCGCTCATCCGGAAGCTGAATACATCAGCGGTTATAGGTCAGTAATTCCCTTCGCGTCCTTTGCGGTTAAAAAGAGGTTGTATTGATGAAACCCCTGATGTTGATGCTCCTGCTGCTGGTGGCGGGGGCCACCCAGGCCGCCACCATCGAGACCCACCGCTTCGATGACCCCGCCAGGGAGGCGCTCTACAAGAAAATGATCGCCGAGCTGCGCTGCCTGGTCTGCCAGAACCAGAATCTAGCCGACTCCAATGCCGAGCTGGCCCAGGACCTGCGCCGCAAGACCTACGAGATGGTGAGCGCCGGCAAGAGCGAGACCGAGATCCTTGCCTATATGGTGGAGCGTTACGGCGATTTCGTCCTCTATCGGCCGCCGGTCAAGGGTATCACCCTGTTTCTCTGGCTGGGTCCCTTCATCCTCCTGGCGGCCGGTCTCTTTGTATTGGTCCGGGTGATCAGGCAGCGCGCGCGGGTGCAGAGCACCAGCCAACTGACCGAGGAAGAGCGGGCCAGGGCCGACAAATTGCTGGAAGGGGACGCACCATGACGATTTTCTGGGTAGTCGCGGCCCTCATGGCCATGACGGGGCTGTTGATGCTGGTGCCGGCCCTGCTGCGCCCCAGGGCGAAAGCGGACGAGGATCTCAATGCCCGCAATGTGCGTATCGCCAGGGAGCGCCTGGCCGAGCTGGAGGCCGAGCGGACCTCTGGTGTCCTGTCCGATGTCCTATTCGAACAGTCCAAGGCGGAGCTGGAGGGCAACCTGATCGATGACCTGCGCGAGGGCAGGGAGGCGCCGCTGAATGCCGCGCCGGCCCGGCTGACCCTGGCGGTCGTCTGGCTCTTGGTGCCCCTGGCAGCGCTCCTGCTCTATCTGAATCT
Organism: Gammaproteobacteria bacterium; assembly: GCA_018812525.1. Classification (GTDB taxonomy): domain Bacteria; phylum Pseudomonadota; class Gammaproteobacteria; order Chromatiales; family Chromatiaceae; genus YD12-FULL-61-37. Next base: position 6,879 of record JAHJDE010000065.1, read on the forward strand.
GGGCGCGCCCCGGCTGCTGGAGATCCAGGCCAGCCAGTCCGCGTCCCCCCATACCGAGCAGGGAGGCAAGCCGAGCATGGAGGAGATGCTTATCAAGCTGGAAGCGAAGATGAAGGAGAATCCCGACAATGCCGAGGGCTGGTACATCCTGGGCCGGTCCTACTCCTCCCTGGGACGCTATCCCGAGGCGGTCGCGGCCCTGGAGAGGGTCCATCAACTGGTCGGCGATAACCCGAACATCCTCACTGCATTGGCCGATGTCCAGGCCCTGGCCGCGGGCGGCAAGGTCAGCGGCAGGCCCGAGGAGCTTTTGCGCAAGGCACTGGAACAGGCGCCGGAAGATTCCACTGCCCTCTGGATGCTGGGCATGGCCATGCGGGAACAGGGGCGGCACAAGGAGGCCATTGCCTACTGGCGCCGGGTGATACCACAGGTGCAGGACGATCCCAAGGCCAGCGCCCAACTGGGCTCCCTGATCGAGCGCACGCTCAAGGAGGGGGGGCTGAGCGAGGCCGATATACCCGCTGCCGTACCAGCCGCCGAGGCTCCGGGTGTCGAGATCAGGGTCTCAGTGGTCTTGGACGAGAAACTCAAAGAAAAGGTGTCGCCGGGAGACAGTCTCTTCATCATGGCCAAGGCGATCGAGGGTCCGCCCATGCCCTTGGCTGTGGTCAAGCTCAAGGCAGGCGATCTGCCCGCCGAAGTGGCGCTGAACGACGCCATGGCGATGAGTCCGGACCTGCGGCTCTCAAAATTTCCCAAGGTCCTGGTGCTGGCGCGGATTGTCAAGGGGGCTGGGCCCAATGCCCAAAGCGGTGACATGGAGAGCGATCCCGTGGAGACGGCAACAACCGGTGCGGCGCCTCTGCGCCTGGTCATTGGCCGCATCATTCCCTGATCCGTCGAGCCCTGAGGGAGGATCTCACTCCCTCCAGCCTTGGGCGGGCTATGCCCGCCAGTCGAAGCCTCGCCGCATCCCGATGTCGGGCACAGCCCGGCCGTTCTGAGAAGGGGCGGGTTTAAAACCCGCCCGTACTTAGATGACGTTGTCCTGGGCGGAGGGGCCTACGCGTTTCCCTTTGCCACCTTCCCTCGCCAATCATTGCAATTGGACTTTCCCCGGCGTTCTCCGCACAATCCTTGTCCAGGGCGCAGGGAGGCAGATCTTGGCATTGATGCCTTACCCTGATCGTTACCGGGACAACAGGAGTACATTGTGCGAATCATTAAGATCATTCTGGTTCTGTTCATGGTTGTGATTGGCGCGGCCTTTGCCGTGAAGAACGCCCAGCCGGTGAATCTTAACTACTACCTCGGCGTACAGGAGGCGCCGCTGGCGCTGATTCTGGTTGCGGCCCTGGTGTTGGGCGCCCTGCTGGGGGTGCTTGCCTCGCTGGGTGCGGTGGTGCGTCTGCGTCATGAGCTGGGGGACCTGCGCCGTCAGCAGCGGCAGGCCCAGGAAGAGATCGAGAATCTGCGCTCCCAGCCCGTCAAGGAGTGATCCCCGTGTCTTTGAGAGGTATCCGGTGGTGAATGGACGGCCCGCCTCATGATGGAGATCCTCTTCCTGCTCTTGCCCCTGGCCGCGGCCACTGGCTGGTATTCCGGGCGCCGGGGCCGCAACCGCGCCGCCCTGTCCAGAGACCATAATCCCGCCTATTTCAAGGGTCTGAATCTCCTGCTCAACGAGCAGCCGGACAAGGCCATTGATGTCTTCATCCAGTTGCTGGAAGTGGACAGTGACACCGTGGAGACCCATCTGGCCCTCGGCAACCTCTTTCGCCGCCGGGGCGAGGTGGATCGTGCCATCCGCATCCACCAGAATCTTATCGCCCGCCCCACCCTCAACAAGGAGCAGCGCGCCCAGTCCCTCCTGGAACTTGGCCAGGACTATCTGCGGGCGGGGCTATTCGACCGCGCCGAGGGGCTGTTCGATGAGCTGGTGATCCAGAAACTCTATCAGGTGGAGGCGCTACGCAATCTCCACTACATCTATCAGCAGGAAAAAGATTGGGAAAAGTGCCTCCTGATGGCCCAGCGGCTCGAATCCCTCGGGGAGCCCGTCCTCAGGGTCGAGCGAGCCCACTACCACTGCGAACTGGCGCTCAAGGCCAAGGCGGAGCGCAACGAGACGCTGGCCGACGCCCAGTTGAAGAAGGCCCTCAGCGTCGACAAGAACAGCGCCCGTGCGACCATGCTCCTGGGCGAACTGGCCATGCAGAAGGGAGAGCTGACAGTGGCCTACCGCTACTTCACGCGCGTCGAGGCACAGAACCCCATTTATGTAGGGGAGGTCATAGCCCCGCTGATGGAGTGCTGTGAGAGGATCGGCAATCGGCAGGTCTTCCGCGAGTTCCTCCTGCGCTGCGCCGATAAGCAAGGCAGCGTCGAGGCCGCCATGGCGCTGGCCGAGATGGTTCAGACTGAGCAGGGTGGTCAGGCCGGCCTCGACCAGATGATCCGGTTTCTGTCGAATCATCCCAGCCTGCGAGGCCTTGAACATCTCCTTGCCATGCACTTGCGGACCGCCGGAGAGGGTGGCGAGCCCCTGCTGCCGATCCTGTGGGATCTGATTCGCCACATGCGGGAGTCGAGCTACGGCTACCGTTGTGGCCAGTGCGGTTTCCTGGCACGGTGCCTGCACTGGCAATGCCCCGGTTGCAAGACCTGGAGCTCCATCAAGCCCGACCCCTACAGTGAATGCCAGGCGCCGCGGGGCAGCGGCCTCATCGTTGACGAGATCTGAAGACCAGGCTTGAGAGGGCCGAAGGGTGCGGTGAGGTACGAACCGCACCGATCGCGGGCGACGCCGGCACGAACGATGCGGTTCGCTCTCGCTCACCGGCATCCTACGAATCCGCTGGATTCCAGATCGTTCCCACGCTCCGCGTGGGAATGCCGCTTGCGACGCTCCAGCGTCGCGGCTTGCTGGACGCGAAGGGCTTGCGCCGACCTCGGGACGCTGGAGCGTCCGGAGATGCATTCCCACGCCGGAGCGTGGGAACGATCAGATTACACGGAGCCTGGGAGCGATCAGAACCCGTAGCCCAGATGAAGCAAAGCGGACAAATCGGCAGGATAGCCGATTTGCACGCCTAGCGCCCGAAGGGTGCGGTATAGGGAAATACCGCATGAATCCGGGATGATCCGGGCCAGGCGCTTTCCGGATTACACTGCGTTCCATCCGAGCTACTCGCTGAATCCATCCCATGTACCAAGCCATTTCTGTCTGGGTATAAATATTGTCTTGTGCCCATTTCTTTATCCTGTGGTAGGGTTAGCCCCAATTTGCCCCGGACGCCGGGGTCCCAACCTGAAGGAGAGAGTCCGACATGATCAAGCCCGTTGGTTCCGATGAACTCAAGCCGTTGTTTGTCTACGATTCCGAGAAGCATCATGCCTTGATGCACGAGGCGGAATCGCTGCCTTCCGTCGTCATCAGCTCGCAGGCTGCTGGAAACGCGGTCATGATGGGTGCCGGTTATTTCAGCCCCTTGCAGGGTTTCATGAGCGTCGCCGATGCCATGGGTGCCGCTGAAAAGATGACCCTGACCGACGGCTCTTTCTTCCCGGTCCCCGTGCTTTGCCTGCTGGACAACGTGGATGCCATCAAGGGCGCCAAGCGCATCGCCTTGCGCGACCCCAACATGGAAGGTACCCCAGTGCTGGCGATCATGGACGTGGCGGCCATCGAGGAAGTGACCGACGCCCAGATGAAGACCATGACCCAGAAGGTCTATCGTACCGAGGACCCGGATCACGTCGGCGTTGCCGCGTTCAACGGCCAGGGCCGTTTCGCAGTCTCTGGTTCCATCCAGGTGCTGCATTTCTCCTACTTCCAGGACGACTTCCCCGATACCTTCCGCACCGCCGTCGAGATCCGCAACGAGATCCAGGAGCGCGGCTGGCGGCGCGTGGTCGCCTTCCAGACCCGCAACCCCATGCACCTGGCCCACGAAGAGCTGTGCCACATGGCCATGGATCGCCTGAACTGCGATGGCCTGGTCATCCACATGCTGCTCGGCAAGCTGAAGAAGGGTGACATCCCCGCCCCCGTGCGCGATGCCGCCATCCGCAAGATGGTCGAACTCTACTTCCCGCCCAACAGTGCCATGGTCACCGGCTACGGCTTCGACATGCTCTACGCCGGTCCCCGCGAGGCGGTGCTGCACGCCTACTTCCGCCAGAACATGGGCGCTACCCACTTCATCATCGGCCGTGACCACGCGGGCGTGGGCGACTACTATGGCGCCTTCGACGCCCAGACCATCTTCGACGAAGAGGTGCCTGCCGGCGCCCTGGCCATCGAGATCTTCAAGGCCGACCACACTGCCTATTCCAAGAAGCTGAACAAGGTAGTGATGATGTGCGAGGCCCCCGATCACACCAAGGAAGACTTCGTGCTGCTCTCCGGCACCAAGGTGCGTGAGATGCTGGGCAACGGCATCGCGCCACCGCCCGAGTTCTCCCGTCCTGAAGTGGCCAAGATTCTGATGGATTATTATCAGTCCCTGGATGCCTGATCGCTCGTTCCGGGATTCGAGATGATAAGGAGGCCCCGCAAGGGGCCTCTTTTTTGACGGGACTGTTCAGCGCATCCTTGCGTACACAGGGCTGCTCCCCCTTGTCAATCTTTCCCACCCTGCCTATATTCACTTTTGTTGATAATGAATAGCGGGATAGGCCATGGCAACCACGAGTTTGAGCCTGGGGGCACACTGGGAGAGCTTCATCAAGAACGAGATCGCAAGCGGCCGTTACGGGTCCGCCAGCGAGGTGGTGCGTGATGCCTTGCGTACCCTGGAAGAGCGTAAGAGCAAGCTGGAAGCGCTTCGGGCACATCTGGTTCAAGGCGCCGAACAGGCCAAGAGGGGGGAGTTCGTCGAGGGCTTTTCGTTTGGTGCTTTAATCGACGAGCTGGATCAGGAGATGCGGTGAAGTCATACCGGATCACGCCGAGGGCCAGGGACGATCTGCGCGAGATCGGCCGCTATTCCGAACGCAACTGGGGCAGGGCACAACGTAATCGCTATCTGCGGGCACTGGAAAATCGCTTTGCCTGGCTGGCTGAAAATCCACGACTCGGCAAGCACCGGGGTGATATCCGGGAGGGTTATTACAGCTTTCCCCAAGGAGGGCATCTGGTGTTCTATCTGATTGGTCGGGATGGAATCGATATCATCGGCATCCCGCACAGAGAGATGGATGCTGGGGCATATATCGACTGATCCTCTTGCTGCCTGGCGCCATTTCGAAGCGCATTCCCCTCGGTTTCGCGTAAAATTTCCGTCAGTTTTGACCCGGAGGATGCCCCGTCTTGACCCAAACCCTGTCCATTGCCCTGGGCGGCGCTGTCGGCTCGTTGTTCCGTTTCTGGGTATCGACGGCTGTCTATGGGCTGCTGGGACGCGGCTTTCCCTATGGGACCCTGCTCGTCAATCTGGTTGGTTCCTTTCTGATGGGATTTCTTTTCGTCATGCTCCATGAGCGCCTGGCGGCAGCGCCGGAGTTGCGCGCCCTGGTGCTCATCGGCTTCCTGGGCGGTTTCACGACCTTTTCCTCTTTTTCCATCGAAACCTTCAATCTGATCGAACAGGCCGAATACCTCAAGGCGGGGGCCAATATGCTGATGAGCCTGGCGCTCTGTCTTGCAGCGACCTGGATCGGCGTACTCATGGGTAGGCAGCTATGAATTGCATAACCTCCTTTCAACCACGAAGGACGCAAAGAACGCGAAGGAAGTCATTGGATTGTCATTCTCGATGCATTCACCTTTCAGGTGGACGCCCATGCGCAGTTAATTCACTGATATTCTTTGCGGTAGAGTGAGGAATTTAGGATGAACGGCACCATTGTCCGCATCTATTGCACCGAGGCCGAGGGCAGGCTCAAGGAATTGATCGACTTCCTGCACGACAAGGAGTGCGTGCGGGGTCTGACGGTGTTCCGAGGGGTGGCAGGCTTCGGCGCCTCCGGCAAGGTCCATGGGGGTGGTTTGATCGATCTCTCCCTGGATATGCCACTGGTGCTTGAATTTTTCGACGAAGCGGATAAGGTGGCGACCGTTCTGAAGGATCTGCGGCCCCTGGTCGCGCCGGGCCATGTAATCAGTTGGCCGATCGACATATCAACCGAGTAGAGAACCATGCTGGACCCCCGACTACTGCGCAATGAACTGGAGACGACCGCTGCCGCCCTGGCGCGCCGAGGTTTTCAATTGGACGTGGCGCGTTTCCGCGAACTGGAAGAACAGCGCAAGCGTCTCCAGGTGGAGACCCAGGATCTGCAAAACGAGCGCAACACCCAGTCGCGGGCCATCGGCGAGGCCAAGCGGACGGGTCAGGATATGGGGCCGCTGCTGGCGGCGGTGTCCGAGATTGGTAATAAGCTGAAGGCCAACGACGAGGCACTGGACCGGGTGCTGACCCAGTTGGAGGCATTCAGCCTGGAGATTCCCAATATTCCCCACCCGGAGATCCCGGACGGCAAGAATGAGGAGGATAACCGGGAGGAGCGCCGCTGGGGTGAGATCCCAAACTTTGATTTCGAACCCAAGGACCATGTGGATCTCGGTACGCCCAAGGGCCGGATCGACTTCGAGGCGGCGGCCAGGATCACGGGCTCGCGCTTTATGGTGCTAAATGGGGCCATGGCCCGGCTGCACCGCGCCCTGATCCAGTTCATGCTCGATACCCATACCGCCGAACACGGTTACTCCGAGACCTATGTCCCCTATGTCGTCAACGCGGAAAGCCTCCTCGGCACTGGCCAGTTGCCCAAGTTCGAGGCGGATCTTTTCGCGGTGGGGGAGGGGACGGGTTATTTCCTGATTCCCACCGCCGAGGTGCCGGTCACCAATCTGGTGCGGGATCAGATCGTCGAGGATGCGGAGTTGCCGCGCAAGTGGGTGGCCCATACCCCCTGTTTCCGTAGCGAGGCGGGGGCCTACGGCAAAGACACGCGCGGCATGATCCGCCAGCACCAGTTCGAGAAGGTAGAGCTGGTCCAGGCAGTGCGGCCGGAGGACTCCTTCCAGGCGCTGGACGAACTGACCGGTCATGCCGAAGCCATCCTGCAAAGACTGGGGTTGCCTTACCGGGTCGTTACCCTCTGCACAGGCGACATGGGCTTTTCCTCCGCCAAGACCTATGACATCGAGGTCTGGCTGCCGGGGCAGGGTAAATATCGGGAGATATCCTCCTGTTCCAATTTCATGGACTTTCAGTCCCGCCGTCTCCAGGCCCGCTGGCGCAATCCCAAGACCGGCAAGCCAGAGCTGCTGCATACCCTGAACGGCTCGGGCCTTGCCGTAGGGCGGACCCTGGTGGCTGTGCTGGAGAACTATCAACAGGCCGACGGGAGTGTGCGGATTCCGGATGTCCTGCGTCCTTACATGGCTGGCATGGAAATTCTGGGCTGATCGGAGGTTCTTGCAAAACTGCAAGAACCTCTTGCGGTTCAGGGATGAGCCGCCATTTTCAATGGTCTAAGCCATTGAAAATGAAGAAAACGAAAAATCGCATTTTTCCGTCCTTTGGTCCGTAAACGGTACATCCTTGTACCACTTCTCGTTTTCGTCTTGCAAAATGGTCAGGAAGGCCATTTTGCAAGTTCCTCATCGGTTTCTTTTTCTTGCGGAAAACAGCGTTCTGGAGACCGAAATATAGCGACATGGCGCACTATTACAGAGTAAAGTAAACCGGCATTCGCTGATGATTCGCGGTTGTCCTGGTAGCGGGCAGAGGCCCGGCAGGCGGTCGTGCCACAGCTCCCTCGGTGGCCCCACTGTTTCGGCGTTGGGTGGGTCTGCTGAGATTTCGTGAGATTCAACGCCTGGGATTAGAACATGAATATCTATGTGGGTAACCTGCCCTATTCAATGCGGGACGAAGAGCTGAGAACACTGTTTGCCGATTATGGCACCGTATCCTCAGCGAAGGTCGTCATCGACCGCGAGACCAACCGTTCCAAGGGTTTTGGCTTTGTGGAAATGGATGACAACTCGGCGGCCAAGGCGGCAATCGCTGGACTCAACGGTACTGATATGTCAGGTCGCCCCCTGCGCGTCAACGAGGCCCGTCCCCGTGATGATAACGGCCCCCGTGGTGGCGGTGGCGGCGGTTATCGGCGCTGAGTTACTTTCAAGGTCCCCTGGTGCTGTTAAACCGATAGCGAAGCGGCACGCCCTTGCAAGAGGGCGTGTCCGTTATTGCTCAAACCATCATTATCAGCAGTGCGACAAACCCCGCTACCAGCAGCAGGGGTAGTAGAACCGACTGCCAATCTCCCGCCTCGGCCTTAGGGCTGTTTTGCAGCCAATGCCTGGCCCTTGGCCATAGAAAGACGATCCAGCCGATGATCAGAATGGCGGAGAGAATCTTTGTCCAGTCGCCGTCCATCTCCATCTCCTCTCAGTAATAAATAAACCCCGACCAAGGCCGGGGTTTTTGGCTAAATGCCGTTGCTGTGAAAGTCGCGAAGCGCGCGTTTGCCCCCTCCCCCATTTGGGGGGAGGGTTGGGGAGGGGGGGCGAAGGAAGCGCAGTCGAAGGGGGCGAGGCGGCCTTCATCATCCGGGGTGGCTCGACTCGCCCATGATCGTTAGGGGTTCAGTCGTCGCCGAGCACGCCCAGGAGGTGCAGCAGGCTGGTAAAGATGTTCAGGATCGACAGATAGAGGCTGACGGTCGCCATGATGTAGTTGGTCTGGATACCGTTCACCATCTGGCTGGTCTCGAACAGGATGTAGCCGGACATGAGCAGGATCACCACAGAGGAGATCGCCAGGCTCAGGGCCGGCATGGGGAAGAAGAGGCCGATCAGGGACGCAAACATCACCACCAGCATGCCGGCGAAGATGAAACCGCCCATGAAGCTGAAGTCACGCTTGGTGGTCAGGGCGTATCCCGAGAGGCCCAGGAAAATGACGCCAGTGCCGCCGAAGGCCGTGGCGATGATCTGCGCGCCATTGGAGAGGGCGGCGTAGTGGTTCAGCATGGGACCCAAGCCGAAGCCCAGCAGGCCAGTGACGGCGAAGACGACCCAGATGCCGTTGGCGGTCTCGGCGGTGCGCGGTAGCACGAACCACATCAGGGCCAGGGCGCCGAGGGAGGTGGCCAGGGAAATGAAAGGGGAGGGTGCCAGGGCCATGGAGACGACCGCCAGCAGTGCGCTCCAGATCAGGGTGGCCGACAGCAGCATGTAGGTGTTCTTGACCAGCTTGTTGGTGGATAGAACGGACGCTTCCGCGCGCTCCACGGACAGGTTGTATCGGTTCATAGAAAGGAAATCTCCTTAGGTTGATGTGCAAGTCGGTAGATTGGACAGCTAAATGATGGGGTAGTTTCCCGGTGATTCAAGCCTTAGGAACTGTCCGGAAATAACTTGTACATCTCGCATCTCATCTTCAGGCCATCTTTGGCCGATCTTCAATCACAAAATCCTCAACGTAGCGCTGCTACGCCTGCGGTTTTGCTCAATCAGATCGACCAAATCTGAGCGCGATATTGTCCAACTTATTTCCGGACAGCTCCTTATTCGGCCAGTGAAAAGGCTTGTGCAGAGGGGAGGTCGCTTTACCCGAAGAGCTTTTGATAAAGATTCAGTGCCCTTTCTAAACCCTTCTGTGCCGCCTGGGGTAGTGGCAGGTTATCCCAGTCGAGGCTGTCGAGGAAGTTTTTTACGCTGAGCCCCAGGCCGGTATCCCCCTGGATGGAGAGGCGGCGCTGAAAGAAGAGGGTGTCCGGGTCCTCGCGGCGGGTCAGCATCAACAAGAAGGCGTGCATGTCGCCGCTCATGGTGACATCGGGGGGTTGGCCGGAATACTTCAACTGCTTGCCGTCACAGGTCAGATTGTAGCCCAGATGGGCGTCCTTGATCTCGACCCGCAGGGTGCGCCCCACCAGCATCTCCAGTTCCCCCTCGCGCAGGTATTGGGCCAGGACCCGGTTGAGCAGGCCGGCCATGACACGGCTGTGGACACTGTCCGGGACGACGCGGAAGGGCAGGGCCAGGGGGGAGGGGAGCTTGATCGCTGGGCCAAAGCTGGGGGGAGAGGCTGTCGGGTTCATCTCTTGTGCGTTCAGTAGTAGGTATTTCAGGGGGGTGGTGATGGGCTGGCCGCCGGGGCATTACCCGCGGGGGCTTCGTGGAAGGTGCCCTGCTGGACCAGTTTTTTCAGGGCCTTGCCATAGGTGTGTTCGTAGCCTTCGCCCAGCTTGACCGGGTCGGCAATGATGCCGTCGATGGTATAGTGGTTGCCCAACTGGACGATGCCGGTCCTCAGATACAGGCCCTCGCAGCCGAAGATCTCCTTGATCGGCTGGGTCAGCCCGACCACGGCCAGGCCCAGGGTACCGTTGGACTTAACGAACAGGGAGAAATGCTCCGTGTCGCGGAGATAGGCCCAGTCGGCCACGTCCAGGGATTTGATGGCGGCCTTGATGTCCGGGTCGTATTTCGGTTCATTGTCCAGGTAGTCGCTGTATTTCTGGCGTTCGGCCAGGTAGCAATTGCGTGCCGCCGACAGATTCTTGATCAGGCCCGTGCCCGCCTCCTCACCGATCTCAGCGGCATGGATGTGCAGCAGGAAGTCCCTGTATTGGGCGATGAAGCGGTTCGCCAGTTCTTGGTCCACGATCATGGGTAACTCCACATCTCCGATTATCCCTCTTTCCGATTTTCGATTTTGTCCCAGCTAACCGAGATTAGACTCAACGCCGATCTATATCAACGGGAGGTTCAGGGATGAACCGCCATTTTAAAGTAAATATTCGGTGAGCCCCTCACTCAATGACAAATAGTACGGGACTAAAGTGGACCACATAGAGCAAGCGGCCGGCGGCATCGAAGCCGATGGCCGCCTCCTCGAACTGGACACCGTGCTTGCGCCAGTTCCTTTCGGCCTTGGCAGCATTCCAGACAAACTGTTCGCCGTCGACCTCGAAATAAACGTCCATAGGGGGAGGCTAGGTGCCGTATTGGCTTTGCCAATATGACGCGGTAGGTTGGTCTGACGCAGTCAAGCCCAACGATGGAAACCGTCGCCCTCGGGGTGTCTTCGATCTCGTTATACGTTTTGGGACATCCCAGTCCCCAAAACGCACTCCCGTTCGACGGCGCTCACGGCAGGAATCTTCGGCAACTCTTTGTGCCCCGATCGCCCTGCGTCCGTTGCGACTCCGGACTCCCCCGTTGGGGAGCCCTCCGTCACAACTCCCGCAAATGGCTTAACGGCGTGTCGGGATGCGCTCTGCATAGGGCCTCCGCTGCTTGCGGGATTTCCAATCCCTCCACCAACTCCGGCCCCACGCCCGCGCCCTACGCCTATCGGGGACTACCAGCCCTCGCTTCGCTCTCCATGGCTGGCAGCGATTGTTGGGCTTCGTTCCTCAGCCCAAGCTACAAATCCAGATCAGACCCCGGCCCCGCCGTGGTCCCACTGCTCCATCGCTTGCCGATCCGCCTTTTCCAGTAATGCTCATCAGCGGCCGAACAGCCCCTTGATGGTACCCTTGGCGGCATCCGCGGGATTGCTGGATTTTTGCGCCGGCACCGAATTCGCAGCCGGTTTGGCCGCTTCCTGCTTGGCGGCCATGCCCTTGCCCAAGGCCACCTGGCAGGGCGGACCCGAGGCCTGGGACGTGGCACCCGTCTTGTCGAGCAACGCGCCTCCCAGTACCGACAGGCCACCGCTTGCCACCGCCGCTCCGGTCTTCAGCGCCGTCTTGGCCGCCTCGGCGGTATCGATGCCCACCGTCGGATTGGCCATGGTGCCACGCAGGCGCACCATGCTGGCCAGATTGCCCACGCCGACGCCCAGCCCTTCCTTCACCGTCGGCTTGATGCCGAAATCGAGCCCTTCGGTTTTCAGGTTCGCCGTGCCGTCACCCACGATATCCAGCATGTTGGTTTCGAAAGCGATGCCCTTGGACGCATTGGCCATGCCGTTTTGCACCTTGAAGTTCACCACGCCGCAGCTAATGGGCGTGTAGTCTTCCTTCTTGGCGGTGGGGTTCAGGCTGTTCGTCAGCTGCGTCAGGATGTCACCGCCGCCCCAATTGATCAGCGTGTTGTTGACCCGGCCCTGGCCCATCACGATCTGGATCGTGCCGTTCAAGCCGGCCATCAGGGATCGCACCGAGCCGCCTTGGCCGCGCAGGTCGATGTTGATGTCGGTGGGACCGCCGGTAAACATATCGGAATTGCCCATGTCCTTGGCAATATTGCCCGCCATCACCTGTTTGCCGACGACGTTGAGATTGAGCGATGCCGAACTGCCCGAGCTGGCATCCAGCACCAGATTGGTGGCGACGTCACCGCCGCCCAGCTTCAGGGCGAAGGGCTTAGTCTCCAACCTGCCGTTGTTCAGTAACAGTTTGGCGTTAATGCCTTCCAGGGCCAGCTTGCTGGGCAGGATCAGTTTGCCGATCTTCACCTCGGCGTCGACGTCGACCGCCCTCAGGCCGTCGAGCGACAGCGGATCGGCCGGAAAGACCCGCCCGTCTCCCGCCTTCTTGGCGGGCGGCACCTCTTTCTTGTCAGAAGCTTTCTTGTCGGAACCCGGGGCGATTTCCGCCAGATCAATGAGGTCGGAGGCCAGGCGCACCGTGGCCTTCGGCTTGGCGGCTATCGCTACCTTGGCCGAGCCGGCAAGCGCGCTCTTGCCCAGGCCCAGTTTCAGATTGTCGATGGCGTAGACCTTGTCGCCCATGGTCAGCGTGCCCGCCAATTGAATGGGCACCGGCAGCACGAAGGTGGCCTTAGCGCCGATATCGAGCGGCCAGGGCTTTTGCGCCATCAGGTCGGCGATCGGGCCGGTGGTGCCCTTGACTTCGAACGCCTTGCCGTCCAGGGCGCCCGCCAGATCGATGCTAAGCGGGCCGGCCAGCGACTTGGCGCGCAAGACCAGATGGTCGATGTCCACCTTCATCGACGTGCCCGCCGCCCCGTCGCGATTGACGAAAACGGCCTTTTCGATGCGGATTTCCTCAATGGCGACATTGGGCAGTCCGCCCGATTTGGCCGCCGGTTGCGGTGCCTCTTCCTTCTTGGCGGCGGGGGCGGGCGCGCTCTCGGCCGGACCCATCACCCAGTTGCCTTTGCCGTGCTTGTCGGTCTCGATCAGGATGTCGGGCTCGATCAGCACCAGACGGTTGACCTGGATGCCGCCGTGCAGCAGAGGCAGCAGCGCCACTTCGGCCTCGAAACGTTTCATCGTCACCATTTCGGGGCGCGAGCCGCCCGGCATGTTGGCGAAGGTCACGTTCTCGACCACCAAGGCGGGGCTTAGCGAAACCTTGAGGGACAGATTGCCGCCGATCGCCAGATCGCGCCCGGTGGCCTTCTTGGCCTCCTCCACGATCATCGGCTTATATTTGTTGACGTCGAGCGTTGCCAGGAAGGCCAAGAGACCACCGATCAACACAGCCACGACGGTGACGAGAATGCCAAGAATCTTTGCGATTTTCATGATCCGCTGCCCCAGCAATGACTACTATTGTCGTCACATACATTCGGGTTGCACTTGAATGCAGGTGCTGCACCAGCGGTCGCCGCACTGACAGATAACAGCAGCAAGGTTGTGCTGATGGGGATATTCAGGGTTTTCATAAGGTTACTCAGGCGTTAGTAAATTGAGAACGAGCCAATAGGAAATTTACTGGACAGGCACACATTCCTTGGTACCCGTCTGGGTGAGTTTCTGGGTCAGCAGATTGAGTTGCACTTGCTCGGCAAGCACAACATCCGGCATCCCTGCCTTGAGAGCGTCGTTAGCGTTGGGGCATTTGGTGATCGACTTGACTGGCCCCAGTGGTTGCAGGAAAGACAGCGTTGCGCCGTTTTTCAAAGTTATTTCTCCCTCATAAGCAACGCTGTAGACTTTTTTCCCACTGCTGAGGTCGTAGATAGCCAACGTCCTGCCGCTTGGGTCTGTACCGTTATCAACCAACAAGTGGCTTCCTGACAGACCCGCAAACCAAGCGGCATCGGTATTCTTTAAGACGAGCAGCACCTTTGGCACATTGGAGCCGCATGAAATCCCTTTGTCTTTGCGTGCAGTTACCCGAATATCCTCACCCACTGAACCTTTGGACTCTGTCGTTTGGACGTAATATTTACCGTAGGCATAGCATGTTGTGGCGCCGGATTTATGGATGGTGGGCAATTCAGTCCCTTTGATGCCGTAAGGTGAACCCGCTGCCCAAAGGAGGGAGGGTACGGATACGGCAAGAAGCCCGACTAACATGGGCGACAGTAAAGCATGGATGGGGAGTGGTTTCATTGGGAAGTCCATTAATTTAAGTTGGCTGTCGGTTTTACAGCCAGCATTGCTGGGGGGCAATCATCCGAATGGGGTAAGTACCTCGGCTAAATAATCAACGAATCGTAACGGTCAGCGAATACTCATCATTGTTGGCTGAACGCATAAGCTGAAATACGTCAATTTGATAAGTCTTTTTTTTCGTTAAAAACTCGAAGTGGTCGCGTGCATCACCGACATCCAAGATAGTTGCAACGGTATTCTTGTAACGCGAAACTACCTTAACATCCATCGTTTTATTTGCCCCTGTCGCCACGCTGTAGCATTGGGTGTTTTCAGGATTAATAGAACCATTAACCGTTCCAGAAATATGTCCACGCTGAAATTTTATTGGTGTGCATTTATTTGAAGCGTTCTGTGTGGTTTTGGTCGATGATTCCAGTGTTACATGGATTTTGGAAAGCGGAACTGTTGTTTCGTACAGCACATCAACTTCCTTTTGTCCACCACTTCCACCCGTTAAAAGTAGAGTCATTTTACATTGCCCATTTTTTAATGGGGTAACACCAGTAGACCCTTTGACGTCCATGTCAGAATAAGGTGATGGCAGATCATGTCTGGCACTTTCCATGACAGCCAAATAGACTTGATTATCATCGCATGATCGAGGTGCTGCCGCACTAGCGCTAATACTGATACCAACCAATGCGATCATAGCTAAACTGCACGACAAAATATTTTTCATAAATGTTACCCGAAGTTATTATTGCCCGGCTATGAGTTAACTGAACATTTATTTAGAAGAATAGTCATCTATAAACTATACTTCAATATAATCTGAATGAAGTGCGATTAGGAGAATGCAGTCATGAGTGAAGAATGGCTAAGCGATGCGAGAAAG
>JAHJDE010000066.1 GCA_018812525.1 Gammaproteobacteria bacterium
ATCTCGCATCTCATCTTCAGGCCATCTTTGGCCGATCTTCAATCGCAAAATCCTCGACGTAGCGCTGCTACGCCTGCGGTTTTGCTCAATCAGATCGACCAAATCTGACCTAAATCTGAGCGCGATATTGTCCAACTTATTTCCGGACAGCTCCTTAGTTAGTAACTATTCAGGTCGACCGGCTTTTTGGGTGATCTGAATGGTTACTCCACAGCTTTTGGGGTTTCCAAAGGGGAGAGGTCTTACTCCCCCCTTTGGTCGCCCCAAAAAATTGCATTTTTTGGGGTGATCTGAATAGTTACCTTAGTTATTTTGTTCCATCTGTTCCTTGATGAGGTCGCCCAGGGTCGCGGTGCCCATCGGGGAATCGCTGGAAAACCGCCTGATCGCGGCACTCTCTTCGTCCTGGTCCTTGGCCTTGACGGAGAGAGAGATGGTGCGGTTCTTGCGATCCACGGCGACGAACTTCGCCTCAATGGTGTCACCCTCTTTCAGCACGCTACGGGCGTCCTCGACGCGGTCACGGGAGATTTCGGAGGCACGCAGATAGCCTTCCACACCACCTTCGGCCAGGGTGATCACGGCACCCTTGGCATCCACTTCCTTGACGATGCCGGTGACCGCACTGCCCTTCTCGTGGGTGCCGACGTAGCTGGAGAAGGGGTCCTTGTCCAACTGTTTGACGCCCAGGGAGATACGCTCGCGCTCCGGATCAACGGAGAGGACCACGGTCTCAAGCTCGTCGCCCTTCTTGTAGTTGCGGATGACCTCTTCGCCGGCGACATCCCAGGAGATGTCGGAGAGGTGAACCAGTCCGTCGATGCCGCCGTCCAGACCGATGAAGATACCGAAATCGGTGATCGACTTGATCTTGCCGGAGACATGGTCGCCCTTGTTGAACTTGGTGGCGAAATCGTCCCAGGGATTGGCGCGGCACTGCTTCATGCCCAGAGAGATGCGGCGGCGCTCCTCGTCGATGTCGAGCACCATGACCTCGCACTCGTCGCCCAGGGAGACCACCTTGTTGGGGTGGATGTTCTTGTTGGTCCAATCCATCTCGGAGACGTGGACCAGGCCCTCGACGCCTGACTCGATCTCGACGAAGCAGCCGTAGTCGGCGATGTTGGTGACCTTGCCGAAGAGGCGGGTGTGTTCGGGGTAGCGGCGGGCGATGTTGACCCAGGGATCGTCGCCCAGTTGCTTCAGGCCCAGGGAGACGCGGTTACGCTCGCGGTCGAACTTGAGGATCTTGACCTTGATCTCGTCGCCGATCTCGACCACCTCGGACGGGTGCTTGACGCGCTTCCAGGCCATGTCGGTGATGTGCAGCAGGCCGTCGATGCCGCCCAGATCGACGAAGGCGCCGTAGTCGGTGAGGTTCTTGACCACACCCATGACTTCCTGACCCTCTTCCAGGTTCTCCAGCAGCTTGTCACGTTCCTCGCTGTACTCCTGCTCCACCACGGCGCGGCGGGAAACCACTACGTTGTTGCGCTTTTGGTCCAGCTTGATGACCTTGAACTCCAGCTCCTTGCCTTCCAGGTAGGCGGTGTCGCGCACGGGGCGGACATCGACCAGGGAACCGGGCAGGAAGGCGCGGATCTCGCCGATTTCGACGGTAAAGCCGCCCTTGACCTTGCCGTTGATACGCCCGGTGACGATGGCGGCGTTCTCATAGGCCTTGTCGAGTTCGATCCAGGCCTGGTGGCGCTTGGCCTTCTCGCGAGACAGGCGGGTCGCGCCGAAGCCGTCCTCGACGGCATCCAGGGAGACCTCGACCTGATCCCCTACAGCGACTTCGAGTTCGCCGCGGAGATTCAAAAACTGTTCCCTGGGGATGTGGCCCTCGGATTTCAGCCCGGCATTGACGATGACACTGTCGCCTTCGATGCCGATGACGGTGCCGATGACGATGGAGCCGGAGCGGAGCTGGGTATTGACAAGGCTTTCTTCAAAAAGCTGTGCGAAACTTTCGGTCATGGTAGTAGGGTTTCCTGTGATCGCCGCAACATCTTCCCGATGGGGGAAAACGGTCAATAGTTAAATAAAAAATGACCGGCACTTGGCCGATCAATCCCAATGGAGGTTGGGAAGGGCCTCCCTGACCCTCTCCAACACCCGGAGGTACACCTGATCGATGCTCAGGTTTGTGGACTCCACCTCCAGCGCTGCGGCGGGCGCGACCAGCGGAGCCACACTGCGATTGCGATCCCGTTCGTCCCTCTCCTGGATCTCGGCAGTAAGGCGGGCAAGGTTAACATTCAATCCCTTTTCTTTCAACTGGTTATAGCGCCTCATGGCGCGTTCCTCCGTGCTTGCGGTCAGGAAGATCTTCACCTCGGCGTCGGGAAAGATGACCGAGCCCATATCGCGGCCATCTGCGACCAGTCCCGGCGGACGCACGTAGGACCTCTGCCAGGTGATCAGCGCCTCCCGCACCTGGGGCACGGCGGCCACCCTGGAGGCTGCATTGCCCGCCTGCTCGGTACGAATGGCGTCGCTGATATCCGCGTTGGCCAGCAAAACCCGTCCCTCGCTGTCGAAGCGCAGGGGCATGGTGCGCGCCAGATCGCCGAGCATGCCGGGGGAATCGGGGGTGATGCCCTGCTGCTCCGCCAGGAGGCCGACCACCCGATAGAGGGCGCCGCTGTCCAGGAAGTGCCAGCCCAGCCGGTCGGCCAACATCTTGGCGATGGTCCCCTTGCCGGAGCCGCTGGGGCCGTCGATGGTAACGATGGGGGCGAGTCTAATCATGTTCGGTCTCTATCTGGAGTCCGGCCCCGGCGGCCAGGGCGGCGAAACCGGGGAAGGAGGTGTTCACGTTGGCGCAATCGTCGATGAGGATCTCGCCCCCGGCGCGCAGGGCCGCCATGGCGAAGGACATGGCGATGCGGTGGTCGCCCTTGCTGTCCACCTGGCCGCCCGCGATGGGGCCGCCCTGGATGCGGATGCCGTCCGGCGTCGGCTCGGCCTGGACGCCCAGGGCCAGCAGCCCGTCGGCCATCACCTGGATACGATCGGTCTCCTTGACCCGCAGCTCCTCGGCCCCGGTCAGGACCGTCTCGCCCTCGGCGCAGGCAGCGGCGATGAAGAGGGCGGGGAACTCGTCGATGGCCAGGGGCACCAATGCTTCCGGAATACGGATGCCCTTGAGGGGCGCGGAACGCACCCGCAGATCGGCCACCGGCTCGCCGCCCACGTCCCGCGGATTCAGGATCTCGATATCGGCCCCCATCAGCCGCAGGATGCCGATGACGCCGTCGCGGGTGGGATTGATGCCCACATGCTCCAGGGTCAGGTCAGACCCCTCGGCGATGCTGGCCCCGACCATAAAGAAGGTGGCAGAGGAGATATCGGCCGGCACGTCCAGATCGCAGGCGGTCAGCCGGCCGCCGCCGGTCAGGCAGATGCGGTTGCCCTCGCGGCGCACCCCGTAGCCGAAGCCCCGCAACATCCTTTCGGTATGGTCGCGGGTCGGGGCCGGCTCGGTGACGCAGGTCTCGCCCTGGGCATAGAGCCCTGCCAGGAGCAGGCTCGACTTGACTTGGGCGCTGGCCATGGGCATGGCGTAATCGATGCCGGTCAGGGACTCGACCGGCCGGATATGGAGCGGCGCCGTGCCCCGCGCCGTGGCCTCGATCCGCGCGCCCATGGCCGCCAGGGGATCGGTCACGCGCCGCATGGGACGGCTGGAGAGGGAACTGTCGCCGATCAGGGTCAGTTCGAGTCCTTGCCCCGCCAGCAGACCCGACAGCAGCCGCATGGAGGTGCCGGAGTTGCCCAGATCGAGGGGCTTCTCGGGCTGCTTCAGTCCGTGCATGCCCACCCCGTGGATCGTCACCCTGCCTTGATCGGGGCCCTCGATTCGGACCCCCATCTGCAGGAAGGCATTGAGGGTGGCCAGACTGTCCTCCCCCTCCAGAAAACCCGTGACACGGGTGACGCCCTCTGCCAAGGAACCCAGCATGATGGAACGGTGGGAGATCGACTTATCGCCGGGGACGCGGACCGAACCGCGCAGGCGCCCGCCGGCCCGGACGCGAAAACGGGGAGAAGACAGGCTGCTCAAAACAAATTCCTGATCGCACAACGGGTTAAAGGTGCGCAAGAGTAACGGGGGATGGGGCTGGTGTAAAGGAGCGGGAGCAGGGGCTGGTGAGCCACTTTTGCGGGCGGGTTTTGTACGGGCGGGTTTTAAACCCGCCCCTACGATATTCTTTGCGGTTAAACGAGGAATTTAGGTGTCAGATGACGTGGCCCTGGGGTTGTTGTGGAGGCTTGTCTGTAGCTTGCAGATCAGGGCGGCAAAGGCCGGATCATCCGGCGATCCGCCGCCCATGAGCCAGTCGTGCAGTTGGGGGTCTTCCAGCCCCAGGAATCGTGAAAACGCCTCTTTTTCCTGATCCGGCAGGCCTGGATAGTCCTCTTCCAGGAAGGCTTCCAGCAGCAGATCCAGTTCCAGCATGCCGCGCCGGCATTGCCAGCGCAGACGATCCCTCTCGTCCGATCCCGGTAGTTCCTGCTGTAACATGATACGGCCCCTTCAGAGGGAACCCTTGAGCATCCTGGCCCGGATCTGGCCGATGGCCTTGGTGGGATTGAGGCCCTTGGGGCAAACCTCGACACAGTTCATGATGCTGTGGCAGCGGAACAGTTTGTAGGGGCCGGCAAGGGCGTCGAGACGCTCTTCGGCGGCCTGGTCGCGGCTGTCCTCCAGGAAGCGGCAGGCGGTCAGCAGGGCCTGGGGGCCGAGGAATTTTTCCGGGTTCCACCAGAAGGAGGGGCAGGCGGTGGAGCAGCAGCCGCAGAGGTTGCATTCGTAGAGACCGTCGAGCTTGTCGCGTGCCTCGGGGGTTTGGGTGATCTCCTGCTCGGGCAGGGGGTCCCTGTGTTTGAGCCAGGGTTCGACACGCTTGTATTGCGTGAAGAACTGGCTCATGTCCACCACCAGGTCGCGGATCACCGGGCGGCCGGGGAGGGGGCGGACCACGACGGTCTCCCGGAGTTCGGCAACCGGCGTGACGCAGGCCAGTTTGTTGACGCCGTTGACATTGACCCCATCGGAACCGCAGACCCCTTCGCCGCAGGAGTGGCGGAAGGCGAAGGATTCGTCCTGGTCCTGGATGGCGAGCAGGGCGTCGCGCAGCATCATGCCGCGACTGGCCTCCACGACGAATCCCTGCATGTAGGGATTCTGGTCGGTTTCCGGGTTATAGCGGTAGACACGGAATTTCATGGGGGTGGCTCCTGGCCTCGGTTATCGCAACAACGCTTCGCACTCTGCACTTCGCTCAGATTTCTCTAATAGACCCGTTCCGCCGGGGGGAAACCCTTCACCGTCAATGGCTTGCTGCGCACCGGCTTGTATTCGAGGCGGTCCTTTTCCCTGAAGTAGAGGCTGTGCTTCATCCATTGGCGATCATCCCGCACCGGAAAATCCTCGCGCGAGTGGGCGCCACGGCTCTCCTTGCGCCCCAGGGCGGAGACGGCGATGGCCATGCCCACATCGACCATGTTCTCCAGCTCCAGGGCCTCGATGCGGGCGATGTTGAAGACCCGGCTCTGGTCCTTGAGGCGGAGCCCGCGGAGCTTGCGGCGGATGGCCTTGAGCTGCTTGACCCCTTCGGCCATGGACTTCGGGGTACGGAACACCCCGGCGTGGTCCTCCATCACCTTGCGGAACTCCTCGCGCAGTTCCCGCACGCTGCTCTCCGCTGCGGGCTTGGCCTTGCCCTTGCCGGCCGGTTTCTTCTCCGGCTGATGATCCCAGCGGTCCAGGTGGGCGACAGCCCGCTCCAGGCTCGGTTCACTCAGGGGCCGGTGGTGGGGGTTCTCCTTGATGTAGTCGATGATGTCCTTGCCGGCGGCCCGGCCGAAGACCAGGATGTCGAGCAGGGAGTTGCCGCCGAGGCGGTTGGCGCCATGCACGGAGGCGCAGGCGCATTCGCCGGCGGCATAGAGGCCGGGGACCACCTCCTCGGCGCCCTCGCCGGCGGGGACCACCACGCGGCCGAAGCGGTCGGTGGGGATGCCGCCCATGCTGTAGTGGGCGGTGGGAAAGACCGGGATGGGCTCCAGGGCCGGGTCCAGGCCGGCGAAGATCCGGGCGCTCTCGCGGATGCCGGGCAGGCGCTTGGCGATGATCTCCTCGCCCAGGTGATCGACCCGCAGCAGGACGTAATCCTTGTTGATGCCGCAGCCGCGCCCTTCATTGATCTCGGTGACGATGGCGCGGGCCACCAGGTCGCGGCTGGCCAGGTCGCGGGCCGTGGGGGCGTAGCGCTCCATGAAGCGCTCCCCGTTGCCGTTGATCAGATAGCCCCCCTCGCCGCGTACCGCCTCGGTGATCAGTTTGCCCTTGCCGGCGATGCCGGTGGGGTGGAACTGGAAGAACTCCATGTCCTGCAGGGGGATGCCGGCGCGCAGGGCCATGGCCATGCCGTCGCCGGTGTTGATGCGGGCATTGCTGGTGGTGCGGAAGACCTGGCCGCAGCCGCCGGTGGCGATCAGGGTGGTCTTGGCCTCGATCACCAGGGTATCGCCCGATTCGATCTCCAGCACCAGGGCGCCCAGGGCGACGCCCTCCTCGTCGCGCAGGAGGTCGATGGCGAAGTATTCGTCGAAGAAGTGGGTCTTGGCGCGGATGTTCTGCTGGTAGAGGGCATGGAGCACGGCATGGCCGGTGCGGTCGGCGGCGGCGCAGGTGCGGGCCGCCTGGGGGCCGCCGAAGTCCTGGTTCTGGCCGCCGAAGGCGCGCTGATAGATCTTGCCGTTGTCGAGGCGGGAGAAAGGGACGCCGGCATGTTCCAGCTCGTAGACGGTGGGGATCGCCTCGCGGCACATGAATTCGATGGCGTCCTGGTCGCCCAGGAAGTCCGAACCCTTGACCGTGTCGTACATGTGCCAATGCCAACTATCGGGCAATACATTCGCCAGGGCCGCATTGACCCCCCCCTGGGCGGCAACGGTGTGGGAGCGGGTCGGGAATACTTTGGAGACCACCGCCACGCGCAGGCCCGAATCGGCCAGTTGCAGGGCGGCGTTGAGCCCGGCCCCGCCCGCCCCGATGATGAGGGTGTCAAAACGTCGTCTCGGAAGCGTCATGTCCATTACCAGATTCTAACCAGGAGGGGCACCAGGATGATGCGCAGGGACCAGAAACCGCAGGCGACGAGCGCGAATCCCACCAGGCCCAGCAGGGCAAGCCGCAGTGGGAAGAGGGGGACGTAATCGAACAGGATGTCACGGACGCCCACCCAGGCATGGAGCAGCGCCGTTGCGATGAACAGCAGCAGGGCGACGCCATTCAGCGGATCGTCGACCCAGGCGATCCAGGCGCCGTAATCCTTCGGTGGCGAGAAGTGGAAATAGAGGATCAGGTAGATGAAGAAGCCCGCCAGATAGAGGGCGGTCAGGCGTTGCAGCAGCCAGGCGCGCAGCCCCGAGGCGCTTCGGCTCATACCAGTTTCCCCACGAGATAGTTTGCGAGGATCGGAGCGCTGATCAGCACCAGCAAGGCCGAGATGCGATACACCGGCCGCTCGATACCGATTCCGGCATCGATCAGCAGATAGCGAATCCCGGCCAGAAGGTGGTGCAACAGCGCCCAGAGGAGAAGGAAAAGCCCGCCGCTGCCGATGGGGCCGTGCAGCAAGTCACGGCTACCGTTGAAACCCTCCGCCCCTGAGAGGGAGTACCCCAGCAGCCAGATCAGCGCGGGGAGTGAGAGCACCAACAAAATCCCAGTCATGCGGTGGGCGATGGAGAGCACCCCCGCGATGGGTAGCGCGATAAGCAAGGGGTTCAGAAAGACGGGCCTGGTGTTGTTTGTCATCGTGTTCAGCGTCTTCTTCGTCTCAATATCCATCCGGGGCGCCCATCATCCCATGAATACCCGGTGTTTATCACCGCGGCTGGTCTAGGGGGTGCATTTTAAAGTGTTGGACGAAAGAACGCCTTTCACCCCTCTCCCCTTGCGGGAGAGGGGCCGGGGGAGAGGGGTGATTCGTTACCGCATCCATAACAGTCGCCAACACAACATCCAGATTGCCCATGATCTCGTTATTCCAGAACCGCATCACCGTGAATCCCTGTTCGCGCAGCCAGTTGTCCCGTAGTTCGTCATAAGGCGCATCGTTGTGTTGTCCGCCATCGGCTTCCACGATCAGGCGCACTCCAAAATGTACGAAATCAACCACGTAGGGGCCAATCGGCTGCTGGCGTCTGAATTTCTCGCCATTCAGTCGATGTGCCCGCAAATGTCGCCACAGCCTGTTTTCGCTTTCCGTCATATGGCTTCGCAAATGCCTGGCGAATTCTCGTTGCTCCATTACCCCTCTCCCCAACCCCTCTCCCGCAAGGGGAGAGGGGCTTTGAATCGACGAACAACACTTTCAAATGCACAGGGTCTAGGGATTTGTAGTCGAATTGGTTGAACCCGGCAAGTTCCCGGCGGATATATTTTTGGGAAGGGTGATGGGCGTCGCGGCTTGGGGCTATTTCCGGCTGGTCTCGTCCGACTGGTCGAGGATCAGATTCTCCAGCTCCCGCTCCAGCAGGGCCGGGCTGCCCAGGTTGAGTTCCACCAGGCGGCGCAGGCGCATGATGCTGTCCAGGTCGATATTCTGATAGCCCAGGCCGATGGTCTCCTCGCCCAGGTGCCGGACCACGGCGTCCATGCGGATGACCTCCTCGCCGTTGCCGATGAGGTCGCATTCCAAGGTTACTTCGGAACCCACCACAGGGCTCCATTCGGGTTTGCGGCGGATCAGGGCGCCCCGGAGCGAGAGGTCGATCACCTCGGAGCTGAGTTCGCCGCTGTCCAGGAAGAGTTTGGCGGGGAGATTGAACTGGACGCGGTGGAAGCGGCGGCGATTTTCGTTCATAGGGAAATCCAGAAGGCATCAAGGGGCAATTGCATTATTACCCTCCGGGGGTTGGCGGTAAACTGGCGCCATGGGCATCAAACGACTCCCCGATCACCTGGTCAACCAGATCGCTGCCGGCGAGGTGGTGGAGCGCCCGGCCTCGGTGGTCAAGGAGCTGGTGGAGAACAGCCTGGACGCGGGGGCCGGGCGCATCGAGATCGCCATCGAGCAAGGCGGGGTGCGTCTGATTCGGGTCCAGGACGACGGTTGCGGTATCGACCGGGAGGAACTGGCCCTGGCCCTGGCCCGCCATGCCACCAGCAAGATCGCCTCTCTGGACGACCTGGAGGGGGTGCGGAGCATGGGATTCCGGGGCGAAGCCCTGCCCAGCATCGCCTCCGTCTCGCGCCTGACCCTGACCTCCCTCGCCCAGGGACAGGACCACGCCTGGCAGGTGGCCGAGGGGGAGTCCGAGCCCCGTCCCGCCGCCTTGCCCGCTGGGACCCTGATCGAGGTGCGCGACCTCTTCTACAACACCCCGGCCCGGCGCAAGTTCCTCAAGGCCGAGAAGACCGAGTTCGCCCATATCGAGACCCTGGTCACGCGGCTGGCCCTGGCCCGTTTCGACGTGCGTTTTCGGCTCCAGCACAACGGCCGCGAGGTCCTTGCCCTGGCCACTGCCGAACGGCCCGAGGAACAGGCCCGCCGCCTCGCCCTCCTGCTGGGCGAGGCGTTCGTCCAATCGGCCCTGGCCTTCGAGCAGGCGGCTGCGGGGCTGCGACTCTATGGCTGGCTCGGCCTGCCGGCCTTCTCCCGCAGTCAGCCCGACATGCAGTATTTCTACGTCAACGGCCGCATGGTGCGCGACAAGCTGGTGACCCACGCCGTGCGCCAGGCCTATCAGGATGTCCTCTACCAGGGCCGCCACCCGGCCTATGTGGTCTTTTTGGAGATCGACCCGGCCCAGGTGGATGTCAACGTCCACCCCACCAAGCACGAGGTACGGTTCCGGGAGTCGCGCCTGGTCCATGACTTTTTGTTTCGCTCCCTGCACCAGGTCATCGCCGGGTCCGGCCCCGGCGGCGAGCCCCCTTCGACCCGGCCGGCGCCTTCGTCTTCGTATAGTCAGCCGCCCAGGGCCGAAATCCCGGCGCCCTTCTCGCGTCAGACCGCTATGCCCCTGCGGGTGGCCGAAGGCCGTGCCGCCTATGCCCTGGCCTTCGAGGCACAACGGCCCGTCACTGAATCCGGTATCTCCGATTTCGCCGAGGAGACCGCGCCCCCGCTTGGTTTCGCCCTGGCCCAGCTCCATGGGATCTACATCCTGGCCCAGGGCCGGGAGGGGTTGGTCCTGGTGGACATGCACGCCGCCCACGAGCGCATTACCTACGAACGCCTCAAGGCCCATCAGGCGGCGGGCCGAATCCCCAGCCAGCCCCTGCTGGTGCCGGAGCGGGTCAAGGTCAGCGCGGCGGAGGCGGAACTCTGCGAGGAGTGGGCGGCCTCGTTCGAGGCCCTGGGGCTCCAGATCGACCGGCTGGACCCGGAGACCCTGGTGGTGCGCGCCATCCCCGCCATTCTGCGCGGGGCCGACGCCGCCGGGCTGGTGCGCGACCTCCTGGCCGACCTCCGCGCCCAGGGTTCCAGCCGCCGTCTGCACGAGGAAATGAACCGGGTCCTGGCGACCCTGGCCTGTCACGGCTCGGTGCGCGCCAACCGCGCCCTGGGTCGGGAGGAGATGAACGCCCTGTTGCGGGAGCTGGAACGGACCGAGCGCGGCGGCCAGTGCAACCACGGCCGCCCGACCTGGGTGCGGCTCGACATGAAGGACCTCGACGCCCTGTTCAAGCGGGGGCGGTAGTGTCAGAAGTGGACGGAGTAAAACCCCTGGCGATCTTCCTGATGGGACCGACCGCCTCCGGCAAGACCGATCTGGCGATGCGCCTGGCACGGGAGCGGCCCTGCGAGATCATCAGCGTCGATTCCGCCCTGGTCTATCGCGGCATGGACATCGGCACGGCCAAGCCCGAGCCCGAACTGCTACGCGCCTTTCCCCATCGCCTGGTCGATATCTGCGATCCGGCCGAGGCCTACTCCGCCGCCCGTTTCCGCGAGGATGCCCTGCAAGCCATGGCCGAGATCCATGCGGCCGGCCGGATACCCCTGCTGGTGGGTGGCACCATGCTCTACTTCCGCGCCCTGGAATTTGGTCTGGCGCCACTGCCCGAGGCCGACCCGGTGCTACGGGAGCGCCTGGGCGCCGAGGCGGAACAGCTCGGCTGGGCGGAGCTGCACCGGCGCCTGGCCGCCCTCGATCCGGCCTCGGCCCAACGCATTCATCCCAACGACCCGCAACGCATTCTGCGTGCCTTGGAGGTCTGCGAGCTGAGCGGAAGGCCCCTGTCCGAACTCCAGCGTGGGACCAACGCCGATCTCCCCTTCCGTCCCCTCAAACTCGCCCTTGCCCCCACCGACCGCGATCTGTTGCGGAAGCGGATCGCGATCCGATTTCACGCCATGCTGCAAGCGGGTTTCGAGGATGAGGTGCGGCGGCTCTGGTTGCGCGGCGATCTGAATCCTGACATGCCCTCCCTGCGCGCGGTAGGCTATCGCCAGATGCTGATGTACATCCGTGGCGAGGTGGACCAGGACAAAATGGTCGAACTGGCCATCAACGCCACCCGCCAGCTCGCCAAGCGCCAAATGACCTGGTTGAGATCCTATCCGGAAGTCCACTGGCTGGTTGGGGAAGGGGATCCCTTGGGGCAGGCGTTGAAATACTTGGAGACCGCACAGACATAGAACAAGCGGCAAAGTCTCTTTGCCACTCGGCATTGAAAAGTCCGGGAAACCCTGTATATAGAAAATGAGCGACCGTGCGATCTCAGGTATCCGGTGGGCGTCGGCCGCTGCCGATTAACATAGTGCAAGGGAATCATCGTCAGGGCGACCAGACCCATAAAGAATATAGAAAACAAGGAGCAAACAATGTCCAAAGGGCAAAATCTACAAGACCCCTTCCTCAACGCCTTGCGGAAGGAACGCATCCCGGTCTCGATCTACCTGGTGAACGGAATCAAGCTCCAGGGCCAGATCGACTCCTTCGACCAGTTCGTGGTGCTGTTGAAGAATACTGTCAGCCAGATGGTCTATAAGCACGCCATCTCGACCGTCGTTCCATCCCGCGCCGTGCGGCTTGCGCCCATTCACGGCGATGAAGAGGGGCAGGGGGGCGGCGAGGCCGGATGAGTCTCTTCCGGCTCAATTCCGGAACCGAGGCTGCGCTTGTTTGAGCGTCCGCCCTCGGGCGAGCGTTCGGTCCTGGTCCATATCGGCATCGGCGGTCCCGCCGATGAGGATCAACTGAGCGAATTTCGCCATCTCACCACCTCTGCCGGCGCGGAGCCTGTCGCCTTTGTCACGGCCGTCCGTCAGGGGCCGGACCCCCGCTTCTTCGCCGGTTCCGGTAAGGTGGAGGAGATCGCTGCCCTGGTGGAGGCGGAACAGGCCGAGCTGGTCATCTTCGACAACGCCCTTTCGCCCAGTCAGGAACGCAATCTGGAGCGGGTCCTCAAGTGCCGGGTGGTCGACCGGACCGGGGTCATCCTGGATGTCTTCGCCCAGCGTGCGCGCACCTTCGAGGGGATGCTGCAAGTGGAGCTGGCGCAACTGCGCCACCTGGCGACCCGGCTGGTGCGCGGCTGGACCCATCTGGAACGCCAGAAGGGGGGGATCGGTCTGCGCGGTCCCGGCGAGACCCAGTTGGAGACCGACCGCCGCTTGCTGAGCAAGCGGATCAGCGTCCTGAACGAACGACTGGAGAAGGTGGGCCGGCAGCGGGAGCAGGGACGGCGTTCCCGCAAGCGGGCGGAGGTGCCGACCATCTCCCTGGTGGGTTACACCAACGCCGGTAAATCGACCCTCTTCAATCGTCTGACCGAGGCCGGCGTCTATGCGGCGGATCAGCTCTTCGCGACCCTGGACCCGACCCTGCGGCGCATCGAACTTCCCTCCGGCCCCCTGATCCTGGCGGACACCGTCGGTTTCATCTCCCATCTGCCCCACGAGCTGATTGCGGCCTTCCGCTCCACCTTGCAGGAGACGGTGGAGGCCGATCTCCTCCTGCATGTGATCGATGCCGCCAATCCGCTCCGGGACCGGCAGATCGCCGAGGTGGAGAAGGTGCTCGAACAGATCGGCGCCCACCAGGTGCCGCAGATCCAGGTGTACAACAAGATCGACCAGCTTGCCGAGGTTAAGCCTCACCTGGATCGGGACAGCGAGGGCCGGGTGTTGAGAATCTGGCTCTCGGGCCAGGCAGGGGAGGGGATCGAGCTGCTGCTGGAGGAACTGAGCCGGCGGTTTTCCGAGGATTCAAGCGCCCATCGCTTTGTCCTGGAGGCCGGTGATGGCCGACTGCGCGCCCTCTTGTTCGAGGCCGGCGAGGTCCTGACCGAAGGCCCGCGGGAAGGAGGCGGCTCGATCCTGGAGGTACGCCTGACCGAACGGCAGCGGCGACGGCTGTTGAAGCAAGAACCTCTCTTGCAGCAACGGCTGATGGGTTGACCATCTTTTACAGTCGAGCTTGAGATTCACACCCAAGGGCCTCGTCATTTAACAGCCTAAGGCGTCGAGCAAGAATAACTTGAGCATCTTGCATCTCGTCTTCAGGCCATATTTGGCCGAACCTCAATCGCAAAATCCTCGACGTAGCGCTGCTACGCCTGCGGTTTTGCTCAATCGGTTCGACCAAATCTGACCTA
>JAHJDE010000067.1 GCA_018812525.1 Gammaproteobacteria bacterium
TAGGTCAGATTTGGTCGAACCGATTGAGCAAAACCGCAGGCGTAGCAGCGCTACGTCGAGGATTTTGCGATTGAGGTTCGGCCAAATATGGCCTGAAGACGAGATGCAAGATGCTCAAGTTATTCTTGCTCGACGCCTTAGATGCCATTATCAATGGATGCATCCTGAGGAGATTCTTCGGGTTGAGCTCCCTCAGTCCTTTGGTCCAATTTGCTTTGGCGCTTTTCTTCCTTCTTTTTCTTTTTCGCAAGCTCTTTCTGTCTTTTTTCAAATACGTAATTAGGTTTTGCCATTAAAGTTCTCTTGTTTGGATTTAAATGTGGGCACTATTGAGGTTCTTGCAAAACTGCAAGAACCTCTTGCGGTTCAGGGATGAACCGCCATTTTCAATGGCCTAAGCCATTGAAAATGAAGAAAACGAAAAATCACATTTTTCGTTTTCGTCTTGCAAAATGGCAAGGAAGGCCATCTTGCAAGTGCCTCTATTGTCGTGCATAACGACGGCCATGACCGCCTGCTAATGGCACTCGGAGGCACAGGGGCAGGTCCATCATTGTTGCAATTTGAACAATAGGAAACCACCAGAGCACTTCTCCCCAGCTCCCACCCAAAGAGAGAAGGAGCAAATGAGCGCTTTGCGAAGTTCAGGTTAACGACCGCAAATGGGCGATCCGGATCGGCGCCGGGGGGTGTGAGTCGTAGAAGGCCGAGTAGAGCGGGTCTGGCGTCAGGGTGGCGGCGTTGTCCCGGTACATGTTGACCAGTGCCCGGATCAGGGCCTTGGCCTCGGCCTGTTGGGCCGCGTAGGCATCGGCCTGGAACTCATGACGGCGCGACAGTGCTGCCATGAGGGGGACGAGCAGGAAGGTGAAAACGGGACCCGCCAGCATGAAGAGCAGCAGCGCCATGTAGGTCGAGGGGCTGGTCACGCCCAGTCCTGTGTAAAAGAACCCCTGCTCCATCAGCCAGCCCAGCAGGGCGAGACCGGCCAGGGAGAGGCTCAGGGAGAGGGCCAGCCGCGCGCGGATGTGATTGTGGCGGAAATGGCCTAGTTCGTGGGCCAGCACGGCCTCCACCTCGTCGCCGGTGAGCCCTTGCAGCAGGGTGTCGAAAAAGACGATGCGCTTGTTGTTGCCGAAGCCGGTGAAATAGGCGTTGCCATGGCTGGAGCGGCGGGAACCGTCCATCACGAACAGACCCTTGCTGGCGAAGCCGCAGCGGTGGAGTAGGGCCTCGATCCGTTCGCGTAGCGCAGCGTCCTCCAGTGGCGTGAACTTGTTGAACAGGGGCGCGATAAAGGCGGGAAAGGCCCACATCATCAGCAACAGAAAGCCGGACCAGACCAGCCAGACATAGAGCCACCAGTTGGACCCGGCGTGTTCCATGAGCGTCAGCACCACCCACAACAGCGGCAGGCCCAGAGCGGTCAGCAACAACATCCCCTTGAGTTTGTCCAGCAACCAGATTCTTGGCGTGGTGCGGTTGAAGCCGAAGCGTTCCTCCAGCACGAAGGTGCGATGGATCTCGAAGGGCAGGTCGAGCAGGGCGCCGAGCAACAGGAAGCTGAAGAAAACCGCAGCCCCGGTCCACTCGGGCGACCAATCCCAGCTGCACCAGAACCGGTCCAGCAGATCCAAACCACCGCCCAGGGTCCAGAGTAGCAACAGGGCCGTGCCCCAGACCAATTCCATTCGTCCAATCCGCCCCTTCGCCAGGCTGTAGTCAGCGGCCTTCTGGTGGGCATCCAGGGGAATCCGGTCGGCGAAATCGGCCGGCACCGTCCCTCGATGGCGGACTATATGACGGGCGTTGCGCAATGACAGCCAGATCTGTATCCAGAAGGAAAGGGTGAGGAAGAGTAGAAACAGGGCGGTGAAGTTGTTCATGGTGCCTATGTAAATGGGGGCATCGCGGCGGGATTCCAGGATTATCCACCATCGGTGGGATGGAATCCTATAATCAAAAAGCCGGCTCAGGCCGGTTTTTTTCGCCCCTACACCAGGACCAGGTTGTCCCGGTGGATCAGTTCCTCCTCATCCACGTAGCCCAGCACCTCACCAATCCGATGGCTCGGCAGACGCATGATACGGCGCGCTTCATCGGCACTGTAATTGACCAGCCCACGGGCCACTTCTTTTCCGTTTTCGTCGACGCAGGAGACCACTTCACCGCGCGAGAAGTCCCCTTCGACCCTACCCACACCCACGGGCAACAGACTCTTGCCGGCATCGCGCAGGACCCGGACGGCGCCGGCATCAAGCACCAGGCGCCCGCGCACCTGGAGATGCCCGGCCAGCCAGCGCTTGCGGGCCGCCTCCGGCCCTTGCGCGGGCAGTATCAGGGTACCCAGGGATTCTGCGGCGGCGACCCGCGTCAGGACCGCCTCCTCGCGGCCACCCGCGATCAGGGTCGCCGTCCCGGAACGAGCGGCGAGGCGGGCGGCACGGACCTTGGTGACCATACCGCCGCGTCCCAGCCCCGAAACGGAATCCCCCGCCACTAGGTCCAAAAGGGGATCGTCGACGCTCGCTTCGCCGATCAGGCGGGCATCGGGGTTGGAGCGGGGGTCGCTGTCGAACAGGCCGGATTGGTCGGTCATGAGGATCAGCAGGTCAGCCTCGACCAGGTTAGCCACCAGGGCAGCCAGGGTGTCGTTGTCGCCGAAGCGCAGTTCCTCGTTGGCCACCGCGTCGTTTTCATTGATCACCGGCACCACGCCCAGGCCAAGCAGGGTGAGCAGTGTGCTGCGGGCATTCAGGTAGCGCTGGCGGTCGGTCAGGTCGTCATGGGTCAGCAGCACCTGGGCGGTATGCAGACCACGTTGCTGAAAGCAGCCCTCCCAGGCCCGCACCAGCCCCATTTGACCGATGGCCGCGACGGCCTGCAATTCATGCAGGGACTTTGGCCGTCTGCTCCAGCCCATGCGACTCATGCCCTCGGCGACAGCCCCGGAGGAGACAATCAGCAGCTGGACTCCCTTCCCTACCCGGTCGGCCATCTGATCGACCCAGACGGCGAGGGATGCCGTGTCCAGCCCCTTGCCGTCTGCCGTGAGCAGGGAACTGCCGATCTTCACCACCCAGCGCCGCGCCTTGGCGGCGGTCGCTCTTGAACCCATCCTAAGCTCCCCGATTCATCTCGCGCAAAGGCGCAAAGACGCAGAGAAAACAACAGGATATTCCGCGCCCCTGCTTCACCCGCCGGGTCATGACGAGGCGGCCTTGAGGCCAGTGAATTCCTTGGCGTCTTTGCGCCTTCGCGCGAGACATGGAGGTCATTGCAGCGGGTCCCAGGGCTTGCCGTCATCTTCCTCGGTGCCATGCTGTTCGGCGCGTAGCTCGATCAGCCGCTCCATGAGATCGTAGACCAGGCGGTCGGTCCCCTGTCCGGTGGCGGCCGAGATCCCGTAGACCGGACCCTCCCAGCCCAGGGCCTTGATCAGGGCGTCGCGCCGCTGCTCGAAATCCTCCTCGCAGAGCAGGTCCAGCTTATTGAGGACCAGCCAACGCTCGCGCTCCAACAGCTCCCCGCCGAATTTCTCCACCTCGGTCAGGATCTGCCGCACATCCCCGGCCGGATCATGGTCGTCCAGGGGCGCCAAGTCCACCAGGTGCAGCAGGAGCCGGTTGCGAGAGAGGTGCTTGAGGAACTGGATACCAAGCCCGGCACCCTCCGCAGCACCCTCGATAACGCCGGGGATATCCGCGACGACGAAGCTCTTGCGGTCATCGATGCGGACCACGCCCAGATTGGGGTAGAGGGTGGTAAAGGGATAATCGGCCACCTTGGGCCTGGCGCTGGATATGCGGGTGATCAGGCTCGACTTGCCGGCATTGGGCAGGCCAAGCAGTCCCACATCGGCCAGCACCCGCAGTTCCAGGTGCAACTGCCGGCGCTCGCCGGGGGTGCCCGGCGTGACCCGGCGAGGGGCGCGGTTGGTGCTGCTCTTGAAACGGGTGTTGCCGAGGCCATGGAAACCGCCCTTGGCGACCAGCAGCCGCTCGTCATGACTGAGCACTTCGCCGATCAATTCGTCAGATTCAATGTCGCGCACACGGGTACCGATCGGGACCCGCACCAGCAGGTCGCTCCCTCGGCGGCCGATCATCTGGCGACCCATGCCGTTCTGGCCGCGTTCAGCCCGATGTCGGCGGACATGGCGGAAATCGACCAGGGTATTGAGCCCCTCGTCGCCCACCAGATAGACACTGCCGCCGTCGCCGCCGTCACCGCCATCCGGTCCGCCCATGGGGACGTATTTCTCGCGCCGGAAACTGACGCAGCCGTTGCCGCCGTCGCCAGCCTCGACCTTGATGATCGCCTCGTCTACAAATTTCATGCTGTCACACGCAAAAAACCCCGCCTTTGGCGGGGCTCATATCTCCAGGCAAGACGCCCCACTTTACTCGACGGGAACGACCTCGACGAAGCGGCGCTGCTTGGGACCCTTGGTCACGAAGCGAACGACGCCGTCGGCCTTGGCGAACAGGGTGTGGTCCTTGCCGCATCCGACGTTCTCGCCGTTGTGGAAGTTGGTGCCGCGCTGGCGCACGATGATGCTGCCCGCGTTGATGCTCTGGCCGCCAAAGATCTTGACGCCAAGTCGCTTGGATTCCGAATCGCGGCCGTTACGGGAGCTACCGCCTGCCTTTTTATGAGCCATTCTGTACTCCTCGAAAATTAACCGTTGATACCGGTGATCTCAAGCTCGGTAAACCACTGGCGGTGGCCCTGGCGCTTCATATGATGCTTGCGGCGCCTGAACTTGATGATCATGACCTTTTTGCCACGGCCATGGGATTTGACCCTGGCGGTAACCACTCCACCGGCGACATAGGGGGCGCCAACCCTGATCTCCTCACCGTTGGCGACCATGAGTACCTTGTCGAGCTCCACGGTAGCGCCTTCATCGGCGGCCAGTTTTTCCACACGCAGGGTGTCGCCCTGGGCCACGCGATACTGCTTGCCACCGGTCTGAATTACGGCATACATGTCAAACTCTCCACATGAACCACTCCGCTCCGCGCGGAATGCAAAGAAACCCGAAACTTCCCCGTACAGAGAAGAGGCGGAATTCTAGCCGCGGAACCCGGCCCGGTCAAATGCTATTGGCTGCATTGATCTAAATACTGGATTTTCACCCACTGGGACATTAGCATGCCGGATTCTCCCCAACCAGCAACAACCCTTGCCCCTGATGGAAATACCCGCTATCCGAGACCTGGCCGCAAAGGACATGCGCTCCGTCAACGACCTGATCCTGAAACGGCTCGGTTCCGATGTGGTGCTGATCAACCAGATCGGCGCCCATATCGTGCATGGCGGCGGCAAGCGGCTGCGCCCCATGATCGTCCTCCTGGCTGCGCGGGCCATGGGCTATGCGGGCGAACGGCACATCGACCTGGCGGCCATCATCGAGTTCATCCATACCGCCACCCTGCTCCACGACGATGTGGTGGACGCATCGGACAAGCGCCGCAACCACGACACCGCCAACGCCCTCTGGGGCAACGCCGCCAGCGTCCTCACCGGCGATTTTCTCTACTCCCGCGCCTTCGAGATGATGGTTGACGTGGACAGCATGCGCGTCATGCAGATCCTGGCCACCGCCACCAACCGCATCGCCGAAGGCGAGGTGTTGCAACTCCTCAACTGCAACAACCCCGACACCAGTGAACGGGAATACCGCGAGGTCATC
Organism: Gammaproteobacteria bacterium; assembly: GCA_018812525.1. Classification (GTDB taxonomy): domain Bacteria; phylum Pseudomonadota; class Gammaproteobacteria; order Chromatiales; family Chromatiaceae; genus YD12-FULL-61-37. The sequence continues at coordinate 5,699 of JAHJDE010000067.1, forward strand.
CTGCGCAAGACCGCCGTCCTGTTCGAGGCTGGCAGCCGCCTGGGCGCCGTCATCGCCGGCGGCAGTCCTGAGCAGGAAGAAGTCATGGCCGACTATGGCCTGCATCTCGGTATCGCCTTCCAACTGGTGGACGACGCCCTCGACTATACCGCCAAGGCCGAAGACCTGGGCAAGAACCTGGGCGACGACTTGGCCGAGGGCAAGCCCACCCTCCCCCTGATCCATGCCATGCAAAAGGGCACGGAGGCGCAGCGTACCCTTATCCGCCAGGCCATCGAGGAAGGCGGACGAGACAAAATCGACGAGATCCACGGCATTATTGAATCCACCGGGGCAATCGCGTACACTGCGCGGCTTGCGCAAGAGGAGGCTGGCTTGGCGAAACAGGCGATCAGCAAGATCACAGCCTCCCCCTACCGCGACGCGCTCGCGTCACTTGCCGGCTACTCCGTAAGCCGCACTTACTGAGTCAGCCGCAGATCTCATATTCGGGGTGTAGCTCAGCCTGGTAGAGCACCGCCTTCGGGAGGCGGGGGTCGGAGGTTCGAATCCTCTCACCCCGACCAATAAATCAAGGCTTAGCCCGACAATGCCTTTCCATCGATTACCTCAGAGGTTGCAAAAAAACCGCCCGCCGCAGCGAGGGCGGGAGGTATTTTCACAGCCTCTCAGCATGACTTGCTTACCCTCAACCTGTTAACGGCGTTTCTCAGGCCCTCTGAATAACGCCTCCTAATGGGTCCCTACAGACCTTCCTCCCTGGACCGCGTTATCTAACAACCTAAGGAACTGTCCGGGAATAACTTGTACATCTCGCATCTCATCTTCAGGCCATCTTTGGCCGATCTTCAATAGATCTTTTTTCGCGGAGCCGCTCCCACGGCGGTGGGAGCGGCTCTGCCGCGAAAATAGGCGGTTTTGCTCAATCAGATCGACCAAATCTGACCTAAATCTGAGCGCGATATTGTCCAACTTATTTCCGGACAGCTCCCTAGGAGCCGATCGCCTTGGTGATGAGCGGTACCAAAGACTCGGGCAGTTTGATCTGGCCGGAGAGGGCAAAGCCCTGGGCGGCGCTAGACATCTTTCTCCAGGTCTTGCGGATAATGTCGAGCCACTTGGCCTCGTCGTAGTCGGGCTTGCCGGCGGCGAAGGCGAGCATATAGTGCTCGATGAATACCAGGTTGGCGATATCCTCCAACAACTGGGTGTCGGGGTTGACCTTGAGGGCGCGCTTGCCGACAGCCTTTTGGACAGATTCGATCATGGCGTCGTCGTAGCCGGCCAGACGCATGAGTTCCCCGGCGGTCTCGGCGTGGAATTTATAGAGTCCGGTACGCCAGGCGTGATAGCCCTCCTTGGTCATGGGGTAGCTATTGCGCGGTACGGTCCAGCGCTTGATGTGCTGGGCGTGCACGGCCAGTTGCGCCGCTTCGGATGCATCAGGGGCGAAGCGCTCCAGCATTCCGGTCATGCGCCGGGCGTAGAGCAGTTCCTTCGGCTGGCCTTCGTCCTGGTTGGGGTCCTGGGCGTTAGCCTCGTCGAACAGGGCCATGGCCCGATTGAAGCGCTCCGGATTTTCGATCATCGATTTGCCTTTGGTCAAGGTTGATGGGGTGGTTTGCTGATTGTAACCGAGCCTTATCCCCTGACGGATGAGGATTCTCAGAGGTTGTGAAAAAACCTTCAGAGGGAGCAAGCGGGCGCTTCGCGACTTTCATGTTAAATTTCGAGTTTGGTGGCGCCCTTGGCCTGTACGGAAGGAAACCTCACTTCCAAGCGACCAGGAACGGCCTTTCATCTAGAACGCTTAGAACCGGAAAACGATGATGACAAAGACAAGATTCGCGCGTTGGGGCATCAGCCCGGCAGCAGCGCTGCTCGCCCTGAGCGTTCCCGTTGGTGCCTTGGCGCCGGACCGGGCCCTCGCCGCCGAGGAGACGAGCCCAACCACCGGCAAGGAGATCGCCTTTGACCGCAACCTGGGCAACTGCCTGGCCTGTCATGCCATCGAGGGCGGCGACAGCCCCGGCGACGTCGGCCCGGCCCTGGCGGCCATGCAGCTGCGTTTCCCCGACAAGGCCAAGCTCCGCGCACAGATCGCCGACCCCCGCAAGGGCAACCCCGACAGCCGCATGCCGCCCTTCGGCGCCCATAAAATCCTGTCGGAGCAGGAGATCGACCTGGTGTTGGATTTCCTTTATACGCTCTAGAACAGGGTTTACTTTCGCGCACCAAAGGTTTTGGAGACATCGAGCATGGGCACTGATATGAAACGCCGCGTCTTCCTCAAGGGCTCACTGGCCGCCTGCGCCCTGGGCAGCGCTGCCGCCGAGAGCATCTCCATCCTGGCCTCTAACAACCCCGTGAAGAACATGTCAAACGAACCAAGCCCGGCCCAGAAGACCGCTTCCAGTGGAGAAGTATCCATGAACAAAGTGATGTTCGCAGCACTCTTGGGCGTCCTTGTCGCCGTACCGGTCGTACATGCGGCTCCGGCGAACAATGCCAAGGCTACCGCCTACGAGGCGATGCCGACGGCAAAGCCTAAGGCCACAACCCCCGAGGATGACCTCAAGCTCTACCGCAGTTACTTCATAAAGAAGTTTCCGGGCCTGCCGCTTGACGAGTATGCCAATGGGGTCTATGCCATCGACAAGGACGCCCGGGACAATTGGGCGGCGATGGAGGAGTTCCCGCCTTACGAGCCCTTCGTTGAAGAAGGTAAGGCCCTATGGGACAAGCCCTTCAATAACGGCAGGGGCTACAAGTACTGCTTCCCGGACGGGCCTGCTCAGAACAAAAATTTCCCTTACTTCGACAAGGGACGCAAGACGGTGCTTACCCTGGAGCTGGCAGTCAACGAGTGCCTCCAGGCCAACGGTGAGGAGCCTCTCAAGTACGGCAAGGGCAAGATGGCCTCGGTGCTGGCCTACATGGCCTTCGAATCGCGCGGCCAGAGGACTAACGTGCAGGTGACGCCGGAGTCCATGGAGGCCTACAACAAGGGCAAGCAGTTCTACTTCGCCCGCCGAGGCCAGTTGAGCTATTCCTGCGCCCACTGTCACTTTCAGAGCGTCGGCCAGCGTCTCCGCTCCGACCTACTGAGTCCCGCCCTGGGCCATACCACCGGCTGGCCGGTCTATCGGGCCAAATGGGGCGAACTGGGGACCCTGCACCGCCGCTTCGAGGGCTGCAACGAGCAGGTCCGGGCCGCGCCCTTCAAACCCCAGGGAGAGGAGTACCGCAACCTGGAGTTCTTCCTCGCCCACATGAGCAACGGCATTCCCTTCAATGGGCCGTCGTTCCGGAAATAACCATGATGATCCTCATGATCGTTCCTAGGCCCTGGTGGGAATGCAAGGCGGGACGCTCCGGCATCCCGAAACCCCAAACGCGACGCCGGAGCCTGGGAACAAGCATGGACAGGGGAGCGATCAAGGATTGATCTGAATCGGGGTCCCGGCATCCACGGCGGCCCAGATCTCGTCCATTTCCTCGTTCCTGACGGCGATGCACCCGCGCGTCCAGTCCAGGTTCTGGGCGATCAGGTCCAGCCAGGCGAAACCGTTCTTCTGGCCGTGGATCATGATGGCCCCGCCGGGGCGGCTGCCCTCGCGCCTGGCGCGGAGCCTGTCCCTCTCACTCGGGTAGGAGATATGGATGGCCTTGTAGAAGGCGCTGTCGGCCTTTTTCTCGTCCAGCAGATAGCGCCCCTCGGGGGTGCGCTGATCGCCCTCCCGCTGCTTGTGGCCGACCGGCTTGCCGCCCAAGGCGACTTTGAATTGCTTGAACACCTTGCCCCTGCGCATCAGAAGAAGCTGGCGCTCAGCCTTGTTGACGATGACCCGGTCGGCCTTGAGGCTGGCCTGGGCGGGGCTGCTGGCCAGTATGGCTGTGGTCAAGACGATCGCTCCCTTCCAGTTACACATTCAGGCCACTGCCTGGAGCTTGGCGCGAAAGACGAAAAAGACCGCCCCCAGGATGCAGAGCCCGGCCCAAAGGTAGTCGGTCTTCAACGGCTCCTTGAGATAGAAGACCGCGAAGGGGACGAACACCGAGAGAGTAATGACCTCTTGCAGGATCTTGAGCTGGCCTACGTTCAGCTCCGTGTGGCCGATGCGGTTGGCCGGCACTTGCAGTAGGTATTCGAAGAAGGCGATGCCCCAACTGACGAAGGCGGCGATGAACCAGGGCTTGCTGCCCATCTCGCGGAGGTGGGCATACCAGGCGAAGGTCATGAAAATGTTGCTGAGGATGAGCAGGGAGATGCTGATCAGGATGGGGTTCATGGGTCTCTCAGGGACAACAAAAACCTGTCAATTGCGGGCTTCAGGCCGCCTCCAATTGAGACAAGGGCAATAGGTCATCGGTTGCACGACCGGCATCATCACCCGACTCCCGGATAAAGAAAAGAGGGATACAATCCGGGTGATACCCCCAGGGGGACTTGCCGTGAATACTGCATGCCGAAGGCGCGCGATCTCCGGCTGCAACCAATCATCGCGTAGTCTGGCCAATTCCCGAGGAGTGACTGCATAGCCATGAACCCCATCGAACAACAATTCTTCAACGACCTAGAGAAGAAGCTCTGGACCGCCGCCGACAAGCTGCGCTCCAACCTGGATGCCGCCGTTTACAAGCATGTGGTGCTGGGCCTGATCTTTCTGAAATACGTCTCCGACGCCTTCGAGGAACGGCAGAAAGAACTGCGCGAGCAATTCCAGAACCCCGATCATGATTACTACATGGCCCCGGAGGACTACGCCGACGACTACGAAAGCCACATCAAAGCCGAGCTGGAAGTGCGCGACTACTACACAGAAAAAACGTCTTCTGGGTGCCGTTGGAAGCGCGCTGGCAAACCCTGCGCGACTGTGCCCAACTGCCGCCCAAGGCACCGCTGCCCTGGAACAAGCCCGGCAAGGACGAGCCCGAAGAAATGCGCGGCGTCGGCTGGCTGATCGATAACGCCATGGAGGCCATCGAGCGCGAGAACGAGAAAAAGCTCAAGAACGTGCTCAACAAGGACTTCGCCCGCACGCAGATCGACAGCCACAAGCTGGCCGACCTGATCGCGCACTTTTCGGACACCGACTTCAACCGCAAGGACTACAACGGTCAGCCGCTGGGCTTGAAAAGCAAAGACATCCTCGGCCACGTCTACGAATACTTCCTCGGCCAGTTCGCCCTGGCCGAAGGCAAGAAAGGCGGTCAGTACTACACGCCCAAGAGCATCGTCACGCTGATCGTCGAAATGCTGCAACCCTTCAAGGGCCGCGTATACGACCCGGCCATGGGCTCGGGCGGCTTTTTTGTGCAGAGCGAAGAGTTCATCGAACAGCACGGCGGCAAGATCAACAAAGGCCAGATCAGCGTCTACGGCCAGGAAAGCAACCCCACCACCTGGCGCCTGGCAGCCATGAACATGGCCATACGCGGCATCGACTTCAACTTTGGTGGCGCACCGGGCGACACGCTGTTGAACGATCTGCACCCCGACCTTCGCGCCGATTACGTGATGGCCAACCCGCCCTTCAACATGAGGGAGTGGTGGAACGAAAAGCTGGCCAACGACCCGCGCTGGATTGCAGGCACGCCGCCGCAAGGCAACGCCAACTTCGCCTGGCTGCAACACATGCTCTACCATCTAGCCCCGGCGGGCAGCATGGCGCTACTGCTGGCCAATGGCTCCATGAGCAGCAACACCAACAACGAAGGCGAGATTCGCAAAAAGCTGATCGAGGACGACTACGTGGAATGCATGGTGGCGCTGCCAGGCCAGCTCTTCACCAACACCCAAATCCCGGCCTGTATCTGGTTCCTGACCCGCGACAAGCGGCCCTCACCCCCAGCCCCTCTCCCGGGGGGAGAGGGGAGTGGAAAGCCCTCTCTCTCTGGGAGAGGGTTGGGTGAGGGCAAGCGCGACCGGCGCGGTCAGTTTCTGTTCATCGACGCCCGCCAGCTCGGCTACATGAAGACCGCGTGCTGCGTGACTTCACGCCGGACGACATCAAGAAGATCGCCGACACCTTCCACGTCTGGCAACAGTCCTCGCTCCCCTCTCCCCCCGGGAGAGGGGCTGGGGGTGAGGGCGAGTATCAAAATATCCCCGGCTTCTGCTACACCGCCACCCTGGACGACATCCGCAAGCACGAGCACGTACTCACACCGGGCCGCTACGTGGGCGCGGAAGAGCAGGAAGATGACGGTGAAGTCTTCGCCGACAAGATGGCGCGGCTGACGGCGCAGTTGGCAGAGCAATTTGCTGAGAGTGCCAGGCTGGAAGGGGAAATCAGGAAGAACTTGTCGGGGTTGGGGTACAAGCTATGAGTGAGGAATATGTTGCGGTTGTGGATGACGTTTTCGACCTGGAAGACGCCGAACAGCCATTCGGCAAACGCTGGGGAAGTCAATTGATTCAGTTAAAGCCCGAACATCTGCAAGCTCTGCAACAAGGTAAATTCAGATTTCCTGATCCCTTGCTCAAACCGACTGGCACTTTTTGTTCCTTCACACCAAGGAATAGATCAGTCGTTCGCCGGTTTCTGGATGACAGAAATTGAGTTTGTTCAAATCGGACAGAAGTGCTGCGATGGCGCGA
>JAHJDE010000068.1 GCA_018812525.1 Gammaproteobacteria bacterium
TAACCTGTTTGCCCTGAATCAGGATGACCACAGTAAGAACTGGGCCTTCCTGCTGGACGATACCGGCCAATGGCGGCCTGCGCCCTTTTACGATCTGACCTTCAGCCCCAATCCGCACGGGGAACAGAGCACGGCGTTTGCGGGTTATGGGAAAAATCCGCCGCTGAAGGCCATGCAACAACTGGCGCGGCAGGCCAATTTCAGCAGTTGGAAGCAGGCCCAGGCAGTGATCGGGCAGGTGGTCGCCGCAGTGCAGGAATGGGATGCCGTTGCCAAGGCGCTGGGGGTAAAGGCCGATACCCGCCGCCTGATTCGCCGTAATCTGGATACTGTTTACCAGCAGAACAAGTCCCTCTTAGGCGCTGTCCGGAAATAAGTTGGTCAATATCGCGCTCAGATTTAGGTCAGATTTGCTCAATCGGTTCGACCAAATCTGACCTAAATCCGGGAGCAATATTGCTCAAGTCATCCTTGCTCGAGCCTAAGGGCGAAATATCTTTCGCCCCTAGTGCATCCACAAAGGCCCCGACCCCGGGGATTGTTCAGAAAAAAAGCCCGTCCAGCGGACTTGAGGCCGAGGCGAATCGCTTGGCCGGCATGCGTCCCGCCAGGAAGGCCTCGCGCCCGGCTTCGATGGCCTTGCGCATGGCCGAGGCCATCAGGACTGGATCGCGGGCAGCGGCGATGGCTGTGTTCATCAATACCCCGTCGCAACCCAGTTCCATGGCGACGGCCGCGTCCGATGCGGTGCCGACGCCGGCGTCCACCAGGATCGGCACCTTGGCGTTCTCGACGATGGTCATGATGTTGAGTTTGTTGCGAATCCCCAGGCCGGAACCGATGGGGGCGGCCAGGGGCATGACGGCGATGCAGCCGATCTCCTCCAGGCGCTTGGCGACAATGGGGTCATCGTTGGTGTAGACCATGACATCGAAGCCGTCCTTCACCAGCTCCTCGGCGGCGGCCAGGGTCTGGATCACGTCGGGGAAGAGGGTCTTCTCGTCGCCCAGGACCTCCAGTTTCACCAGCGTATGGCCATCCAGCAGCTCGCGGGCCAGCTTGCAGGTACGCACGGCGGTCTTCTGGTCGTAGCAGCCGGCGGTGTTGGGCAGGATGGTGAATCTGTCGGGCGGCAGCACGTCCAGGATATTGGGCTCGCCCTTGTTCTGGCCGATGTTGGTGCGGCGCACGGCGATGGTGACGATCTCCGCCCCGCTGGCCTCGATGGCGGCGCGGGTCTCGTCCATGTCCTTGTACTTGCCGGTGCCGACTAGGAGGCGGGATCGGTATTCGCGTCCGGCGAGGCTGAAGGTATCGTTGCTTACGTCAGTCATGGTGTCGCTAGGCTCCAAAGGGTTTGAGACGAATTGGCGTAGTCTACCCCTTTCGGGATTGACGAAGCCTGGAGGCTCAACCCCCACCGATGGCCTGGACGATTTCGATTCGGTCAGCTTCCCGCAGGGCGTGATGGTCGAATTCTCCACGAGGAACCAGTTCCTCGTTTACCTCGATGGCGATGCGTTTGCCTTGGAGGCCCATCGCCTCCACAAGGTCGGCAAGCGTTGCCTCATCCTTCAGTTTCTGGTCCTGGCCGTTTACCTGAATCTTCATCTCACATCCCAAGACAGGGGTTGAATATGCAAAGACGGCATTTTACAGAATGGCAGCCCCCGGCGGTTCCAGAAATTCACTTGCATTCCTTCGGGAATGATCAAAAATGCGGACAAAGGTCTGGGGCATCCTGCTAAAATCGTAACGGCTGAAACAATGACATGGCCTATGGCTGAATGCTCAACTGCCTTCACGCGGGTGTAGTTCAATGGTAGAACACCAGCTTCCCAAGCTGGTTGCGTGGGTTCGATTCCCATCACCCGCTCCATTTTCCCGGTTTCCATACTCAGAAACAGACTTGACCCTGAGGGGGATGCGTCATGAAGACCCTGCTTAAGATCCTTCTTTACCTCCTGTTGTTGCTGGTGGTGGCGGCGTTGGCCCTGCCCCTGGTGGTCGATCCCAACGACTTCAAGGGTCAAATCACGGAGCAGGTGGAGAAGCGCACCGGGCGCTCCTTCGTTATCGACGGGGATATCAAGCTCTCGGTCTTCCCCTGGCTGGGCGTCGAGCTCAACCAGGCCAGGCTGGGCAATGCCCCCGGTTTCGGCGATGAACCCATGGTCCAGGTGGAGCAGGCGGGCGTGAGGGTCAAGTTGATCCCCCTTCTGCAAAAGAAGCTGGAGGTGGACACCCTGGTCCTCTACGGATTGCAGGCGAACCTGGTGAGGTCCAAGGAGGGGCGCGCCAACTGGGATGGCTTGGCTGGCAAGGAGCAGGCCGGTGGAACTGAAGGCGGGGAAGGCGGCGCAAGGAAGGGGGCTGGTCCCGCCGCCCTGCTGATCGGCGGGATCGATATCCGCGATGCCAAGGTGAGCTGGCAGGACCGAGCCGCCGGCAAATCGATGCAGCTCGATGATCTCAATATCACCACCAGCAGGCTGATCATGGGGCAGCCCTTCGATATCTCCTCTGATGCCAAGATTCGGCAGTTGCCTAAGGGCGCCGCCCTCAGCTTCGCCCTCAACGGCAAGGTTGCCTTCGATGCCGAGGGCAAGAAGATTTCCATGGTCCCCTTCGAGCTGGTACTGGCCGAACTGGAGGCTGGCAAGTCACTCAACCTGCAAGGGGTTGTCGATCTTGATCTGGCTCAGGGAACCCTTGAACTGAAGGATCTAACGGCGGCCACCGGCGATCTGCGCCTCAAGGGCGGACTGCGGGTCACGAATTTCAATCAGACCCCGAATCTGGCGGGCGCGTTCAATCTGGAGCCCTTCAGCCCCCGCAAGCTGATGCAAGGCTGGGGCATGACGGCCCCGCAAACGGCCGATGCCGCCGTGCTGGAGCGTTGCGCCATGAGCTTCACCCTGGGTGGAACACCAGATCGCTTCAGCCTCGACAAAATCAAGTTCCAGCTCGACGATACCCATGTCGATGGCAACGCCAAGGTCGTGCTGGCTGCGCGGCCCACGGTCAATTTTTCCCTGAAAGGTGATTCCATCGATCTCGACCGCTATATGGCGCCCCCATCCGGCGTGAGCGAGGGCGGAGCCAATGCCGCAGCACCCCTGGCTATCCTGTTCGCCGCCGACATGAACGGCAATCTCGGCCTGGAGGGCCTGAAGATCAATAAGCTCAAGGTGAACAAGATTGCCCTGAAGATCGACCAGTTCAATGGGCGTTTGCAGGTCGACCAGAGTGTCGGTGCCTTCTATCAGGGGAGCTATCGCGGCATGGCGGTGGTGGATGCCAGCAAGAAGCTGCCCAGCCTGCGTTACACGTCCTCCATGACCGGCCTCCAGGTCGGCGATCTGCTCAAGGACATGCAGGGCGACAGCCGGCTTGAGGGACGCGGCGACATCAGCGCCGAGATCAACTCCCAGGGCGCCGACATGATGGCGATCCGCAAGGCAATGACCGGTCAGATCGATATCCAGTTCCGCGACGGCGCCGTCAAGGGATTCAATCTGGCCGAGATCATCCGCGACGCCAAGGCCAAGTTTACGGCGTTGCAAGGCGGCGGGGCGGCCGATGAGTCGGCAAGCAGCGGCACCGCCCCCAAGACAGACTTCTCCGAGTTGACAGCCAAGGCCCTGATCAAGGGTGTTGTCATCGACAATACCTCCCTGGCCATGAAGTCACCCTATCTGCGGGTGGACGGCAAGGGGACCCTCGATACCCAAAAGGAGTGGCTTGACTACAACCTGCGCACGGTGGTCGTCAACAGCGACGTGGGGCAGGGCGGCAAGGAATTGACCGAGCTGGAGAACATTCCCCTGCCCATGAAATTCCAAGGCCCCCTCGGGGAGGTGGGCGACTGGCGTAAGTGGCGCATCGACTTTCAGGATGTCCTCAAGGCCAAGGTGGAACAGCGGGCCAAGGAAGAGATCGGGAAATTCCTCCAGAAGAGTCTCGGCCCCGATCAACAGCAGACCGCTCCGGCACAGGGCGGTGGGACCCAGCCCCAGAGCACCGAAGAGAAGGCCATGGAGCTGTTGCGGCAGAAGCTCCGCTTCTGATGCCTGATCCGAACCGGTTCGGCAGGCTCGTCCTGGACTGGTTCGATCGCCAGGGCCGCAAGGATCTCCCCTGGCAGACCGACCCCACGCCCTACCGGGTGTGGGTGTCGGAGATCATGCTGCAACAGACCCAGGTCGCCACCGTCGTCCCCTTTTTCGAGCGCTTCACAAAACGCTTCCCCGATGTGAAATCCCTGGCCGAAGCCCAGCAGGATGCAGTGCTGCACCTCTGGTCCGGGCTCGGCTACTACGCCAGGGCGCGTAACCTGCACCGGGCCGCCCGGCAGGTCCTCGAACGCCACGGCGGGGCCTTTCCCCTGGATTTCAAAGCAGTCATGGCGCTCCCCGGGATTGGCCGCTCCACCGCCGGGGCCATCCTCTCCCTTGGGGCTGGCCAGCCCCTGCCGATCCTCGATGGCAACGTCAAGCGCGTCCTGGCCCGGTGCCTTGCCATCGAGGGCTGGCCTGGCAAGGCGGCGATCCAGGAGCGCTTGTGGTCCCTGGCCGAAAGATTCACTCCCAGGGCACGAACCGCTGCCTACAACCAGGCCATGATGGATCTGGGCGCCCTGATTTGTACCCGTTCCTCGCCGCTCTGCCCGGATTGCCCGGTCTCCGGCCTCTGTCTGGCCCAAGGGCGCGGCGAGCAAAACCTCTATCCGGGCAGGCGCACCACCGCCCCCCTGCCGGTAAAGGCCATAAGGATGCTGCTGGTGCGCAACGGACAGGGAGAGATCCTGCTCGAACAGCGGCCTCCCAGCGGGATCTGGGGCGGCCTCTGGAGCCTTCCCGAATGCCCGATGGACGAAGAGCCCCCGCTCTTACTGGCGCACTGCTATGGCCTGAAGGGTGGAATAGCAAGGAAGCACCCCTCCTTCCGGCACAGCTTCTCCCACTTCCATCTGGATATCCATCCCTGGGAAACCCGCGTTTCCGGGGGGCCATCGGGCGTGATGGAGAGGTCCTGTCTCTGGTATAACCCACAGAATCCCGAACAACTGGGTCTGGCGGCCCCGGTGGCCCGTCTGATCCATTCCGCAAACGAACATAAAGGAGTGCCTCATGGGCAAAACGGTGCATTGCGTCAAACTGAAAAAGGAGGCTGAAGGGCTGGACCGGGCGCCCTATCCCGGCGAATTGGGCCAACGGATCTTCGAGCAGGTCTCCAAACAGGCATGGCAGGATTGGTTGAAGTTCCAGACCATACTGATCAACGAGAACCGCCTCAGCCCCATGGACCCCAAGGCCCGCCAGTATCTGGTGGAGCAGATGGAAAGATACTTTTTCGGCGAGGGCGCTGAAATGCCGCCAGACCATGTGACACCTAAGGCTTGCGAGGGCATGGCGAATTCATGAAATATCCGGGCTAGGCTACTTGTTTCCTCTTTGCGCAAGAAAAATTCAGGCAGCGGACGCTCCCCGCACTCGCCCATAGGTCCAGTAAGCGGCGCAGGAGCCCTCGGAGGAGACCATGCAGGCGCCCATAGGGTTCTCCGGGGTGCAGACGGCGCCAAAGAGTTTACAGTCGGTGGGCCGCTTGGTGCCGCGTAGGATGGCCGGACATTCGCAGCCCTTCACGTCCTGGGCGGGGCTCGGGGTCAGCTCGAAACGGCGCTCCGCATCGAAAACGGCGAAGGGCTCCCTGATCCGCAAGGCGCTCTGGGGCAGCACGCCGAGGCCGCGCCATTCAAAGGTTTCGCGCAGCTCCAGCACCTCGGCCATCAGGGCCTGGGCCTTGCGGTTGCCGTCGCGTGTCACCGCCCTTGTGTATTCGTTCTCCACGCTGTGACGGCCTTCGTTGAGCTGGCGGATCAGCATCCGCACGGATTGCATCACGTCCAGGGGTTCGAAGCCGGCGATGACGATGGGTATGCCGAAGGTCTCGGCGAAGACCTCGTAGGGGCGGCTGCCGATGACGGAACTAACGTGGGACGGCCCCAGGATGCCGTCGATGGAGAGGCCGTCCTCCTCCTCGGAGGTGGGAAGGTCCGTAGGTCGGGCTTCAGCCCGACATGCCTGCCCTGAGCGGGTCGAAGTGGTCGGCCTGAAGGCCGACCTACAAGGAGAGGGGGCATTTCTCACATCATCCGAGCCGGGCGCCGCCAGGATGGCCCGGATGGCCGGCGGGGTCAGGACATGGTTGCAGAAGACGCTGAAGTTTGTCAGCCCCTCGGCCTGGGCCTGCTGGAGGGCGACGGCCGTGGGCGGGGTGGTGGTCTCGAAGCCGATGGCAAAGAAGACCACCTGGCGGCCGGGATTGTCGCGGGCAATGCGCAGGGCGTCCAGGGTCGAATAGACCATGCGCACGTCGCCGCCCTCGGCCCTGACCTTGATCAGGCTCCGCCGGCCACTGGCGGGGACGCGCAGCATATCGCCGTAGGTGCAGAGGATGACCCCGTGACGCTCCACCAGCTCGATGGCGTTGTCGATGCGCCCGATGGGCAGGACGCAGACGGGGCAACCGGGGCCATGGACGAAACGGACGTTCTCCGGCATCAGGTCCTGCACCCCGTAGCGGAAGATGGCGTGGGTGTGGCCGCCGCAGAATTCCATGAGGTTATAGCGCCGCGAGGGCAGCGCCTCGGCGGCGATGGCCTCGGCCAGTTTCAGGGCCAGATCGCGCTGGCGGAATTCGTCGATGTATTTCAATCCAAATACCTCAAATTCATCTCGCGCAAAGACGCAAAGGAAGGACCGGAATTCATTTTTTGCGTGTAAGGCGTCGAGCAAGAATAACTTGAGCATCTTGCATCTCGTCTTCAGGCCATATTTGGCCGAACCTCAATCGCAAAATCCTCGACGTAGCGCTGCTACGCCTGCGGTTTTGCTCAATCGGTTCGACCAAATCTGACCTA
>JAHJDE010000069.1 GCA_018812525.1 Gammaproteobacteria bacterium
CTTTACCGCACCACTCCTGCAAAAGATGAAGGTAATCCGCGTAATCGCTTTCACGAAAAAAAACACTCTGCCGACGATTGCCGCGCTGTGTAATGTGATGGGGATGCCCCGGAAGAACGACCCTTGCTAATCTGGCCATGGTGAGAGATTACACCTTGATTAATTAAGTATTGTGTCCCCTTATTTCCGCGTGACCCCGGTCTCTTCCAGAAATAAGCGGAATAATTGTAGCAATCTGCTACAATTATTCCGTCAAAGCAAAAGCACATTTTGAGGAGATGTTCCCATGCCCAAATCCGCCTCACCAGTCCGTCTGCAAAGCGAGTTGATGCAAGCCGCCAGCGTCGCAGGGAAACGCCTGCACCGTAGCGCTGCCGAACAGGTCGAATACTGGGCCTCTCTCGGCCGCCAGATCGCCGCTGTTGTCGATCCGGACACCCTACTCAAGGTCAGCGCGGGGCTGGCACGCCTTAAGGTGGAACCTACAGCGGCTCAACCTATTGACCCTGACGCAGTATTTGCAACAGTCGAGGCGGATCGCCACTCCGGCGAGCTACCAATGAAAGTAACTAACGCCGCGATCCGCTATCAGGCGTCCATCAAGCACCCTGGCCACTTGGAGCAGATTGATGAGCACGGCGTCCGCACCGTGGGGACATTCCATCGTGGCATCTTCACTCCTATCGAGAGCACTGATTGAATACCAAGAAACAACTCTGGATACTGGTCGGCGGTAACGGGGCAGGAAAAAGTACCTTCTACAAGAACTATCTGGAACCGCTGGGTCTGCCGTTTGTCAACGCTGATATTCTCGCCAGGATAGTCTACCCCGATGCGCCCGAGGAGCACAGCTATGATGCAGCCAAACTTGCCGAGCAGATGCGCAGGGAACTGCTACTTAGCGGGGCCAGCTTTTGCTTCGAGACGGTCTACTCCCACCCCTCCAAGATAGACTTTGTAGCCCATGCCAAGGCGCTGGGTTATGAGGTGATCATGGTGGTGATACATCTGCAATTCGCTGAACTAAACCAGGCGCGGGTGGCCGAGCGGGTTTCCGAAGGCGGGCACTCAGTACCGGATGAGAAGGTGAGTAGCCGCATCCCGCGAACACTCCAGCATGTCAAAACCTCCATTTCCCTATGTGATCGCGTGCAGGTCTACGACAACTCCTTCGAGGACAACCCCTTCAAGCCAGTTTTTTCCGTCAGGAACGGCACCGTAGAGCGCCACAGCAACCCGCTGCCAGACTGGGCCGAAGAACTACTGTCTGATTTCAAATGAATGCAAACTCATGATTGAAGCGCTCCAGGGCCGCATGGCGAAGGTCACCCTGCAAAAAAACGGGCTTATGCACAGCAATCCGCGCCACACTTAGTTCGGGGTTTGAGCGGTTTGACCTTTTTCCAATTTATACTGGGATTGTCTTTTTTGGATCACATCCAGCAGCTAATGTTTGCTGCTCAAAGATGCACAACGCTGGGTAAGGTTAATACTCAGGCAGTCGCGGCATTGCCAATGAACAAACAGCACGTATGCGTGATTTCAAGACCTGACACCGACCACTCCGGAGGCAACCTCCTCGAAGCCTGGCCAGGAAGAGGCCACAGCGGCCAGACCCTGACGCTCCTGATGCTGCTCGATGATCATCAGATCGTCCAGGCTGACCAGCGCCGCCACCGGCTTGTCGCGCCGGGTGATGATGAATCGCTCATGGCCATGGGCGCACTTGGCGATCAATTCAGAAAGATGACTCTTGGCTTCGGCAATCGATACTTGAGGCATGAAGTGGCTCCGAATAGAAACAAGTGGTCATTATAGTCATAATGATCGTTCTGTACATGGTGGACAGCCCCCCGGCGCGCAGTCCACCAACCGCTTCGGGGCACCAGGCGGACGATTGACCGGCACCTACAGGTCAGGCAGTTGCAGCCCTGGCACGAGAACATCGGCAAGCGCCAGGTGAAGGCCCCCAAGATCTACCTGCGCGATTCCGGTCTGCTGCACAACCTGCTTGGCCTACAAGACCATTTCAGCCTGCTCGGGCACCCGCGCCTGGGGGCATCCTGGGATGGGTTCGCGCTGGAGCAGGTGCTGCATCGGGTCCGCCCGGAGCAGACTTAGTTTTGGGCCACACACAGCGGAGCAGAACTCGACCTGCTCATCCTGGCCGGCGCATCTCCGCCACACGCACCAAGGATTCCGAGGAGCTGTTGCTCAGATTATCCAGCACAACCACATCGAAACCGGCCTGGAGAAGCGCCAAAGTGGTGTGCGAGCCGATGTAGCCAGCGCCGCCGGTAACAAGAACCTTCACCACAGGATCCTCCTCTACCGAGAGGTTGACGAGATCAACCCCGCAATCAACAAATTAATTATGCTCGACCGATCAGCGTTTACGCGCAATACTGCACCGATAGTGTGATTCGATCATGTTATCCCACTTCTCAAGGAGACACCGCCATGGCAACTGTGCGCAAGACCGTCACTCTGACTGATCAACAAGACAACTGGATCAAATCGCAAATTGATGCGGGCCATTACACCAACGATAGCGAGTACATTCGCGACCTGATCCGACGGGAACAGGAGCGCAATGCAGAGATCGAGGCGATCCGTTCGGCGCTTATCGAGGGCGAGGCCAGTGGGGAGCCTAAGCGTTTCGATGTCGCCGCATTCAAGCAACGAATGATTGAAGCCCATGACTGAATATCGCCTAAGCCCTGCCGCTGAGCGCGATCTTGAAGCGATCTTTATCTTCACGGCCAAGCGCTGGGGCATTGAACAGGCCAATCGGTACACTGATTTCCTAATCGCAGCGTTTGTGAGGTTGTCGCAGTCACCAATGCGTGCAACGGTCTGTGACAACATCCGCCCTGGCTATCGTCGCCTGGGCGTTGAGCGTCACGTAATCTACTTTCGTATTACAAGCTACGGAATTGCGGTCGTTCGAATTCTGCATGACCGTATGGATGCACAACGTCATCTGTAATTCTTTTGCGCTAAGGCAAAATAAGGGGACACAACAAAATAAGGGGAAACAAAATAAGGGGACACAACAAAATAAGGGGACACAATACTTAATTCAGGAGGCCCGCGCCCGCCTATGGACCCGACTGTCACAGTGCGAATTAAGTATTGTGTCCCCTTATTTCGCTTATTTCGGACTCAAGGCAGTATCCTCGATCGCCCTCCCCCCAGCCCCCTCCCAAAGGGAGGGGGAGTGAACGGATACGCCGAATGGCGCAGAAACAGCGTCGAAGTGTATTGAGTCTTTATTTCTCGGAGAAATGCAAAAGAACCCCGTGCATGCGCCGCACTTGCAATAACGCAATCCAATAAGGCAGCACCGCACTTAGAAACATGCATTATTCGGATTCCAGCTCCGAATATTCAATGATAAACTGCCCACATGATCCCCCGTGACGATTACCTCTCGGCCTTGGCCACCGCCGTCCGGCGCTCGCCCGTCTGTGCCCTGCTGGGCCCGCGCCAATGCGGCAAGACCACCCTGGCGCGCATGTTGGGCGAACGGCGGGCATCCCATTTCTTCGACCTGGAGTCCGAGATCGACCGGCGCCGCTTGCAAAACCCGGAACTGATGCTGGGCGCGCTCTCCGACCTCGTCATCCTGGATGAAATCCAGAACGCGCCTGAATTGTTCAGTGTCCTCCGGGTACTTGCGGACCGGCGCGACAATCCCGCCAGCTTCCTGATCCTGGGCAGCGCCTCGCCGCAGCTGATCAAGGGCGCCTCGGAAACCCTGGCCGGACGTGTCGAATTCATCGACCTCTCGGGATTCGACCTAACCGAGATCCCTGCCCGAGAAAGCGAAAAACTCTGGCTGCGCGGCGGCTTTCCCAGATCCTTCCTGGCCGATAGCGAAGCGGACAGTCTAGCCTGGCGAGAGGGCTTCATCCGCACCTTCCTGGAAAGGGACATCCCGCAACTGGGCATCACCATCCCGGCATCCGCCATGCGCCGTTTCTGGACCATGCTGGCCCACCTACACGGCCAAACCTGGAATGCCTCCGAGCTGGGCCGATCGCTGGGCTTGAGCGACAAGACCGTGCGGTCCTACCTGGACATCCTGACCGGCACCTACATGGTCAGGCAGTTGCAGCCCTGGCACGAGAACATCGGCAAGCGCCAGGTGAAGGCCCCCAAGATCTACCTGCGCGATTCCGGTCTGCTGCACAACCTGCTGGGCCTACAAGACCGTTTCAGCCTGCTCGGACACCCGCGCCTGGGGGCATCCTGGGAAGGGTTCGCGCTGGAGCAGGTGCTGCACTTGGTCCGCCCGGAGCAGACTTGGTTTTGGGCCACACACAGCGGAGCAGAACTCGACCTGCTCATCCTGGCCGGCGCACGGCGATACGGAGTGGAATTCAAGTTCAGCGAGGCGCCGGGCGTCACGAAATCCATGCACAGCGCCCTGAACGACCTCGGGCTTGCCCATTTGTGGGTAGTGCATCCCGGGCCGCACAGTTTTCCGGCCCATGAAAAGATCACCATGCTTTCCCTGGCGGATATCACAACGCTCCCGGAGCGGATCGGCCAGTTGGTTTGATATGGCAACGCCGACGCAAAGCAAAGGAGGCATCGAACCCGCCCCATTTTTCGATCACAGCACGGCGCAGAAACAGCGTCGGATTCGGCGGCTTCCAGCCCCATGGCAGGCGCTCCCGGTGATACTCTCCCGATCGCCAGCGGCGGATAATCCGCGACGGATCCACCTTGGCCACATAAGCCAGATCACCACCCACCTACGAAAGCTCAGCCTCAGCAAAATCTACCCCCACCAAGGTACCGGCCCGGCACTGGAAACAGTTCGCACAGGCTGCCGGGCTGTCCAAGGCGCAAACCAAAAAGCGCGTGCTGCGCATGGCACAAGACCTGCCCGGTGTCGCACGCCAACTGCAGGCATCACCGCCCTTTGCCGATCAACCGATCATTGCCAAGATCATCGACCTGATCGAACAGTGGTCGGAGCTGACCGCACGGCGACTGCAAAAGGGTGTGGATGAACCCGAGGAGCAAGATATTAATGCCGCCCTGCACAGATAGCGAAGCATGGCGTCTGGCCCAAGTTACTTTTTGATGGTTTCGAGAATTTTGAGCGCAAAAAAGTCCGCGTCACTCAACAGTTTGCCAACTCGCCTCATCGCTCCCCCACCCGGCGAAGTATCGTTTCGATCACTGCCGCAGAGATGCGGAAATCGGAATCATGCAGACGTGAGAACACCGCCCTCGCCGAAGGAATCAACCCACGCGATTTGGCCATCCCGATCACCGCCGCCGTACCGGCAACGCGCAAGCCATGTTCATGCGCCACAGCCCGGCCTGCCCGTTCGTCCATCAGGAGCAAGGCATCCCCCACCTCAGCCAGGGCAATCCGAATACAAGCAGACTCGCCCTCATCCAAGTCTGGCAAATCCGGCTTGTCAGGCGTCGTCAACGGCCAAACGCGCAAGAAGCCCGCGGCTTCCGCAGCCTCGATCGCCTGTTCGTCGCCGGTCCCCAACCCCGACAGCACCTCCCGTCGAACCTCGTCGGGCATCCACACCAGGCCAATCAACGGGCTGGCGTCGGTCAGGACGAGGCGAGCCATTCGTCCAGCGTATCCATATCCCGTGTTGCCTCGGCGCCATCCAGCCTGACAACGGGAATCCCCAGACGGGAAATGTGCGAGGCAAACTCGGACACGCGCATCCCGGCTAAATGCGCGGCACGCGTCAGCGACAGATTTCCGTCGCGAAACAATGCGGTAGCGAATGCCGGACGAACCCCTTTGGCTTCCAAAACCCCA
>JAHJDE010000070.1 GCA_018812525.1 Gammaproteobacteria bacterium
ATCGAGCGCGTCAACAGGATTTCGATGATTTCCACAAACATGAACGAACCGGCAGAGTATTGGGTTCAAACGCGTTCATTGAACAAGCGGAGGTGACACTGGGGCGCAAACTGATGAAAGAGAGGCCAGGTCGGAAGCGGGAGGAGGAATGAGTCCCACGATTCCTGCAACGAATTAAAGGCTTTAACGCATACAAATCTTGACGCTTGAGTCAAATTCATGAGGTCGCCATTTTCGCCTCCGACAGCAACTGATCCAAGGCCCGATCAAGGTTTTTGATGGCCGAAGCCACAGGCCTGTTGGGCGCTTTGGGACAGCCATCGAACAATTGGGACAGTCCCGGCCTCAGAATCGTTCGATCAGCCCGTGAAGTCAGTAACCGTCTCAGATCATAGGCCGCCTTGCCCGGAGTGTATTCTTCGAGTGGGATCCCGGCGCCAGAGCAGGCCGAGGGCAGTTGGTTTGGGATACGGATCGGCAATCACACGCCGGAGTTGGGCGACAAAGCGGTCAAGGTGCTGGCCGTGCATGGCCAAGGTCCGCTGGCCGGAAAGCTCAGCGAAGGCGCTCTTGTCTATCGCCTTGGGGATAAGCGCACCGAGACCATCTACGACATCGTTGCGGCAAGCGCGACCATTCCGCCGGGCAGTCAGACCTCGCTTGAGGTGCTGAATGCCGGGGCCTTGCAGCGGTCGACCCTGTCCCTGAGCACACGCGGCATACCGATGAAATACACTGTGCCCCTCATCTGTCCGCCCGATATGCAGGACCCGCCCAAGACCGATACCATCTTCACCATCGAGCCGCCGGCCGGCAGCGCAATTGTGCCCATCGATCTCGAACTTGCCTTTTTGAGAGCGGGGTCGGGCTGCACGCTGGCGCCCGAGGTCGCGGACAGTTTCCGCAAGCTCTACGCCCTCGCCAAGGAGAACAAGGTCAACTATGTCGATCTGGTGAGATATGCCCTGGACAGCGCGCAGAAGGACAAGGCCGAGCCGCCGAAGCCGCCCGCCCCGAGCGAAGCGGACCTCAAACAGGCGCTGACCAAATGCCGGGAAAGCGGCTCCCTGCGCCAGGACGAGATCATCGCCGCCTGCACCCAGGCAATCGAACATGCCGCGGCTACCGGGCTCGACAAGGCCGAATGGTCGAAGCTCCATCTTCGGCGCGGCGAAGCCCACGCGGCGCAGGGCAAGCTGAAGGAGGCCAAGGCCGACTACCAGAAGGTCATCGAGCTGGCGACCGACGCTGAAACGATGAGAGATGCCCGCAGGCGGCTCTTCATGCTGGAAACCGGTCCGACCCCCAACCCGGCGGCAAAACCCGCACCGCCGCCGAAGCCTGCCGTGCCCAGCCAGCCCCCCGCAGCCGCCCCGCAGGGCGTGGCCAAAACCGACGACAGGGTGCAAGTCTGTGGCAACTGGAAGCGCAGCACGACCTCCAGCGGGTTCCGGCTGGCTCCCACGGACATGCAGGTCAATTACGATCCGGCCTACGGTTTCGACCGCGACGACAGGGGCAATGTCCGGGGCGAGGAAATCTTGCGGTCCACTCTGGCCCTTTTTGTCAAGACCTCGGCCAGGGAAAGACCCTCTCTCTATTTGCGGTTCCCTCCCTTCGCCATCGGCGCAACGCTATTCATTCACGGTGGCTGGCAGGTCCGCGCCCAGATCGAGATCGAGGGGCGGGAAATCGTTGCCCTGGAGGCGCTGACGGTGGCGAGCCCCAGGGATGGGGCCAACGTAACCAACCTGTCCATCATCGATCTGCAGCGAGACCCATGGGAAAGGCTTCAGGCGGCCATGACCGCGTCCGGCGTCCAGCAGGCGACAATCCGCATCGGCGCCGTCGTTGCCGGGCAGCAGCACTGGCCGATCCGCGTGACCACGCCGCTGGCGGGCTTTGCCGACTGCGCAGGCCCTGCAGTGGCCCATCTCACCGATGCCCACTGGAATCCGCCGCCGCCGAAGCCGGTTAACTATACCCGAGACGACAAGCCCGACAGCTGGTCGGAACGGCAGACGGAGTGCCAGAACGGCAACGCCCAGGCCTGCTATCATGTCGGCCAGGTTTACCAAATAGCTGATAGCGGGCCGATGGCGAGACAGTTCTACGCCAAGGCTTGCGACGCGGGCCATGCCGGTGGCTGCCTCAATCCCGGGACTATGCACTACGAGGGCGAGGGCGGGCCGGTGAATAAATACGAGGCGCGCATCCTGGTCGAGAAGGCCTGCGACAAGGGTGAGGCCAGTGGCTGCTTCAATCTCGGGCTCTCGCACGGCATGGGCGAGGGCGGCCCGGTGGACAAGCGCCAGGCGCGGCGGTTCTACGCCAAGGCTTGCGACAAGGGCGATGCCGGTGGCTCCTCAATCTCGGGGCTATGCACTACACGGGCGAAGGCGGGCCGGTGGACAAACGCCAGGCGCGGCAGCTCTACGCCAAGGCCTGCGACAAGGGTAACGCCCTTAGCTGCTCCAAACTCGGGTTCTTGCACTCCATGGGCGAAGGCGGGCCGGTGGACCAGCGCCAGGCGCGGCAGCTCTACGCCAAGGCCTGCGACAAGGGTGATGCCAATGGCTGCTTTAATCTCGGGAACATGCACTACAAGGGCGAGGGCGGGCCGGTGAACGAACGCCAGGCGCGGCAGCTCCTCGCCAAGGCCTGCGACAAGGGTGATGCCGGTGGCTGCTTCAATCTCGGGAACATGCACTACAAGGGCGAAGGCGGTCCGGTGAACAAATACGCGGCGCCCATCCTGTTCGAGCAGGCCTGCGTCACGGGCCGTGCCGCCGATGCCTGCAAGAGTCTTGAGTTCATGAAACGGAACGGCGAGGGAAAGAGGCCGCGCCTGTATTGAGGCTTCTGGTGGTTGTGGCAAGTGGGGGAAGGTGGCGCATGACGAAATCTGCAAAAAAAGCATCGCGGGGCGATCCGGGCGCAAGCCCCCTGGAGTGCTGGTCGCGGCGCGGCTTCATGGCGATGACGGGGGCCGCGACCCTCGCCGGCCCCGGCACGCTGCTGGGGCTGCTGGCTGCCGAAAATGTACCCGCCGATTACGAGGCCATCAAGGCCAACAAGACCCGCGAAATCCCCGACATCACCCGCGTGATCGAGGGCTGGACGATCTATACGGACGGGCTCGAAAAGGTCTATCTGCACTTTCCCAGGCTCAACCGCCGGGCGGAGGCCCAAGTCGGTTTCCAGACCCGCACCCAGGGTGGCCAGGCGGTCGAAGCGGAAACCCGAGCTGGGTTCATGCTCCAGGCCAGCTTGCCCAACACCGCCCGGCTGGCCATCTACGGCCCCACCTTCGTGGCGGACAAGGAGATCCACAGCGATGCCGATAAACTCGTGCAGGGCCTGAAAATCCTGGTCGATGGCCGACTCGTCTGGTCGGGCGCGAGCTGCCACTGTGCCGCCACGGGTCCCGAGTTTTCCATCGCCGAGGCGGGTGCGCTGCTCGCCGAGCTCAAGCGCGGAACCGTTTTGCAACTGGCGGTGAGCCTGGCGGGCCGGCGCCTCTACACCCTGTCCTGCGACCTGAAGGGTGCGCCCGAGGCCGTCGCGGCGGCAGAGGCGGAAATGGCCTTCCGTCGTCAGGCCAAGGCAGAGGGTCGCAGGGAGGCGCCGAAAAGTTATGGCTATGGTGGCAAGGTCGGTGCCGTCAAGGTTGTCTGTTCGGCCATGAATGCCCATTATGGCTTCGGCGCCTTCCGCAACCGCATCTGGCTGGCCTATTCCGCCAGCCACCTCACGCCCGCTCACGAGCGCGGCTATCACCGCTGGGCGACGCCGCTGGTGCGCTTCTCCTATGGCGGGGACACGCCGGCGCGGCGCCTGGTGCGCGCCAGTATCGAGCATATCGCCCGCGAGCGCACGGCAGATATCTGGGCCGAGATGCGGGGTTCGCGGCGTCGGCCGCTGGGCCGTGCCTATCGCTTCGTACTCGAACCCATGAGCTGGCTACTCGGGCGGCTCTGAATCGGACCCGGACCGGTTCACGGAAACGGCATCGTGGTCTTGGGACTGGGCATGTGTCACCAGAATGGGAATTTGGGATGTGGTTCAAATAATATGGGGGTTATATCGAATGATTACGGTATCGAATACTCTGAGAATTGGGCTTGGATTTCCTATCCATAGATTTGTCGTGCCCGCTTGTTGCATGTATGCGCTGTTCGCGATTGTGGGATTGCTATTTGTCTTTCCGGCAAATGCCGATCAGTTCTCGTTTATCGATGCGAAATTCAGATACCAGAGCAAGCCTCGCGGAGAATGGTTGAATTTGGCGGAAAATTGCATCCAAAATGAGCGCAATGAGCATTGTACATGATGCTGATTGCAGAGCATCTGCGCCGTGGTTCGTCACGGAAATCCCTTAGAAAGGCTTGGCTCATTTGGACAGACCAATTTGGCCCTGATTACATTTATATGATTTCTCGCGCTCTCATTGATACGCACAATGGGGAAGGGAATGGCATTTGTACATGGTGGATTGGCAGAGAAAATATTGAACCCGGAGTTTGCGGCGACAATCAGGCCTGTTATGACTTGCTTGTTTATTACATCCGCAACGTCGAAGCAATGGCGAAAGTCAATTGTGGTCACGACTTCAATAGCCATAGTTACGAGACGCCAGCCCCTCATGATGACAATTTCAACGAGCAACGCAGAGAGATGGATGAAATGATCTGTCGCGATCGAGGTATTTGCTAGATATTGCGAAAGGATCTGAGATAAGGGTAAGACTTTAGCCGCCGCTTGGCCGAGAAGTTGACCAGGAACTCCCCGGTCTTTCCCTTGAACCAGGCGCTCTTCATGACGAAGGCCAAGGCGATCATAATTCCCAGCGGCCAAAAGCTGCTCAGGGAGGAACCCAGGGCTCCGAGGATCTGTTCTCGCATTTGTGGCTCCTATTTCCTTGCCGGAGGATCGATGGCTCCCGTCTGCATGGTTTCTTCGCCCATCTGGAATACGACGCCAATGAAGGCCGATTCGCCTCCCTGCCCTGAAGGACGGGGTTTGCCGCGCAATTGGATCAAATCTTGATGATGGTGTCACTGTAGAGCACCACCAGGGGATCGTGGGTCATCAGTCGCATGGGTTCGACAAGCGACTGAGCCACGAGGATGCGGTCGAACGGGTCTTGATGGTGCGCCGCCAGGTCTTCAACCGCTACCGCATGCTCGGCCTCAACCGCCAGGATGCGGTAGCCGGACTCGCGGAAGTAACGCGCCGCGTCTTGGCTGGATACGGGCATGTCGCCCCGGCCAAGCGAATGCTTGATGGCGATCTCCCACACGCTTGCGGCACTGATCCAGACGGTTGTATTCGGGGCCTGGATCAGTTCCCGAGCCTTTTGCGGCAACTTCGGGCTGTCCGTAATGGCCCACAAGGCAACGTGAGTGTCCAGCAGCAGGTTCAAGATTGGTCTCCGCCCATGAACAGTCGTGCCACTTCCTCGTTATGAGCGTCGATGGTGTCCGGCACCTCGAACTTACCCTTGGCGACCCCGATACGCTGGCCCATCGGCACCGTATCCATCGGAACCAGCTTGGCGGCAGGGCGACCATTGCGAGCAATGACGATTTCGCGCTCCTGCCCCTGCTCGATGGCTTCCACTAAACGGGACAGCGAGGACTTGGCTTGCAGCATATTGACGGCTCGCATGGGTTTCTCTAAAAACAACACGGTTAGTCTAGTCTAGTCAAGCTAATCACGGGAAGCAATCGCAGATTATCGGCAATGCCGCAACAATCCCCTCTTCCGGCAGGATTTCGGCGAATAATCGTTTTTAACCGTGTTATTCGGCCGCTCAACGCCTATATCCCGCAGGTATCATCGAATCGGGCAACAGAGCTTCGGTCTCAGGGGGAAGGGTCATGTCGGTCACCTCTTGCCACAGGGTAATGGACGGTTCGCGGGGCTCGGCCATCGGCGGGGGCAGGGCGGTATCGTCCGACGGGTCACGGGGTCAAGTCTTGCCCCGTGCCCCTTCCCGGTCTACTCTTCACCCATATTGCCAGACCACTTCGCATTGAGTTTGCCGGCGCCCTCTACCACGTTACTTCTCGTGGCGACGGTCGGGAAAATATTTTTTCGGCGACGATGACGGAATACCGGGACAGGAATAGCGCGATCATCGCAGCCTTCCGCAGTGGCGGCTATAGCATGCGTGAGTTCGGCGACCATGTCAGACTACATTACTCACTCAAGGATCAGTCGGATCATTAAACTCGAACAGAAGGCACGGAGCAAGACCTGACCCCGTTTCCTGACCTGACCCCGTTTCCTGACCCCGTTTCCAGGCGGCTTAGGGAGGGGCTGCAAGGGGGTGGGTTCAAGCAAACACAATCACCCTCAGCGCATCCAGTCTGACCGGCGTGTGCTTCAGATGGAGGGCGAGTTGTTCGCGCAGGGTTTCCAGGTATTCGATCTCATCCTGCCGCACGTTGGGGTTCAGGCTGGCCAGTTCGGTGAGGCGTGAGTGTTCACTCCCCAGCTCCTTTTCCATGCGTCCGATGGCATTGGCGACCAGAGCTTGTGCCTCCTGGCGGGCCAGTTCTCCCCCCTCTTCGATCAGATCGCGCAGCAGGCTGGACTGGGAACGGATGATGGTCTCGGCCAGTTTGCGGTTGCGGGTCAGGCACTGGCCCTGGAGCCGTTGCGGGTCGAGCCTGCCGCACCAGTCGCGGCCCTCGGCGTCCAGGAGACGGTGCAGGACGGTGGGGGGCAGGAAGCGTCCCGCCTCCAGTCCGGCGGGGGCGATGCACTCGACCACATGAATCAGCTCTAGCAACAGGGTCCCGGTCTTGAGGGCGGGGTTACGGGCCAGGATGAAGGCGGCCGAGCCCAATTCCGAACTGAGGAGGGCGTCCATGGCGCCCTGGGTCATGGGGTGTTCCCAGGTGATGAATTCACGGTCCTCGTGGGCCAGGGCGTCGGCCCGGTCGAAGGTCAGGGTGGCCCCGCCCTCGGGTAGGCAGGGGAAGGTCTCGTGCAGCATGTGGTTGCCGGGATGGAGTACGGTAGAGCGGCCCGGTCCCGGTTCGTGATTGACGCCGTAGGCATCCCAGTAGCGGCCCAGGTAGTCGGCCAGGTCAGGGGCCTGGTCCCATGCCCGCACAGTATTCACCAACTGTTCGGCCCGTTCCGGGTGGTGGGATTGCAGCTCCAGCAGGCGGTCGCGGCCCGCCTCCAGCTCGGCGCCGATGCGCTGGGCAAGGGTTGCGGCCTCTTGCAGCAGGGCCTCCAGATCCCCTTCGCCCCGCAGTGTCTGGTCCAGTGCCTCCTGTAGTTGGTCGTAGACGCCGGGGGCGGCGGGCGCCACGGCCAGGAAGGCGTCGAGGCCGTCCCGATACCAGCGCAATAAGGTCTCCGAGGGGCTGTCCCGGAAATAGGGGACGTGGATCTGGATTTCACGCTGCTGGCCGATGCGGTCCAGGCGGCCGATGCGCTGTTCCAATAATTCCGGTTCGAGCGGCAGGTCGAACAGGACCAGGTGATGGGCGAACTGGAAGTTGCGTCCCTCGCTGCCGATCTCCGAGCAGATCAGGAGTTGGGCGCCTGCCTCGGGATCGGCGAAGTAGGCGGCGGCCCGGTCACGCTCCAGGATCTCCATCCCCTCGTGGAAGACCGCCGCGCGGATGCCTTCGGTAGTCTGAATCCTCCCGCGCAGCTCCAGCACGGTGCCCGGATGGGCGCAGATGAGCAGTACCTTTTCCGGCGCCAGTTGGCGCAGGAGTCCGACCAGCCAGCTCACCCGGCCATCGAAACGGCTCCAGCCGGGGCCATGGACGGATTCCGGGTGCCAGCCGTGGATATCGCAGGGCAGGCCGCTGTATTCGGGTGGCAGGGGCAGGGGGTATTCCAGCAGCCGTCGGCCCGGAAACCCCTTGATGGCGGCACGGCTGTTGCGGAACAGCACCCGGCCGGTCCCGTGGCGATCCACCAGGCGATCCACCCGCTCGGCGGGATCGCCTTCGAGATCGCCCAGGAGCCCGGTCAACAGCGCCTGTTCCTCGGCGCTCAGGGAATCGCCATCCAGCAGTTTGGCCGCTACCGAGGCGACGGGGGCGTATTGCTCTTCCTCCCGGAGGAAGCCCTGATAGTCGTGGAAACGGGCCGGATCCAAGAGCCTCAACCGGCCGAAATGGCCGGAACGGCCCAACTGCTCAGGGGTGGCGGTGAGCAGCAGCACTCCCCTGGCGTGTTCTGCCAGGGCCTCGATCAGATCGTATTCCAGGCTGGAACCGCCTTCGGACCAGGCCAGATGATGGGCCTCGTCCACCACCAGCAGGTCCCAGTTGCCGGCCAGAACGGCGCGGGCCACCTTGGGGGTGGCGGTCAGGAACTCCAGGCTGCACAGCACCCGCTGCTCGGTGAGGAAGGGATTCTCCCCTTCGACTCGGCTCAGGGCAGGCCCTTCGACTCGGCCCAGGGCAGGCCCTTCGGCTCGGCTTAGTGTTGGCCCTTCGAGAGAGGCGAAGCGTTCCTGATTGAACAGGGCAAAGAGCAGATTGAAGCGCCTGAGCATTTCCACCAGCCATTGGTGCAGTAGGGCCTCGGGCACAACCAGCAGGACCCGGCGCACACGCCCGGTGAGCCACATGCGGTGCAGGATCAGCCCTGCCTCGATGGTCTTGCCCAGCCCGACCTCATCGGCCAGCAGCACACGCGGGGCGTGGCGCGAGGCCACCTCGGCGGCGATGTGCAGCTGATGGGGGATCAGGCCGACCCGGGGACCGGCGAGGCCGTACACCGGCGAGGCAAGCAGTTCCGCCCACTTCAGCCAGGATTGATGACGCAACCGGAACCAGTCGTCACTGTCGATGCGCCCGGCGAGCAGGCGATCCTGCGGGCGGCTGAGTTGCAGGCGGTTGTTCAGCTCCGCCTCGGGCATCTCCCATTCGGCCCCATCCTCCAGGGCGACCCGGTAGTTCAGGAGGCCATCCCGCTCGCGGACCTCGATGACCCTGGCCTTACGGCCCTGCCGGTCCTCGATGGGATCGCCCTCGCTCAATTGAACGCGGGCCAAAGGGGCGTCCTGTTGAACATAGGTCCGTCCTTCCCCGCTGGCAGGAAAATCGAGCCGGACCCGGCGGAATTCCACCTCGGTTACTGTGCCCAGGCCCAGGTCGGGCTCGGTCTCGCTGAACCAGCGTTGGCCGGGGATGAATAGCGGGGTGTGGATAGCCATGGTTCAACCTGAGTGAAAGAGTAGGATTTAGTCGATGCGGGGATAATTACCACAAAGGGGGCAAAGGAACATTAAGAAAGTTCCCGATTTGCCATGGACGCCATTCGGGTATAGTTTTTATCCCAGATAATGCATTAGCCCCAAACCCGTTCGTCCTGAGCCTGTCGAAGGGCTGTTCATGGTTCGACAAGCCTCTCCTGAGCGAAGCCGAAGGGCTCACCACGAACGGACTTTTGCGCCCGATCTCGCCTAATGGACAATCCGGGTTGAAATACCCGCGAAAACCTCGGACAAACTGCGTTACCTCTTCATTGGCATGATCGGTGAGAAACACTGGTCAGGCATCATTACTTACCGGGGCCAGAACATCAGGCTCATCTCGGTTCGCCGTTCCCGCCCTGAAGAGGTGGCTCTCTATGAAGGCTGAAGAGTTCGACAAAAAATTCGACGACGGGGAAGAGATTCTGAACGCCCTGGATTTATCCAAAGCCAAGCGCTCAATGCAGGAGCAAAGGCGCGTGAACGTGGACTTCCCTGCCTGGATGATCGAATCCCTGGATAAGGAGGCGAGCCGAATCGGCGTCACCCGTCAATCCATTATCAAAGTCTGGCTGGCGGAGCGTCTTGAGGAATTAACGGCTATGAAAAAATACCGGTAACTATTGAGGAACTTGCAAAATGGCCATCCCGGCCATTTTGCAAGGCGGTTCATCCCTGAAACGCAAGAGGTTCTTGCAGTTTTGCAAGAACCTCTATTTTGAGAGGAATCCCCCATGAGACAACCTTCGCTTCCCGTACCCTTGTTTGAGCGGCTGCCGTCCGCCCTTGGTCTCGGTTTCGTTCCCGTGATCGGGGTATTGCTCGCCATCACCGCATGGTCATCCTGGTACACCGTCCCCAGCGACTCGGTGGCCGTCCTGCAACGCTTCGGCAAGTACCAGGCGGAAGTCCCCCCAGGGCTGCACTTCAAGATCCCCTTTGGCGTCGATACAGCCACCATCCTGCCCGTCAAACGCCAGTTGAAGCAGGAGTTCGGTTTCTACACCGAGGGGGCAACCAACCCCGACCAGCATTCGGAAAACCCCAGGGAAGAGTCCCCCATGGTCACAGGTGACCTGAATGCCGTGCTGGTGGAATGGGTGGTGCAATACCGCATCTCCGAACCGTTCAAGTTCCTGTTCGCGATGCGCACGCCGGGAGCCACGTTGCGGGATGTTTCCGAATCGGTGATGCGTGAAGCGGTTGGCGATCGCACGGTGGATGAGGTCATCACCATCGGGCGGCAGGAAATCGAGGCCGAGGCACTGGCCGGGATGCAGAAGCTGGCCGCCAGCTACGGCATGGGCGTCAGCGTTGACCAGGTGCAACTCAAGAACGTCAACCCGCCGGCCCCCGTGCAAGGGTCCTTCAATGCGGTCAACCAGGCCCAGCAGGAAAAGGAAAAACTGATCAACGAAGCCCGCCGCGACTACAACAAAGTGATTCCGCTGGCGGTAGGTGAAAAAGACCAGCGCATACGCGAGGCCGAGGGCTACCGCCTCAAGCGCATCAACGAGGCCGAGGGGGATGTGTCGCGTTTCAACGCCGTCTTCGCCCAATACCAGAAGGCACCGGATGTCACCCAGCGCCGACTGTATCTGGAAGCCATGCAGGCCGTCCTGCCCGCCGTCCAAAACAAGGTCGTGGTCGATGAGGACATGAAAGGCATCCTGCCGCTGCTGAATCTCGGCCAGAAACAGGCGCCCGCCCTGGAGGCAAAGCCATGAAACACTTGCCAGCAATCACCCTCGCCCTTGTCGCCTTCGTCGGCTACAACGCCTTCTACACCGTTGGCGAGGCCCAGCAGGTCATCCTCACCCAATTCGGCAAGCCGGTGGGCGAGCCCGTCACCGAAGCTGGCCTGAAACTCAAGGCCCCCTTCATCCAGGACGTGAACCGGATCGACAAGCGTGTATTGGAATGGGACGGCAGTCCCTCCGATATGCCGACCAAGGACAAGCTCTACATCTCGGTGGACCTGTTTGCCCGCTGGCGGATCGTTGAGCCCTTGCCTTACTTCCTGCGCCTGCGCGACGAACGTAGCGCCCTGTCCCGGCTGGATGACATCCTCGGCAGCGAAACCCGCAACGCCATTGCCAAACATGAGCTGATCGAAATCATCCGCACCACCAAGGACCGTGTGCCGCTCAAGGATCCCGTCCTGACCGAAGGCGGCGATGCCGAATCCAACAGGGCCGTTGGCGCCCTGGTCCCGATCCACAAAGGGCGGCAACAGATCGAGCACGAAATCTTCAAGGCGGCGGCGGAAAAGGTGAAGGTCTTCGGCATCGAATTGCTGGACATCCGCTTCAAGCGCATCAACTACAACGCCAGCGTGGAACCGAAAATCTACGACCGCATGATCAGCGAACGCCTGCAAATAGCCGAACGCTTTCGCTCGGAAGGCAACGGCGAGGCGGCGCGCATCCGGGGCAATATGACCCGCGACCTGGACAAGATCCAGTCGGAGGCCTACCGCAAGGTGGAGGAAATTCGGGGGGAGGGTGACGCCAAGGCGACGGAGATCTACGCCAGCGCCTACAATCTGAGCCCCGACACCGCGCGGTTCTATGAATTCACCCGCACGATGGAAGCCTATAAATCCATCATTTCAGCCGATTCGACGCTGGTGCTATCGACCGGCAGCGACCTGTACAAGTTCCTCAAGGGCATCAAGCATTAGCGCTTGTTCCAAACGGCTGCCCGGTCTACCCCCCTCTCCAACCCTCCCCCCCCAAAGGGGGAGGGGGCAATCGCGCTTCGCGTATTTTCACGGTAATAGTGAGGTTCTTGCAGTTTTGCAAGAACCTCTTGCGAGGCTCCACCTCAGACCGACGAGACGTGAATTACGCAGCCATACCGTAGGAGCGCCTTGCGGGCGCGATTGGGGTGGTGAAGATCGCGCCTGCAAGGCGCTCCTACGCGTTGCAGCAGAATTTGACTCAAATGCAAAGCATTCCGGCACTCAAGAACCCTAGTCCCTCGCCCGGTAAATAACCAACAATTATGACGGCCTAAATCACCGGGAGCTGCGTTGCAACATCTTGAAAGAGGCCCACTCTTCCTGCGATGTTGCGCCTTACTCCCGGTAATTTATACTCGCCCTATTTATCGGCTATTTACCGGGCGAGGGACTAGTGGCCTGGTTTTCGAGGCCACGCCTGGATGAAATGGCGGATCAACTCCGGTTGATCTTCACGAGCTGCAAGACATGGCCACCCGTCACATGGCGGGTCATGATGTGGCCTATGCCCCTGGCGTAGAACTTCTCTTCGTACTTGGGCGGCTTGTCGAGGGCTGACCACTCCTTGGTGCTGAGCAGGTTCTGATAGGAACCCAGCGGTATCCTGGCCCGCCCGTCGAGGCTGAGCACGGTCGCCCAGTCCTCGGCCTCCCCTCTGAAGTATTCCTGGCGATAGGTGTCGCCCGGGTTCGGATTGGCCTTCATGATGATCCCGGCGCGGGCGCCTTTCACGCCGGCCTCCCAGGAGCCCTTGGTGCTGACCAGCTTGCCGTTATCGTAATCCTTGGAGTCCTCGCCGAAGTACCAGACGTTGCCCTCCCTGTCCTGGGCAAACCAGTCGTCCGTCCGCTCCACCAGTTTCCCGTCCTGGTAGACGCTGTCCCTGACCACGACGCAGGTGACTCCCAGTATGACCCTGGTTTCCTGTGTAACCTCGAAGGTCTCGCGCTCGAATCCCTCCGCCATCTTGCCTTCGTAGATGTAGGTCGTACCCGGCCGCAGGGGCAGATAGGGGTTGTCGATGAGGCTGACGAAATTCTTCGGGTTGACGACGGCCCTCGTGCCACCGCTGTAACCCCCGGTGAAGCTGGAGAGCCGTTCGAAGATGTTGACGCAGCCGGTTGCGGACAGTAGCGTCAGGCCGACAAGCAGGCCAATGGTCCTGATCTGTTTCATGATCTCTCCTCCTCTGTTGCCGGACGGTTGGATGGCGCTTGCTGTCACCCCATTCCCCAGGCTGTTGCTCTCAGAAAATTGCCTTCATTAAAGGGTAGTTAGCTGTCAAATCTGACAGCGGATCGAAGCAAAAAACCCCGTTAGTAGTAATAGCACGGAAATCTTCTTGCTGCCGGAAATGATCGAAATTCCAGGAAATTCTGGCGCCGGAAATCCCCGTCTGTCGGGCGATTGACGCTAAATTGCCTCAGAACAGGAAATTGTTACAGGGATTTGACAGGGGCCCTGAGGTAAATGAAACTCAGATCATTGGGCGATGGGCACCAGACCCAATCAACCACCAACAATAACCAGGGAATGGGGATGTGCGCAAAGCTAACAAGCCGCCGGGCACAGGGGCCTTAAGGGAGATATCAATAACAATGGTCACTTCAGGGGAGGGCGCCGCCGTGAAGCTAGGGATCATTTCCAAGCGC
Organism: Gammaproteobacteria bacterium; assembly: GCA_018812525.1. Lineage (GTDB taxonomy): Bacteria > Pseudomonadota > Gammaproteobacteria > Chromatiales > Chromatiaceae > YD12-FULL-61-37. Next base: position 13,634 of record JAHJDE010000070.1, read on the forward strand.
AACGAATACACCCATTCCACGCCGGTCATGGAAGAGATGGTCTCTCTGTTGCGTCAGGCCGGTATCCAGATCGAGCGGATCGTTCCAGAGGAGGAGAGCATCGACCTCGCGCGGATCGGGGTAACCTGCGATGGCTATGCCATACGTCCGGGCATAGAACACGGCCTCTCCCTGGCGGGTATTCTGCACAATCAGGGTGCCCGCCTGATCAACAGCTATCCCGCCACGGCCCTGCTCATCGACAAGTTGCAGGTGACCCAGATGCTGCTGGCTGCGGGACTGCCCAGCCCCCGCAGCTACGTCACAGGCGATCCCGCGGAACTGCAACGGGCCTTGGGCGGCATCCCCCTGATCATCAAGCCCCACCGGGGGTCCTATGGCCAGGGCATCCGCGTGCTCCATCCGGGCGGCGAGATCGAGGCACAGGCCCGCGGGGGCTATTTCGTCCAGGAATTTCTCCCATCCGACGGCGTCGTCCTCAAGGTCTATGTGATCGGCAACGAGGTCCAGGCGACCCGCCGTACCTATCCGGCCCGGAATTACGAGGAGAAGTTCGGCGTCCCCTGTCCCGTTTCCGGGATGGTGCGCGACATCGCCCAACGCATCGGGGACCTGTTCGGTCTGGAGATCTACGGCATCGATTGCATCGAGACCGATAGCGGACCCCAGATCATCGACGTGAACTACTTTCCCGGCTTCATCGGGGTCGCCAATGCGCCCACGCTGCTCGCTGACTTTCTGATCCGCTTCCTCCGGGGGGAATTGCCGCGCCCGGCGGCCGGGCCGGCCGCCGAGACCCCATCGGTTGCCTTCCCCCTCAATGGACGTGCGTACCTGGGGTGGACCCGGCGTGCCGGGGATATCAAGCCGCTTCCCCTCAATCCCTCGCAGCCAGCACCTTGAAGGCGGTCTGGGGATTATCCAGCAGATAGGCCTCGTAGCCGGCCAGGATCAGCAGGAAGGTAGCGATCAGACTGCGGGAACCATCGTCGCAGTAAAGGATATAGGGCCTTGCGGGGATCAATTTCCTGAGTTTGGCCCGCAAGAGGAAAAGGGGGATATTGATCGAACGGACCAGCCGCCGTTGCCGGTATTCGCGGCGGGAGCGCACGTCGATCAGGATGGCGCCTTTCAGGGCCAGTGACCGGACCTCCTCCAGGGAGATGCGCTTGACCATGGGCCGCAGCAGGATCTCCTCGACATCCTCCCGTCCGATGCGCATCAACAGGCCGTCGCTGATCATCACCACAGTGGCGTTGCGGCTGTTTCCCGCGACCAGAGCCTCTTCGCCGAAGGCGTCCAGTGGGCCTAGTGTCCCCACCTCCACGTCGTTGTGCAGCAGGCGGCAGCCCCCCTCGCGGATCAGATAGTAAAAGTCGCTGGGGTCGTTCTGCCAGACCACCACCTCTCCCTCCCGGAAGGCGATAGCTTCCATCCGTTCCGCCAGCCGATGGAGGCATGCCGGCGGCAGCCGGTGGAGCGCGCTGGCATTCACGAAGGCGCTCAGCCAGCCGTCCGCGCCGGTCCCCTGGGTTGCCATCTGCTCATCGGATAGCAGAAGGCCGCTGACCGGCTCGGTCAGGAGCGGAATCTGCTCCTCCTGTCCCCGCGGGGCGCCAATAAAGCGGTAGGCATAGAGTTCGGCCCCTATCCCCAACAACACCCGGAAGGCCAGCAGCCAGTAAATTCCAAGATTGTCCCAGAGCAGGCCCGCCAGGACCGGGCCCAGGGCCTCGCCGGTCGATTGGGCGGTATCCAGGTAGGTGATGAAGTTGCGCCGCTGCTGCGGCGTATAGGGGGTGGTGAAATCGGCGATCAAAGCGCCCCAGGCGGGCCGGAAGGCCGCCTTGCCGGCATCGTCCGTCAGGCGTCCCCCCAGGATGCCGAAGAAGTGGGGGAAGAGCCAAAGGATCAGGGAGGAACCGATGCTGGTCCCGGCCCGGATGCCGGCAACCATCCGGCGGCTGTAGCGGTCGGCGACCCAGCCGAAGAGGGGGGTGCCGAACAGGGTGAGCAGGGTGGAACCGGTCAGGATAAGGCTGATCTCGGCCTTGGAGAGCCCGCCGTACTCCGTGGCGATGATCGGAAAGAGGCCGGTCACCAGGGTCGCGCCCAGGGTGACCAGAAGCCCCCAGAGGGCCAGGTGTCTCCAGCCTTGGCCTGCCGGCGCTTCCGCCGTCTGAACCGCCTTGTCCGCCACGGGAGGGCCGCCGGCCGGCCGAGGGAAGCGGAGCGCGACCAACAGCAGGGAGGTCAGCGACAGGAGGGTGGAGACCAGAAAGATCAGGCGGTAGTCGTCCCCCGTCCAGGTCAGCCCGATCCCCGCGATCAGATACCCCAGCATGGCGCCCCCCTCGCGGGCCGTGGCGTACCAGGCGAAGCTGCGGGCCATGCGCGCCGATTCCCCGGTCTCGGTGATCAGGATCGCCGCGGTGGGGTCGCGCAAGGCGGTTGAGAGCCCGTGCAGCAGGCGGATACCGTAGAGCATCCAGGGGGCGGAGGCGAAGGCGAAGAGAAGGGCGACGAGGGTGCGCAGCAGGAGGGCGGCCAGATAGAGACGGCCGGTCCCGAGGCGATTGACGATCAGGGCCACCAAGGGCCGCAGGGCCGTGGCCGCGACCAGGCGCAAGGTGGCAAGGATGCCGATCTCGGTGTAGCTCATGCCCAGGGCCAGGGCCAGAAAGGGCAGGGCGAAGGTGATGATGCCGAAGCTCAGCCGCGAGAGGAAGGCCTCGCCGATGATGATGCCGACGGGGGCGTTCCGGGGTGATTTTTTAAGAACCGCCTGCATACTTGGAGTTATCCTTTATGAAAATCGCGGGGCGATCATCCTGAATTCCTCGTTTAACCGCAAAGGAACACCAGGAATATCGTAGGGGCGGGTTTGAAACCCGCCCGTACAAAACCCGCCCGTACAAAACCCGTTCGTGGTGAGCTTGTCGAACCACGAACGGCTTAACTTAACGGCATTGCGTCCTTCGCGGTTGAAAGGCGATTTTTAGGATCATTAACCCAAATCCTAACGATAACAACTTGCTGGAGAATGCAACATGAAGAGTTGGCGCTATCCGATCCTTCGGGCGGTCCTGGTCCTCCTTCTCTCGACGCCGGCCCAGGCATCGGAATCCTTCGTCTTTGCGGTGTTCGGGGATACCGGCATGGGGGGGCGGGGTCAGCATCAGGTCGCCCAGGCCATGCACCGGGTCTGCCAGGAGCGGGGCTGCCGTTTCACTCTGCTGGTCGGGGACAACATCTACGACAGCGGGGTGAGTTCGGTGGGGGACTCCCAGTTCCTGACCAAGTTCGAGAGGCCCTACGCCATCTTCGGGGACTACCCCTTCTATCTCATCCCCGGCAACCACGACTGGGATGGCGATGTCCAGGCCCAGATCGATTACAGCAGCCGGAGCACCCGCTGGCGAATGCCCCACTTCCATTACCCGGTCCCCGACCTGCCGCCTTGGTTGAGCATCTATGGCCTAGACACAGTGAGAATGGACCAGGGGCAGGTCGAGGCGGCGCGGAATCATCTCTGCGGACGCCCCGGCTGGCGCATTCTGTTTGGCCACTACCCCATCTTTTCAAACGGTTCCCACGGAGACAGCTCAAGGATGATCCGCCGCCTGTTACCGCTCATACAGGAGTGTAAGGTCCAGGCCTATTTCGCGGGCCATGACCACCACCAGGAGCACATCAGCGCGCCGGGGTTCGATGCCTTCATTCAGGGTGCCGGCGCCAGCGTGCGGCGGGTAAGGACCCGCAGTGGGCCAGAGCGGAATCGAGGTCTCCAGCGGTTCGCCGCTGCCAAAACGGGGTTCGCGGTGGTCGAGGTCTCCCCGGCGCTCATGAAGGTCGATTTCTACGATGCCCAGGGCGCTGGGATCTACCACTTCGAGGCGAAGCCAGATTCAATCGGTCAGATCGATCCGCCCTCCCTGGGGCAATGACCCTGGGGCCAACTGTAGGAGCGCCTTGCAGGCGCGATTTCGATTGATCGCGCTTGCAAAGCGCTCCTACAAGCATGGCGTCCGTTATCCCCTGTCAGGCCGTCTCTGCCTGTGGTTGTAAGACCGGCTCCATGCCGCGCCCAAACCGCAGGTAGAGGCTCGGCACCACGAAGAGGTTGAGCAGGGTCGAGGTGACCAGACCGCTCAGGACAATGATCGCCAGCGGGTGCTCGATCTCATTGCCGGGGATGCTGCCGGAGATCACCAGCGGCACCAGGGCCAGGGCGGTGGTGAGGGCGGTCATGAGGATCGGGGCCAGCCGCTCGCGCGCCCCGCGCAGCACCAGGCCGGGGCCGAAGGTCTCGCCCTCCTCGCGCTCCAGGTGCTGGTAGTGGTTGATCATCATGATGCCGTTGCGGGCCGCGATCCCGAACACCGTGAAGAAGCCCACCAGGGAACCCAGGGAGATGATGCCGCCGGTGAAGTACGCCGCCAGCAGTCCCCCCACCAGCGCCGAGGGCAGGGTGAGGAAGGAGAGGGTCGCCAGCCGGGTGCTGCCGAAGGAGATCAGGAGCAGCAGGAAGACGGCCACGGCGGCGGCGACGGAGTAGCTCTTCAGCCGGGCGTCGGCCGCCTGCCGCTCGGCATAGGAGCCCAGGACCTTGGCGTAATAGCCCAGGGGCAACTCGAACCGCTCCATCCGGTCCTCGATCTCGTCCGCCACGGTGCTGAGGGCATGGCCCTCCGCGACATCGGCGGAGACATTGATGTACCGGGAGTTATCCTCGCGCATCACCGTGTTCTGAGCGGGGGCGATGCGCACGTCGGCGATGTCGCCCAGCCGTACCTGGCCGCCGTCGGGGATGTCGATGGGCAGGTTGGCGACATCGTTCGGGCTGGAGCGGAGCTTGGGGATGCTCCAGACGTTCACGTCGTAGGCCCGTCCGCCGTGGAAGAGGTCGCCCACCTCCTCGCCGTTGACCAGGGTGGCGGCGGCGCGGCGCACGTCGCCGGGTTTGATGCCGTGGCGCTGGGCCGCCTCGATATCGACCTTGACCCGGATCTGGGGGATCTCCTTTTGCAGGCTGACGTGGAGCCCCTTGATGCCAGGCACGCCGTCGAGCAGCTTCTTCACCTCATCCGCCTGCTGGCGCAGTCCCGCCAGGTTGGGACCATAGATGCGGGTGACGATGGCATGGCCCTCGCCGGTCAAGACCTCCTTCATGCGTTCCTGGAGGTAGGTCTGCACGTCGCGGTAGAGGCCGGGGTAGCCCTCGACCACCTTCTCGATGGCGGCGCGGGTCTGGTCGTAGTCCACCTTGGGATCGACGCTGACCCAGTTCTCTCCGAAATAGACGCCGTACACCTCGTCGGCCAGCATGGCCTGTCCGATGTGGGCGCCGAAGTTGCGCACGCCGGGGATGGCCCGCAGCTCCACGCTGGAGAGCTGAGTGATGCGGGTCTCCTCGCCGATGGAGGCGTCGGGCCAGGTGAGCCAGTGCATCAGGAAGTCCCGCTCCTTGAAGCTGGGCAGCAGGGTCTGACCCAGGAAGGGCAGCACGGCGACGCCAGCGGCCATGAGGATACCGACGATGGCATAGGCCGGCTTCGGGGTCTTGATGATCCGTGCCAGCAGCCCTTCGTAGGCGTCTTGCAGGCGGGTCAGGAGGGGGGAGACGCGCTTCTCCAGGGGGGCGTTGCGCAGCAGGATGTAGGCCAGGGCCGGGGTGAGGGTCAGGGCGACCAGCATGGAACCCAGGATGGCCAGGGTGTAGGCCAGGGCCAGGGGGAAGAAGAAGGTCCCCGAGAGTCCCTCCAGGAAAAAGACCGGGATCAGGGCCGCTACCTCGATCAGGGTGGCGTAGACGATGGCGCTGCGCACCTCCATGGAGGCGCCCAGCATGATCTTGGCGGCGGAGGTGGTGTCGCCCGCCGCTCGGCGCTGGCGCAGGCGCCGCACGATGTTCTCGATGTCGATGATGGCGTCGTCCACCACGGCCCCCAGGGCGATGACCAGTCCCGCCAGGATCATGGTGTTGATGGTCACCCCCATGTAGCTGAAGGCGAGCAGGGCAACGATGAGCGACAGGGGAATGGCGGTGCAGGTGATCAGGGCGACGCGCCATTCGTAGAGGAAGGCGACCAGCACCAGAATAACCAGTATGCCGCCGATCACCATGGCGTTGGTCAGGTTGTCGATGGCCATCTCAATGAAGCCCGCCGGGCGGAAGATGGTGGAGTCGATCTCGATATCGGGCAGACCGGCCTTGAGCTCGTCCAGGGCGGCCTCCACCCCGCGCGTCACCTCCAGGGTATTGCCCCAGGGGAATTTGCCGACGATCAGCATCAGGCCGGGGCCATCATTGATGACCGCGTCACCCATGAGGGGCCAGGTGCCCTCCTGCAAATTGGCCACATCGCCCAATACCAGGGGTGTGCCATCCGCCTTCTTCTTGTCGTCTATGGGGATGTTGGCCAGGTCCTCGGCCCGCTGGATCGGCTGGATATGCCGCACGCCCAGCCGTTGATTGGGGGTCTCGATCCAGCCGCCGGTGCCGATTATGGCGCCGTTGGAGAATTTCAATATCCCCGCGTCCAGGGCATCGGCGGTGGTCTCCATGACCTCGTTCAGGCTGACACCCTGGGTCAGCATCCGCGCCGGATCGACCTGCACCTGGGGCATCCTGATCCGCTCGCCCCAGATGGCCACGTTGGCCACGCCGGGCACCCGCAGCAGACGCGCCCGGATCTTCCAATAGGCGATCATGGAGAGATCGATCATGGAGTGTTTGTCGGAGGTGATGCCGATCTTCATCATGCGGGCGGTGGAGGAGAGCGGCGGCATGATGTAGGGCGGCGCGGCCCAGGTGGGCAGGGTGGCGAGGACCGAGGAAAGCCGCTCCTGCACCAACTGGCGGATCTTGATCTCGTCGATCCCCCGGTTGAAGTAGAGCAGGATGGAGGAGAGGCCGGGGACAGACTTGGAGCGCAGGGTCTTCAGCTCGGGCAGGCCGTTGAGGGCCTGCTCCAGGGGGACCGTGACCAGTTCCTCCACCTCCTCCGGCGAGAGGCCGACACAGATGGTCTGGATCTCCACCCGCGGCGGCGCGAACTCGGGAAAGACATCCATCGGCGAGTCGCGCATCTGCAAGACCCCGAACAGGGTCAGCAGCGCGGCCGCCGCTACGACGATGAACCTGTGTTTCAGGCTCGAACCAACAATCCAACGCATCATGGCGAGTTCCTCATTATTAGTCCTGAGACTTGAGACTTGAGACTTGAGGTCCAAGACCGCGAGGCCAAGGATCTATTACCCCGAATAATCCATTGGCACGTAGGTCGGCCTTCAGGGCGACATGTCGGGGTGAAGCCCGACCTACGATCCTATATTTTCCCTTCGGGATTACCTCAAGCCTATAGCCTCAAGCCCCAAGCCTGTTATTGACCCAGCCCCTTCTCGGCGCCGTAGATCTCCGTAACGCCCACCGTTACCACCGGCGTACCGGCGGCGGGGCCCTCTTGCAGGATCACCCGGTCGCCCTCGATGGACTCGATCTTGACCGAATGGCGCTGATAGGAAAGGGGTGTCGGATCGCCGGCGGTATAGACCCAGGTGTTGCCCTTGGGGTCGTAGATCAGGGTGCTATAGGGGATCACCAGCCGCTTCTGGCCGTTCACCTCTTCCTCGGCGACCGCTTTCTGCTCGATGCCCAGGCGCTTGGCCGCCGGTTCCGTCAGGGTCACACGCTTGAGGTCGCTCCCCTGAATGGGTTCGACCTTGGCGTGCTGGCTGCCCGGCTTCTTTGCGCCGCCGGAAGCGGCATGGGTGAGGTCGATGGGAGCGAGTTGCAGCAGGCCGAGGGTCAGTGCCGCCGTCAGTATCCTGTTAATGGCTTTCATCTTCGTATTCCTCAATGATTCTGTATGACTTACCAAAAATTCGTTTCCGTTCACCCCCCCCCTCCCTCTGGGAGGGGGGGGGAGGGGGCTGAACGGTTACCCGCATTCTCAGGCCGTTGTCTCCAGTTCCAACTCCGGCGCGCGTCCTTCACCGAACAGGAGGTAGAGGGCCGGCACCAGGACCAGGCTGAACAGGGTCGTGGTCACCAGGCCACCCAGGATCGCCAGGGCCATGCCGCTCAGGAGTTCGAGACCGGGAATCGATCCCTGGATGAGCAGGGGCAGGAGGACCAGGGCCAGGCCAAGGGCTGTCGCGAGGATCGAGCCGCCCTGCTCGCGGATGCCGTTGAGGACCAGGTCCCCGCCGAAGGACTCGCCCGCCTTTTCACGCCGGTCGAACTCCCCGATCAGCGCCAGGCCGTTGCGCACGGCCAGCGCCAGGACCGCCAGCAGTCCGAAGAGCGTGCCCAGGCCGAGGGTCCCGTCATTGACCAGGATGGTCAGCACCCCGCCCAGAAGGGCGAAGGGGAGGCCGATGACCATGGCGCCGGCCAGGCTCCAGCTCCGGAGGGCCGTTTGCAGCAGGAAGAGGCTGCCGATCAGGGCCACGGCGCCCAGCAGGATCAGGCGGTTACAGGCGGCCTGATCGGCCTGATAGCTGCCCTTCAGCTCGGCATGGAACTCCAGGGGGAGCTTCAGCTCCTTCAGGCCCATGCCAATCTCGGCGGCCAAGTCGTCGAGGCTGCGGCCCTTGGCATCCACGCCGATGTCGATGTAGCGGGAGACCGCCTCGCGGGGGATGACCGTCCGGGTCGGGGCGATCTGCACCTGGGCCACCTCGCCCAGCCGCACATGGCCGCCGCCAGCGGTATTGATGACCATATCCTGGATGCTGGACATGCTCTGGCGGGATTCCGGGGTGCCCCAGACCACCACATTGAACACCTTCTGTTCCTCGAACAGGCTGCCCACTGTGATGCCGGCGAAGAGGGTCGAGGCGGCGCGGCGCACGTCACCCGGCTTGATGCCGTGCTGCTGGGCCTTGTCCAGATCGAGCTTGATCTCAAGCACCGGCTCCACGGGCGGCGGGTTCAGGGGGGCGACATCGGCCCCGCCGATCTTGGCGATGGCCTCGCGGATCTTCTCGGCCTCGCTGATCAGGAGATCGGTATTCTCCCCGTAGAGCCGCACCTGGATGGGAGGGGCATCATCGTCCTGACCCAGGGCCTTCGCGGCACGGCTGTCCAGGTAGGACTGGACCCGGATGCGCAGGCCGGGATAGCCGCTGACCCGCTCCTCGACCGCGGCCAGGGTCTGCTCGAAGGCGGCGGTGGGGGCGAGATTGACCCAGAGCTCAGCCGAGTTGACGTTGACGACCTGGTCGCCCACCACGGCGCGGCCGATATGGGAGCTGATGTTCTGGACCCCTTCGGCGTTGCGCAGGTCGCGGCTGATCAGGGTCGTCACCCGCTCCATCTCTTGGCGCGAGGTGCCGGCCACGGCCTCCACCTGCACCATCAGGGTCCGCTCCTTGATGTTGGGTAGCCAGGATTGGCCGGCGGTGGCCAGCATGTAGAGGCTGAGGACGCTCCCTGCCAGGGCCACCCCTGCCACCAGGGGTGACATGCCACGGCCCAAGGCCGAGAGGCTGCTGCCGACGCTGCCGAACAGACCCGCCAGGATGCCCTGGCCCTTGCCGTTGGTCCCCTTGCTCAACAGCAGAAGGGCGAGGGCAGGGGTGGCGATCAGGGCCACCGCCAGGGAGGCCAGGATTGCCAGCCCATAAGAGAGCATGGCCGGTTTCAGGAAGGCCCCGGTCATGCCGGTCATGAAATAGACCGGGGCGGCGGCCAACAGCAGGATGAGGGTGGTGATGGCCATGGCCTTACGGCCCTGTAGCAGTCCTTCGATCACCAGACCGGCGCTGATGCTGGCATCTTCCCCCTCGGCCCGTAGCCGGTTCAGGAGGTTGCCGATATCGCCGATCGCGTCGTCGATGAGGACCCCCAGGGCGATCACCAGGCCGGCCAGGAGCATGAGGTTGAAGGTCTCGCCCCGGACCTGGAGCACCAGAAGGGCGGTCAGGAGGGAGAGCGAGATGACGGCCAGGCCGATGAGGGCGCCGCGCCAACTGTTGAAGTAGGCCAGCAGCAACAGGGCCAGGAGGCCCACGGCAGGCAGCAGGGACTCGCCCAGGTTCTCCAGGGCCGTCTGGATATAGCTCGCGGGCCGATAGATGGCGGTATCGATCTCGATACCCGGCAGGCCCGCCCGCATGGAGGTGAGGGCCTTCTCCACCTTCTGTGTCACCGCCAGGGTGTTGGTGTCGGGGAACTTCTCCAACACCAGGATCAGGCTGGGGGCATCGTTGACCAGGGCATCGCCGATGAGGGGCTGGTGGTTCTCGACCACGTTGGCCACGTCACCCAGGCGCAGCGGCGAGCCGTCGGGTTTCTTCACGCCGCTGATGGGGACCTGGGACAAACTCCCCGGCGTGTTGATGGGCAGGATGTGCTGGACCTCGAACCGCTGGTTGGGGGTCTCGATGAAGCCACCGGTGCCGGGCGTGGAGGCCTCGACGAAGCTCAGGGGGGAGACCCAGAGGGCGTTGCCGGCCGTCACCAGCACCTGATGCAGGGAGGCGCCGCTGGCCTGCAAGCGCGCGGGATCGACCTGCACCTGCAACTCGCGGTTGCGCAGGCCCCAGACCGCCACGTTGGCCACCCCAGGGACGCCCAGCAGGCGGGGCGTGATGGTCCAGTGCGCCAGCACCCCCATCTGGATCAGGGAGACCTCCTGGGAGGAGAGCCCCACCATCAGGAAGCGGCTGCTGGAGGAGACGGGCTGGAGCATGACCGAGGGCCGGGAGACATTGGGCAGGGCGTAGGCCTGGGCCATGCGCTCCGACACCATCTGGCGGTCCTGGATCACATCGCTGCCCGGTTCGAAGGTCAGCTCCACCGACGACATGCCGGGGACCGACTTGGATTCAATGGATTCGAGCCAGGCCACCCCGTTGAGCAGGTCCTGCTCCAGGGGCACTGTGATGAGCTGTTCCACCTCCTCGGCGGAGAGCCCCAGTGCCTCGGTCTGTATCTCCACGCGCGGCGGAGAGAATTCAGGCAGGACATCTATCGGCGCCTTGGCCAACTGCATAACGCCGAAATAGACCAGCGCCACGGCCGCGGCCGTCACTATGAGCCGGAGCCGCAGGCTCGACTCCAGGATCCAACGTGTCATTTCAACCCCCTTGGTTCTTTTGATTGGATGAGGGTTGCCTTGGCTGTCGATCCGGCCCCCATGTGTCGAACGGGTGCCGGAAATCCCCTGTGGACGCTAAACCGCCCGCGCCACGGCAATCACCTGAACCCATTAAAGGCGATCAAGGGCGCGAAGGCAAGGAGAAAATATGAAATTTGTCTTGAGAATCAGTATATTACAGATATAATGTCATATCTGTCGGGCGCCGGGCGGTTTCCGAAGGGCTGGGACTGAACCGGGCGGCGAATGGCGGGGCCGAGGGTTCATCCCTTGGTGGAGCGGGGCGGCGGGCCTATCCTCTCCTGGTAGCTGGTAGCTGGTAGCTGGTAGCTGGTAGCTGGTAGCTGGTAGCTGGTAGCTGGTAGCTCCTTAGGGTTCTTGAGTGCCGGAATGCTTTGTATTTGAGTCAAATACTGCTGCAACGCGTAGGAGCGCCTTGCAGGCGCGATCTTCGCCACCCCAATCGCGCCTGCAAGGCGCTCCTACGGTATGGCGGCGTAATTCACGTCTCGCCGGTCTGGGGCCTCGCCAGGCAATCGCAACCGAATCAACGCAGTTCAGCAGCCCGAAGGGTGCGGTATAGGGAAATACCGCATGCATCCGGGACGATCCGGGCTACTCGCTTGTCAATCGTCGTCGTCGTCATCATCATCATCATCCCGGGGCTTCGGCGCCTGCTTCACCCGGCGTTTGGGGGCACTGGTCTTTTTCGCCAACAGCACCCGTTCGTAGATCGGCAGGCCGTTGACGTAGGTTTCCTGCTCCAGCGGCTCCAGACGGGCATAGACCTGCTTGCTGCGCCGATTGCCGTCCTGCTCCATGGCCAGAGCCTCCTGGCGGACCCTGTCCATGGCCTTGGCGTCGAGCTGCTCGATCCGGGTCAGTTCCAGGGTCTCCTTGGTCTTCTCCCCCGCGCCGCGCCAGCCCACCTTGATGGGGCCAATCCCCGGCGCGTGGTATTTGAGCTGCTGGGCGTCGGGTTCCGCCGCGCTGGTCTCGGCAATCACCAGGACATCCGCGAACTCGCCCGCCGGCACCTTGACCTTCTCGCCCATCCGGTCTATCTGGCCACGATCCGTCCAGTCGACCGCCGGTCCCCAGCCCTGGGCATAGTCAGGGGTGCCAAGGCGGGGATTTGAGCGCATCTGGATGCCCATCTGCGCACCTTCCAGGCCATGGATCCAGCAGGGCGCCTGGATAAAGCGGCCCGCCTCGTATTCCTCGGGATATTCACCGACGCGCCAGACGGTGCCGTCGTCGTCCTGGGCGTAGAAGGCCAGCTCCTTTTCCACCAAGCTGTTGTTGCTGTAGTCCAGGTCCCAGGTGGCCAGGGTGCGGACGCCGCCGATGACCTTGGTCATGTCGGTGACGTTGATGACGATGCGGTGCGGAACGGCGGTGCCGTCATCCTCGATGGTGGTCCCCTCGTAGACGAGCCGGTTGCCCGGTTTCAGTGGGAACCACTTGTTGTCGATCTGGGTCGGCCGGCTGAAGTTGTTGAGGTCAACCTTCGGCAGGTTGGCCGGGGTGGGCTCGCACCATGCCAGCCCACTGCCAAGCAAGAGGGCGGCCGCGGTCAAAACTGGGCCTATGCGGGATATTCTTCGAATGCCACTGGTTTGTGTCGATTTCATGGCGCCATCTCCTTCTTTCGTCGCGGTATTGTTGCCGAACTTTGGTGAAGACGCTGCAAAAGTACCCCATCCCCTTCCCATTTGTCACGTCCTTTGGTGCATTCCGTCACTTCGGCGGCTTCGTTGAACCTAAAAACCTCCTTTCAACCGCGAAGGACGCGAAGAACGCGAAGGAAATCACTGGATTATCTCCGTCGATGTATTCACCCTCCGGGTAAATGGCCATACGTTGTACGGGCGGGTTTTGTACGGGCGGGTTTCAAACCCGCCCCTACGATATTCCTTGTGTTCTTTGCGTTCTTTGCGGTTAAACGAGGAATTTTAGGTTGAATATAGGTTGAATAAGGGTGTTGTCATGTACAGGCATGAATCGATACGGGTGCGGGGCCTGGTGCAGGGGGTCGGCTTCCGGCCGACGGTCTGGCGTCATGCCCTGGCCGAGGGGATTCGTGGCTCCGTATGCAACGACGGCGAGGGGGTTCTGATCCAGGCCTGGGGCGAGGCGGGGCAGTTGGAGCGTCTCGTTGCCCGCATCCTGGCCGATCCGCCCCCCCTGGCGCGGATCGAGGCCATTGAGCGGACCCCGCTCCCGGATAGGCCGCCCGGCGAGGGGTTCCGTATCATCGGCAGCAGCGCCGGCGAGACGCGGACCGCCATCGCCGCCGACGCGGCCACCTGTCCGCAATGCCTTGCCGAGGTATTCGACCCCGCCGACCGGCGTTTTCGCTACCCCTTCACCAACTGCACCCATTGCGGCCCCCGGCTCTCCATTATCGCCGCCGTTCCCTACGACCGGGCCAACACCAGCATGGCCGCCTTCCGTCAGTGCCCCCGCTGCCAGGCCGAGTACGAGGACCCTTCGGACCGTCGCTTCCACGCCCAGCCCAACGCCTGTCCTGTCTGTGGACCGCGCCTCTGGCTGGAGAATGGGGCAGGTCAGCGGCTGGAGGCGGGGGAGGGCAGGGATGCCATCGGCCAGGCCCGTGTTTTGCTCGAACGCGGCCACATCCTCGCCATCAAGGGGATCGGCGGTTTTCATCTGGCCTGCGATGCCCGTAACGAAAAGGCGGTGGCCGACCTGCGCCAGCGGAAGGGGCGCTACCATAAGGCCTTCGCCCTCATGGCCGGGGATCTGGCGGTCATCGGCCGTTATGCCCAGGTCAGCGGGGCCGAGGCCGAACTCCTGCAAGACAAGGCCGCGCCCATCGTCATCCTGGACCGGGCCGGGGAAAGGCTGCCCGAGGGCATAGCCCCCGGCCAGAACGGTCTTGGCTTCATGCTGCCCTACAGCCCCTTGCACCATCTGCTGCTGCACGGGCTCGGCTGGCCCATCGTCCTGACCTCCGGCAACCGTAGCGAGGAGCCCCAGTGCACCGGCAATGCCGAGGCGCGGGAGCGCCTGCACGGCATCGCCGACTTCTTTCTGCTCCACGACCGGGAGATCCTGAACCGGCTGGACGATTCGGTCCTGCGTTGGATCGGGGAGGGGCGCATCAGTCTCCGCCGGGCGCGGGGCTATGCCCCCGAGGCGCTCCGGCTGCCCGCCGGCTTCGAGGGGGTGCCGCAGATCCTGGCCATGGGGGGGGAATTGAAGAATGCCTTCTGCCTGGTCAAGGAGGGCAGGGCGGTGCTCTCCCAGCACATCGGCGACCTGGAGGAGGCGGCCACCCTCAGGGACTACCGCCACAACCTCGGTCTCTACCGCCGCCTCTTCGATTGCCGGCCGGCGCTCATTGCCGTCGATGGCCATCCCGACTACGGCTCGACCCTGCTAGGCCGCACCCTGGCCCAGGAGGCGGGACTGCCCCTGGTGGAGGTGCAGCACCACCATGCCCATATCGCCGCCGGCATGGCCGAGCACGGCATCCCCCGCGATACCGGGCCGGTGCTGGGCATCGCCCTGGACGGCATCGGCATGGGCGACGACGGTAGCCTCTGGGGTGGTGAATTTCTCCTGGCCGGGTATGCGGGTTACAAACGGCTGGCCCATTTCCGGCCGGTCCCGCTGCTCGGCGGGGCCAAGGCCATGCGGGAGCCCTGGCGCAATACCCTGGCCCACCTCTGGGCCGCCCTGGGCTGGGAGCGGGTCGAGGCGGATTACGCCGGTCTGGAGATCGTCCGCTATCTCAAAAACAAGCCCCTGGCCAATCTGCGGCTCATGGCCGAGCGTGGGATCAACAGCCCGCCGGCCTCCTCCTGCGGCCGGCTCTTCGATGCCCTGGCTGCCGCCCTGGGGGTCTGCCGGGAGTATCAGGGGTTCGAGGGGCAGGCGGCCATGGCATTGGAAACCCTGGCGGAACCCTGTTTTGAGGCGGAGTCGGGCAGGGGTTATCCCTATCGGGTAGAGGTGGGGCCTGGCCCTCTCCAGCTCGATTGGGCGCCCCTCTGGGAGCGGGTGTTGGGCGACCTGGAAGGGGGCGTGGGGCCGGGGGTCATCGCCGCCCGTTTTCACCAGGGCCTCGCCAGGGCTGTGGCGGAGACCGCAAGCCTGCTGAGCGGGCGTGAGGGAGTCGATACCCTCGTCCTGAGCGGCGGGGTGTTTCAGAACCGGCTGTTGCTGCTGCAGGTGGTTGATCTGTTGCGGGGGCAGGGGCTGCGGGTCCTCTTCCCGCAACAAATCCCCGCCAACGATGGTGGGATCTCCCTGGGGCAGGCGCTGGTCGCGGCGGCGCGCGGGATTTGATCCTTATCCCAGATGCAGATGTGAAGGATTGAATCGGACTACTATACTTGATACGTTTTCTCTGGATAATTGACGCAAATCAGCGCTTGCCGGTGGGCAGGGTGGCAAAGAACTTTTGGAGGCAGTCCCGTGTACAAGAAATTGATTTCGGCAATGGTTATCCTGGCAACCGGTCTGGCGCTGGCGGTTCCCGCCCAGGCAGCCTTTGGCGACAAGCTCTGCAAGAAGAGCGAGTTCAAGTGCGTCAAGGTGAAGAAGGGCGACACCTGGGGCAGGCTCTTCCCCAACTCCCGTGAGCGTGAGCTGGTACAACGCCTCAACCGTATGAACATCGAACCGCGCAAGGGGCAGGTCATCGCGGTGCCGAAGGACCTGGGTTCGGCCAGTCTGTTGGACTATGCCCCCTTTCCGAGGCTCATCAAGGTAGCGGACAGGACCAGCAGGGTCGTGGTCAGCCAGAAGGACCTCGCCTGGGGTGCCTACGACATGCGCGGACAGCTCCTGAAATGGGGGCCGATCTCGGCGGGCCGCGGCTATTGCAAGGACATCGGCGAGAAGTGCGCGACCCCCAAGGGTGATTTCCAGACCATCCGCAAGATGGGCTCCGACTGCGCCTCCACGATCTTCCCCGTCAACGAGGGCGGCGCCCCCATGCCCTACTGCATCTTCTTCAACGGCGGCATCGCCCTGCACGGCTCGGCCGAGGTGCCCGGTTACAACGCCAGCCACGGCTGTGTGCGGCTGTTCGTGGAAGATGCCGAATGGCTCAACAACTCCTTCGTCGAGATCGGCAAGACCCGCGTCCTGGTGGACAAACCGGTCCAGGCCGCGCCCCCCGGCGCTGTCGCCAAGGTGTACGTCGAGGATCTGGTCCCCTGGCACTAAGAGAACCCAATGAAGTTCGTAGGTTGGGTTAGGCGCGCAAACGCATCGGCGCTTCGTTTCTCCATGGGGCTGGTGCGCGCCCTAACCCAACATTCGGCGTCCCTACAGAGCCGTCAGAAGCGACCAACCCACTGCGAGGCCCCATGAAACGCAGTCTCTCGATCCTTTTTCTCCTCCTGTTCCAAACGTCCGTATCCGCCGCCGTCTGGGAGACCCGGCACCAATGGGACGATGCCTGGGAGGAGCGTTTCTCCCAGTGGATCTCCAGTGGCCTGACCCAGGACATCTTCGTCAACGGCAAGTACGGCGGGATCAAGCAGGATTGCGCCGACTCGGCCTACTTCACGCGGTTGGTCTTCGCCTACGAGAACGGCCTGCCCTTCGTCATCATGGACCCCCGTTTCCGCTCCTATAAGAAGGAGAAGGTCCAGATCATGATGCCCAAGACCGGCGACATGAACAGCCCCTACAATGTCGTCACCCGCATGATCAGCAGCGAGATGCGGTTCTACGACGCCCTGGAGCCGGAGCGCCGTTTCCGCCGCTTCATCAACTTCGTGGGCGACGTGGTCGGCAGCAACTCCCTCTTCAACGACACCTATCCGGTCCAGCTCAACCGCCGCTGGTTCCGCCCCGGCGTGGTGGCCGGTCTGCCGCGCAAGCCCGTCCATGCGGGCGGCCCCAATCCCTTCTTCCATGAAGACAACGGCGGCACGGAGACCGCCGGCCACAGCCAGATCGTCGTGCGGATGGACCCGAACGGGGTGATCCACTACCTGAAATCCACGGTGCCGGCCCAGATCCGGCTCTTGCAGCCCACCACCCTCAATATCTTTGTGCCCCACCCCAAGGGCGGCTCCTTCCGCTACTGGAAGCAGCCCCAGCACTACAGGCTTCCGGACGAGCAGATCCCCGGCTATGGCACGGAGCAGTACAAGATCAAGGGCATCTTCGAGGACCAGGTGCAGAAGCGCTTCGCCCTCACCGAGGAGAGCCGCGACGAGAAGCTGGGCCGCCTGGCCGGTGAGGTCTGCGCCCAGGTCGCCCAGCGCGTCCCCGTGGTCAACGAGGCCTGGCAGTACAAGGGCAGCATCGGCAGCCGCTGCATGGACTTCAAGGAATTCGATGCCTATTCGACCCCCTCTCGGGACGGCAAGATCAAGAAAGCCCTGGGCTACCTGGTGACCACCGCGACCCAGCAACGTATCCGCGACCCCAAGGACGTGGATCAGGTTGCCAAATACCTGAACCAGGCCTGCGGCGAGATCGAATACCTCCCCGGCAAGCGGATCACCGCCGCCCGGTTCGCCGAACGCCTCCTGGCCGGTAAGGTCTCGGCCGATCCCAACCAGAACCCCGCCGTGCGCTGGGGCGACCAGGATGAAGCGGCGCTGGGGTGCCAGCAGTTCTATTGAAATGCTAATTAATCGAGGAACTTGCAAAATGGCCATCCTGACCATTTTGCAAGGCGAAAACGAGAAGTGGTACAGGGATGTACCGTTTACGGACCAAAGGACGGAAAAATGCGATTTTCCGTTTTCCTCATATTCAATGGCTTAGGCCATTGAAAATGGCGGTTCATCCCTGAACCGCAAGAGGTTCTTGCAGTTTTGCAAGAACCTCAATCGGCCCCCCCCTCCCCCCGGGAGGGGGTTGGGGGGAGGGAAAGGGTTGTCCGATGTGCCAATGCTCGAATCAACCGCCTTCCCCCCACCCCAACCCTCCCCCGAAGGGGGAGGGGGCCGTTTTTGATCGTTCCCACGCGGAGCGTGGGAATGCATCCGGCGACGCTCCTGCGTCGCGTATCTCGGGACGCAGGAGCGTCCCTCCCTGCATTCCCACGCGGAGCCTGGGAACGATAAAAGAGGTCTTGGGATGAAACGCGGACTAATCCTTCTGCTGCTAGTGATCTCATTTTCCCCCGCCCAGGCGGCTGTCTGGGAGAACCGGAACCAGTGGAGCGATAAATGGGAGGATCGCTTCGGCCAGTGGCTGGGGAAGCATTTCACCCCCGATATCTTCGTGAAGGGGAAATACGGCGGCATCGCCCAGGATTGCGCCGATGCAGTCTATTTCGCCCGGTTGATTTTCGCCTACGAGAACCGCCTCCCCTTCGTCATCCAGGGCGCCAACGGGCTCATTGACAACGAGATGGGTGATTTTGACGATCAGCCCGCCCAGCGGCGATTTCGCCGCTTCGTCGCCTACGTCGGCCAACGGGTCAGCACCAACACCCTGATGCGCGACACCTATCCGGTGCAACTCAACCGGAAGTGGTTCCGTCCCGGCGTGGTGGCGGCCCTGCCGCACAAATACGGCGCCAACGAGACCGCCGGTCACGGCCAGATCGTCACCCGAGTGGAGCGCAACGGCGTGGTCCATTACCTGAAATCCACCGTGCCCGCCAAGGTCCAGCCCCTGTTGCACACCACCCTCAACAGCTTCGTCCCCGCACCCAAGGCCGGCTCCTTCCGCTACTGGAAGCAGCCCAGGCACTACGGCCGGCAGGAGAACAGCCTGCCGGGCTACGGCACGGAGCAGTATCACCTGAAGGGGATCTACGAGGACGAGATGCAGCGGCGCATCGCCCTGGTCGAGGAGGGCCGCGACGAGAAACTGGCCCGGCTGGCCGGGGAGGTCTGCCATCAAGTGGCGGAGCGCGTCCCCATGGTGGAGGAGGCCTGGCGCTATAAACGGAAGATCGGCAGCCGCTGCATGACCTACAAGGAGTTCGACGACTACTCCACACCATCCCGCGACGGCAAGATCCGCAAGGCCCTCGCCTACATGGTCATCACCGCCACCGGCGATCCCAATGCCGACACCAAGGATGTGAGCAAGGTGGCGAAATACATGAATCAGGCCTGCGGCGACATCGAATACCTCCCCGGCAAGCGCATCACCGCCGCCAAGTTCGCCGAACGGCTCATGGACGGCAAGGTCTCCTCCGATCCCAACCAGAACCCCGCCGTGCGCTGGGGCGATCAGGATGAAGTGGCGTTGGGGTGCAAGCAGTTCTATTAGCCTGAAATATTGATCGTTCCCACGCTCTGGCGTGGGAACGCATCCGGCGACGCTCCTGCGTCGCGTTGTGTATCTCGGGACGCAGGAGCGTCCCTCCCTGCATTCCCACGCGGAGCGTGGGAACGATAATAAATTCATCCAACCGCCTGATTCGCCGGTTCGCGCTGGGGGCCAGAACGCCCCTGCATCCCTTTTTGGTTCCTTTGCGTCTTGGCGACTTTGCGCGAGATTTCCGAAATTACCCCACCAGACTAAGCCCTAGCAGGCCGTTGTAGCCGATATAGGCGGCCAATAGGATCGCCCCGTCCAGGCGGTTGATCCGCCCCTCGCCCCGGAAGCCGTAGCTGAGCAGGAAGAGGGCGAGGGTCAGACCCCCCATTGCCACCATGTCGCGGCTCAGTACCTCCGGCGCCACCGCCATGGGGCTGATCATCCCCGCGATGCCGACCACTGCCAGGGTGTTGAAGAGATTGGAGCCGACGATGTTGCCCAGGGCGATGTCGTGTTCCCCCTTGCGGCAGGCGGCGATGGACGAGGCCAGCTCGGGCAGGGAGGTGCCCACTGCCACGATGGTCAGGCCGATGATCAGGTCGCTGACCCCGAAACCCTGGGCCACCGCCACCGCGCCCCAGACCAGGATGCGGGAGGCAGTAACCAGAAGCAGCAGCCCTGCCACCAGCCAGAACAGCGCTCGGCCGATGGGCGTGGCCTCCTCGGACAGTTCCTGTTCCACCTCGCTGGCCAAGGCATCGGCCCGATGCTGGAGCCCCTCACGGATCGACCAGCCCATGAGCCCGGCGAAGACCCCCAGCAGGACCCAGGCATCGGCACGGCTCAATTGGCCGTCCCAGAGCTGATAGACCGCGAGGGCGGTGACCAGGATCAGGATCGGCAGTTCCTTGCGCAGCACCTGCGAATGAACGCCGATGGGATTGATCAGGGCGGTCAGGCCCAGGATCAGGGCGATGTTGGTGATGTTGGAGCCGTAGGCATTGCCCAGGGCGATGCCCGGATTGCCCTGCCAGGCCGAGAGGCCAGACACCAGCATCTCCGGCGCCGAGGTGCCGAAGCCGACGATCACCATGCCGATCAGGAGCGGCGGCATGCCCAGATAGCGCGCCGTGGCGGCGGCCCCATCGACGAAGCGATCGGCGCTCCACACCAGCAGGGCCAGGCCGAAGGCGATGGCGAGAAAGGCTAGGGTCATGAATCTGCTCCTCAGTGGTTGCGGGCGCCAATTCTTTCACAACCCTGGATGCCAGGCGACTGGATGCAGGTTCCCATCTGTTTCATCGACTATCATTGAACCAGTCTCCACAAAAGAAAACCCCATGGGCAAGGCAGCTACGACCCTCCGCGATCCCCTGTTCTGGGCGGTCATCCTGACCGGCCTGCTGGCGGTTGGCCAATTCCTGCCCCGGTTTCGTTTCTTCGCGGACCCTGCCGGTTACCTTCCCCTCCACACCGGCCTGGAGTTCATCGCTATGGCGGTCTCCGCCATGGTCTTCTCTCTGAGCTGGACCCTGCGCGGCCGGGAGCGTCAATTGCCCGCCCTCCTCGGCGCGGGTTTCCTGGGAGTGATGCTGATCGACTTCGTCCATGTCCTTTCCTACGATGGCATGCCCCCCTTCCTGACGCCCAGCGGCCCCGAGAAGGCCATCAATTTCTGGTTGGCCGGTCGGCTCCTGGCTGCCCTGATCCTGCTGCTGGTCTCCTTCGCCCCCGAGCGGCGTTCGAGCCTGACGGGTTACGCCCTGGCCCTGGCGGGGAGCCTGGCGGTCACATCCCTGACCTGGTGGCTCGGCCTCCTCCATCCCGATTGGCTGCCGCATACCTTTATCCCCGGCGAGGGGCTGACGTCCTTCAAGATCCACGTGGAATACCTGCTGGCGGGCCTCTATGCCCTGGCCGCCGTCCGACTGGCGCAGGTGGGGTACAGGGGCGGGCGGCGGGAGCTCCTCTGGCTCGCCGCCGGGGCCTGGATCCTGGGTCTGTCCGAGATGTTCTTCACCCTCTACGGCAACCTCACGGACCTCATGAATCTCCTGGGGCATGTCTACAAGGTCCTGGGGTATTTGATGATCTATCAGGCGGCCTATGCCAGTGCCCTGCTGGCCCCCTATCGGGAGCTGGCGGATAGGAAGGCCTTCTTCCGCACCCTGATCGATACCCTGCCGGACCTGGTCTGGCTCAAGGACCCCCAGGGGGTCTTCCTGGCCTGTAACCGGCGGATGGAGCGTTTATACGGGGCCAGGGAGGCGGAGATCCTCGGCAAGACGGACCACGACTTCGTGGACAAGGCGCTGGCCGATTTCTTCCGCGCCAAGGACCTCGCCGCCATCGCCGCCGGGGGGCCATCGATCAACGAGGAAGAGGTCAGCTACGCCGACGATGGACACAAGGAGCTGCTGGAGACCATCAAGACCCCCATGTTCGATACCGCCGGCCGGCTCGTGGGCGTACTCGGCATCGCCCGCGACATCACCGAGCGGCGGCGCACCGAGGAGCAGCTCCGCAAGCTCTCCCTGGCGGTGGAGCAGAGCCCCGAGAGCATCGCCATCACCGATCTGGAGGGCCGCATCGAGTACGTCAACGCGGCCTTCGTGCGCAATACCGGTTACAGCCGGGAGGAGGCACTGGGCCAGAACCCGCGCATCCTCCAGACGGGCAAGACGCCCCGCGCCACCTACGACTGTCTCTGGAACAACCTGACCCAGGGCCGCGTCTGGAAGGGGGAGTTCATCAACCGCCGCAAGGACGGCAGCGAGTACGTGGAGTTCGCCATCATCACCCCCATCCACCAGGCGGACGGGCGCATCACCCACTATGTGGCGGTGAAGGAGGACATCTCCGAACGCAAGCGCATGGGCGCGGAACTGGACCGCCACCGCCACCACCTGGAGGAACTGGTGGAGGAGCGCACCACCCAGTTGGAGGATGCAATGGAACAGGCCCTGGCCGCCAGCCGCGCCAAGAGCGCCTTCCTGGCCAACATGAGTCACGAGATCCGCACCCCCCTCAATGCCATCGTCGGCCTCAGCCACCTGCTGAAGCGGGACCAGCCGACGCCCAAGCAGGCGGATCATCTGGAGAAGATCGCTACCTCGGCCCAACACCTGCTTTCGATCATCAGCGATATCCTGGACATCTCCAAGATCGAGAGCGGGCGCCTGGAGTTTGAGCGTACCGATTTCCACCTGGGTGCCCTGCTGGATCAGGTCCGCGCCCTGATCGCCGAGCAAGCCAGGGCCAAGGGGCTCGACATCCAGGTGGAGTGCGACGCCTGTCCCTGGCTGCGCGGCGACCCCACCCGCCTGCGTCAGGCCCTGCTCAACTATGCCGTTAATGCCGTCAAGTTCACCGAGCGGGGCGGCATTACCCTGCGCGCCCAGGTGGAGGAGGAGACCCCGAGCGCCCTCCGGCTGCGCTTCGAGGTGAGCGACACCGGCATCGGCATCTCGCCGGTTCAGCAAGCCCGCCTCTTCGCATCCTTCCAGCAGGCCGACAGCTCCACCACTCGCAAATATGGCGGCACCGGCCTGGGGCTGGCCATCACCCGGAGCCTGGCCGAACTCATGGGCGGCGAGGCGGGGGTGGAGAGCGAGCCGGGCCGGGGCAGCACCTTCTGGTTCACCGCCTGCCTGGCACGGGGGCGCGAGGTGGCACAGCAGCCGGTGTTCGCCACCCCCGGCGGCGGCGAGGCGGAACTGCGCCGCCGCAAGGCTGGCGCCCGCCTCCTGCTGGCGGAGGACAATCCCATCAACCGCGAGGTGGCGGTGGAGCTGCTGCAAGGGGCTGGGTTGGCGGTGGAGACGGCCCAGGACGGACTTGAAGCCCTGGCCAAGGCGAAAGACCTTCCCTACGACCTGATCCTGATGGACGTGCAGATGCCCGGCATGGACGGGCTGGAGGCCACCCGCGCCATTCGCGCCCTGCCGGGCCGGGCGGGGCTGCCGATCCTGGCCATGACCGCCAACGCCTTCGAGGAGGACCACCGCGCCTGCCTGGGGGCGGGGATGAACGGCTTCGTCACCAAGCCGGTGGAACCCGATGCCCTCTATGCCGCCCTGCTCCAGTGGCTGCCGGAGCAGACCGCTTCGGCATCGGTCCCGCCAGCACCGGCCAGCGGGACAGGGGATGCCGATGCTGAGCGCCTGGCCGCCCTCTCGGTCATCCCCGGCCTGGATACCGCCGCCGGGCTCAATACCCTGAACGGCAAGGTCGGCCCCTATCTGCGCATCCTCTCCCATTTCGCCGCCGCCCACGGCCAGGATATGGTCAGCTTGCGCGAACGCCTGGCGGCCGGTGATCGGGAAGCGGCACGGCTCATCGCCCACTCCCTCAAGGGGGCCTCGGCCAACCTGGGCGCCAGCCAGCTCCGGATGCAATCGGCCGAACTGGAACAGATGATCCGGGAGGACGGCGATCCGGCCGGGATCGAGGGGCGGGTAACCGGGATCGAGTCCGGCTATCGGACCCTGGCGGCGGCGATTCTCGCTATCCTGGCGCAGACGCGGGCCCGGCCGGTGCTAGCCGAGGGTCAAACCCTCCGCCTCCGCGCCTTGCTGTCCGAGCTGGAACCCCTCCTGGCCCAGGATGACATGCGGGCCAACCGTCTGGCTGGCGACAACGAGGACCTGCTTCGATCCGCGCTCGGCAACCTCGGTGAGGAACTGGTCCAGCGCATCGAACAATGTCTCTACCCCCAGGCAGTGGATACCCTGCGCCGGGCACGGGATGGATTGCGGGGTGGATAAGCGGAGCGCATCCACCGGACAAGAGGATTCGTTGATGATTATTGGGAACGAAAAGAGATGAAGCCACTCGCCGAACTTCGCCTTGCCGACATCATGAGCCCCCAGGTCGAGGCCATTCTCCCCACGCACACGCTGGGGGAGGCGGTACGGATCATGGCGAATCACCGGATCTCTTGCCTGGTGGTGGTGGCGGGGGCCAGGCCCATCGGCATCCTCACCGAGCGGGACGTGGTGCGTCTCCTGCACCGGGGCATGGCCGCCTCTACCCCCCTGGGCGGCCTGATGAGCCGGCCCCTCTGCACCGCCCCGGAGAATCTCGATTTCCGCACCGCTTTCAGCCTGTTGCGCCAGCATGACATCCGTCACCTGGTGGTGGTGGATGAATACGGCGAGCTGCGCGGCCTGATCACTGAAACCGACCTGCGCGGGCGCTTGGGATTGGATGTGCTGAGCCGTCTGGGTGATCTGGATCAGCTCGTGGAACGGGAGATCCCCTTGCTGGCACCCGGCGATACCGTTACTGGGGCACTGGAACTGATGATCGAGGAGGGCAGGGAGTTCGTGCTGGTGATGGCGGATGGCCAGCCCCAAGGCATCCTCACCGAGCGTGACCTGCCGCTCCTCATGGCGGAGAGGCCCGATTTGGCCGGCTTGATCCTGGCCGACGTCATGCACGGCCCCCTGGTCAGCCTTCCCAGGGGCAGTACCTTCGACGAAGCCGTGCGGCTCATGGCCCGGCACAATATTCGCCACCTGCCGGTGATGGATGAGAGCGGCCGTCTGCACGGCGTCCTCAGCCAGCACCGCCTGTTGGAACTGCTGCGGGTCGAGTGGCTGGACGAGACCCTGCGAGAGAGCGAGACCCTGCATCGCGAGGTCCTTTCCGCCTTGGGTGAGGGGGTCTATGGCATCGATGACAAGGGGCTCTGCACCTTCATCAATTCCGCAGCCCTGGCCATGCTCGGTTTCACCGAGGGAGAGGTACTGGGCCAGCCTCAGCACAGGCTCTTCCATGGCTTTCGGTCCGACGGCGAACCCTATCCCGTGGACCAGTGCCCCATCTTTCGCACCATCGAGGATGGCCAGCTCCGCCGCTGCGAGGAGTGGTTCCTCCGTAAGGACGGCACGGGCTTTCCCGTGGAGCTGACCGTGGCCCCCCTGGATCGCTGGGGCGCCGGCCGGGGGGCCGTGACGGTCTTTCAGGACATCACCGAGAAGAAACATGTCGCCGAGGAGCTGGATCGCCACCGCCACCACCTGGAGGAGCTGGTGAACGAGCGCTCCGTCGAACTCATCCGCGCCAAACAGATAGCAGAGTCGGCCAATCTGGCCAAGAGCGCCTTCCTGGCCAACATGAACCACGAGATCCGCACCCCCATGAACGCCATCGTCGGCAATGTCCACGCCCTTGGCCGTGAGCTGACGAACCCCGGCCAGCAGGTCCGGTTGGAAAAGATCCGGCTTGCCTCGGATCGTCTTATGACGATGATCAACGATCTGCTGGATCTCTCCAGCATCGAGACGGGGCGGTTCGTGCTGGAGAGGGGTGAATTCTCGCCCCGCGCCCTGCTGGATCAGTTGAATTCCCTGGCTCGCCGCAAACTGGACGGCAAGCCACTGGAATTCAGCATCGAGGCCGTCCCCCTGCCGGAACGCCTGACTGGCGACCCGGCCCATCTGAAACAGGCCCTGCTCAACTACCTGGACAATGCGGTCAAGTTTACCGAACGGGGCTACATCATCTTGCGGGTACGGGTGGAGGACGAGACGGAACGGGACCTCCTGCTGCGCTTCGAGGTGGAGGATACGGGCATAGGTGTGCCGGTCAACGACCAGCCCCGTTTGTTTGAACCCTTCGAACAGGTCGATGCCACCTTTACCCGCCGGCAGGGCGGGACGGGCCTGGGACTGGCCATCACCCGCCACCTGGCGCGGCTCATGGGGGGGGACGCCGGGATCGGGACCAAGCTGGGCAGGGGGAGCCTCTTCTGGTTTACCGCCCGTCTTGGCAAGGGTTCGTTCACCGGTGAATTGCCGGAAGCCGTCCTGCCCCTGCCCCTGGCGGGAACAGAGCCGTTGGCTGCCCCCGCCACGCCGGACTGGGCACGGATTCGCCAGCTATTGGATGAGTTGGAACCTTTGCTGGCCATGGATGACATGATGGCCAATAGCCTTCTGGCGCGACAGGCGGACCTGATCCGCGCCGCCTTTGGCTCCGAGGCCGAGGAGCTGATCCAGCGGGTCGAGCAATTCCTTTATCCCGAGGCGCTGGAGCTATTGCGGCAACTCCGGGATGCGAATTTCTAGGGTTCCTTGAGTGCCGGAGTGCTTTGGAGCCAAATTCTGCTGCAAGGCGCTCCTACGGTATGGCGGCGTAATTCACGTCTCTCGGTCGGCGCTTCATGTAGGGGCGAATTTATTCGCCCATGGCAAAAACCGGGTTCAGGGCGAATGAATTCGCCCCTACAGGTTTCCCGCACAGGACATGGGAACGATCAGTCAAGCCCGGGACGAAGGGCTACAATTGAGTCCATGGAGACCCCGGTCGGGCCGCCAATGAGAACCGCACCATGAGCCTCGAACGCAAACTTCTTCTCTTCATCGGCCTGGTGGTCGCCGTCGGCCTCTCCGTCTTCCAGTACCTCGCCCACGAGCGGGAGCGGGCGGCGGCCGAGGCCGATCTCGTGGCCTCGGCCGATCGCATCCGCAGCGTGCTCATGGCCACCCGCCGTATCTATCACCACCAGTTTATAGACAGCGGCCTGCCCCTGAACGACAAGACCCTGGGCTTCCTGCCCGCCCATGCCCTGAACCGGATCTCCAGGGATCTGAAGCACTGGGACAAGAGCGGTTTCTCCTTCAACAACGTCTCCGACCAGCCGCGTAACCCCGCTCAGCGGGCCGACAAGGCGGAGCTGGAGGTGATGGACTATTTCCGCCGCCATCCCCAAGTGGAGCGGCGTTTCGTCACCTACACCGCTGCGGATGGTTCGCCCTACTTCCTCTATGCCCGTCCCATCTGGATCGAGACCTATTGCCTGGAGTGCCATGGCCCCGCGAAGGACGCGCCTGAGACCATCCAAGAACGCTACGACAGCGCCTTCGGCTACAAGGTGGGCGACCTGCGCGGCATCCTCAGCATCAAGGTCCCCGCCGGCTATGTCCGGGAGCGTCTGCTGAATCACCTCCTGGGGAACCTGGTCTGGGGCGCCGGCCTGTTCCTCCTGATCTGGCTGGTCATCGCCTGGCTGGTGCGGCGCCATGTCTCCCAGCCCCTGGTCGCCCTGGAGCAGGGCATCGAGGCCGTCGCCGGCGGCGATCTGAACAGCCCCATCGGCTCCCTGCCGGGGGAGTTCGGCCGCATCGGGCTGGCCTTCAACGGCATGGCAGACTCCCTGGAGCGGGAACGGCTCCTCCTGGCCGAATCGGAGGAGCGCTTCCGCCTGCTGGCGGAGAAGGCCAACGACTGCATCTTCTGGCTGGGGACGGACGGCTGTTATCTCTACCTCTCACCGGCCTGCGAGCGCATGACCGGTTATCCCCCGCAGGCCTTCATCGACGACCCCGAGCTGATGTCCCGCATCATCCATCCGCAGGACCGCGACGACTTTCTCTCCCATGTGGGCTTGAGGGCCGATTCCAAGGAGTTCGAGTACCGCATCACGCACCGCGACGGCACCCCGCGCTGGATCGCCCACCACTGCGAACCCCTCATCAACGAGACCGGCGAATTCCTGGGCCGCCACGGGACCAACCGCGACATCACCGACCGCAAGCGCATCGCCCTGGAGCTGGAGCGTTACCGTCTCCACCTGGAGGCAATGGTGGCGGAACGCACGGCCGAGTTGGAGGAGGCGCGGCAACAGGCGGAGGCGGCCAACCGGGCCAAGAGCAGCTTCCTGGCCAACATGAGCCACGAGATCCGCACCCCCATGAATGCCATCCTCGGCCTCACCCATCTGTTGCGGCGAGACGGGTTGACCCCCCGGCAGCGTGAGCAACTGGGCAAGATCGACGATGCCAGCCGCCATCTCCTGTCGGTCATCAACGACATCCTGGATCTCTCCAAGATCGAGTCGGGCCGCCTGGAACTGGAGCAGACCGATTTTCTGCTGGGGGGCGTCCTGGACAACGTCCACTCCCTGATCGCGGAACAGGCCGCCGCCCAGGGGCTGACCGTCGAGGTCCATGGCGGCGAAGCCGCCCTCTGGCTGCGCGGCGACCCCACCCGGTTGCGCCAGGCCTTGCTCAATTATGTGAGCAATGCCCTCAAGTTTACCGAGCACGGCGGCATCAGCCTGAGCGCCGAGCCCCTGGACAAGGGCGGGGAGTCCATTCGGGTCCGTTTCGAGGTGCGGGATACCGGCATCGGCATCCCTCCGGAGAAACAGGCGCTGCTCTTCGAGCCCTTTGCCCAGGCCGATGCCTCGACCAGCCGCAAATACGGCGGCACCGGCCTGGGGCTGGTCATCACCCGCCGTCTGGCGCGGCTTATGGGCGGCGACGCGGGGGTGGAGAGCGAGCCGGGCAGGGGAAGCTGCTTCTGGTTCACCGCGCGATTCGGCCGGGGCCAGCCGGTCGAGACCGCTGCCTCGGTTCGGCCCCTGACCAATGGCGAGGCGGCGGTGCGCAAACTCCACGGCGGGGCACGGCTCCTGCTGGCCGAGGACAACCCGGTCAACCGGGAGGTGGCCCTCGAACTGCTGCAAGGGGCAGGGCTGCGGCTGGAGACGGCGGAGAACGGCCGGGAGGCGCTGGCCAAGGCGGGTGCCGAGCCCTTCGATCTGATCCTGATGGATATGCAGATGCCCGAGATGGACGGGCTGGAGGCAACCCGCGCCATCCGTGCCCTGGCGGGCCGGGAGGGCCTGCCGATCCTGGCCATGACCGCCAATGTCTTCGAGGAGGACCGCCGCGCCTGTCTGGCGGCCGGCATGAACGACTTCGTCGCCAAGCCGGTGGACCCGGATGCCCTCTACGCCACCCTGCTCAAGTGGCTGCCGGTGATGGAGTCGGCCTCGGACTTCGTCCCACCCACCCCGGCCACCCCGGCTATGGCCCTTCCGGAGACGACGGATCGGGAATTGCTGGAGGCCATCCCCGGCCTGGACGTGGAACAGGGGCTGCGGGTGGTGCGCGGCAAGATGTCCAGCTATCTGCGTCTGCTCGCCCTGTTCGCCGAGCACCAGGGGGAAAATCGGGACAGGCTCTGCGAACGCATGGCAGCGGGGGATCTGGAGGAGGTCCGGATGATCGCCCACGCCATCAAGGGCGTCGCCGGCAATTTGGGGGCGCGGCGGGTCTTTGAATCATCCGATCGTTTGCAGATGGCCATCCGGCAGGATGCCGATCGGGTCGAGATCGAGCGCCATTACAGTGCCTTGATGGAGGCCTTGCCGCCCCTGCTGGAGGCCATCCGGGGCCTGCCGGAACGGCCCGCCGGGACGGCCGCCGCACCTCCGGATCGGACCCGTCTGTCCGAGGTGCTGGATCGCCTGGATCGGCTACTGGATCAGGACGACATGGAGGCGGGGAGCCTGGCGCGCCAGGAGGCGGACCTGCTGCGCGCCGGACTGGGCGAGGCGGCGGGGGGGCTATTGCAACGCATCGCCGCCATCGACTATCCGGGGGCTCTAGCACTGTTGCGCTCCTGTAGGTCGGGTTAGGCGCGCATGCCATTTTGAGGTTCCGATCCGCCGGGGATGAAGCGCGCCGTAACCCGGCGATCGGCGCCGGATGTCGAGTTTGTTCGGTGCTTCCTGCACCTCACCCCTCCGGGGGCTTGCGCGAAAAACCGCTCCCGGCGGTTTTTTCTGCGGGAATGCCGCCTAACGATCATGGGGAGAGCCGAGCCACCCCGAAAGGATGAAAGGCCGTCTCGCCCCCTTCGACTGCGCTTCCTTCGACTCCGCTTCCTTCGACTCCGCTTCCTTCGACTCCGCTTCCTTCGACTCCGCTCAGGACAGGCCTGATCGTTCCCTCTCCCCAACCCTCTCCCGGGAGGGAGAGGGGGCAAACGAGCGCTTCGCGACTTTCACGGTAACCCGACCTACCGGACCTCCCGATCAATAGGGCCGGTTGCGAATCCGCAGGTGGAAGAGGATTTGCGACAGCACCAGTTCCAGGACCACGAAGGCCAGTGCCAGCAGGACCGCGCCCATCCAGGAGATCCCCATCGCCTCGCGGCAGGCCAGGATGGGGAACAGGGATTCGGGGACCTGATCCAGCCCCAATGCCATGCTGCTGGGGGCCAGGCCCATGCGCCGCTTGAGGAAGCTGGAGCAGAGGTCGCCGAGCATGGCGAAGGCGGCCACCACCAGGCCCAGTTCCCAGGGCAGGCCCAGGGACATGGCGGCCAGGGGCGTCACGGCGAGGGAAGATAGGAGCCCACGGATTGTCTTCGAGGAACCCAGCAGGGGGCGGCCATCAGCCAGAAGCAAGCCGCCATCGAGGGGCCGGGCCAGGCGATCACCGAGCAGCCGGTGCGCCAGGATCGGCGCGCCGTTGGCCAGGGTAACCAGCAGCAATATCAGGATTTCCGACCAGAACATCGACCGCTCCCTGCGCTTTCAGCCTATCAAGGGATTGCTCACCTGGGCGGGGCGATGATCAGGTGATCACCGTCGGCGCATCCCGTCCGGTGATGCCCTTGATATTGGCCAGCATCTCGGCGACCTCGATCAGGGATTGCATGACCTTCTGGGTGTCCTGGTTATGTTTGGCCGGGTCGGGTTCGAAGCTCTCCAGGTAGAGGCGCAGGGTGGCGCCCTCGGTGCCGGTGCCGGAGAGGCGGAAGATGATGCGGGAGCCGTCCTTGAAGCCGATGCGGATGCCTTGGTCTTTGGAGATGCTGCCGTCCACCGGGTCGGTGTAGGCAAAATCATCGGCATAGCTGACCCGATAGCCGTTGAATTCGTCGCCCATCAGGGAGTCGAGCCCATCCTTCAACTGCTTCATCAGCTTGTCGGCAGCGGCCTTGTCCAGGCCTTCGTAGTCGTGGCGTGTGTAGTAGTTGCGGCCGAACTTTTTCCAGTGGGCGCGGACGATCTCGGCCACGGACTGGCCCCGCACCGCCAGCAGGTTGAGCCAGAACAGCACGGCCCAGAGACCGTCCTTCTCCCTCACATGGTTTGAGCCGGTGCCAAAGCTCTCCTCACCGCAGAGGCTGATCTTGCCGGCGTCCAGCAGGTTGCCGAAGAATTTCCAGCCGGTGGGGGTCTCGTAACAGGGTATTTCGAGCATGTCGGCGACCCGGTCCGGGGCCTGGCTGGTGGGCATGGAGCGGGCAACGCCGA
Source organism: Gammaproteobacteria bacterium (assembly GCA_018812525.1). Lineage (GTDB taxonomy): Bacteria > Pseudomonadota > Gammaproteobacteria > Chromatiales > Chromatiaceae > YD12-FULL-61-37. The sequence goes on from JAHJDE010000070.1 coordinate 45,020, forward strand.
CGATGCCGCTCTTGAAGGCGGGGATGAGGGTGGCGTTGGCGGCCATGACGGCGAGGCTGTCGCTGGGGGTGACGAAGAAGTCGCGGCCCAGAATCATGTTGCGGTCGCCGTCGCCATCGGAGGCGGCGCCGAAATCGACCCCCTGGGCCCCCTGGGTCAGGGCCACCAGTTCCTGGGCATGGGCCAGATTGGGGTCGGGGTGGTGACCGCCGAAGTCGGGCTTGGGCTCGGCGTTGATCACGGAGCCGGGCGGGGCGCCCAGCAGTTCCTCCAGGATGTAGCTGGCATAGGGACCGGTCACGGCGTGCATGGCGTCGAAACGCATGCGGAAGTGGGTGGCGTTGAAGAAGTTGCGGATGCGGTCGAAGTCGAACAGCTCCTGCATCAGTTCCGCGTAGGCATAGACCGAATCGATCACCTCCACGTCCATGCCGCCGAGCTGGAACTGACGCGGGCTGTCGATGTCCAGGTCCTCGCCGTTCAGGGTCCGGTATTGGGTGATCTCTTTGGTGCGGGCGTAAATCGCCTCGGTTACTTTCTCGGGCGCGGGACCGCCGTTAGGGGTATTGAACTTGATGCCGAAGTCCTCGTCCGGGCCGCCGGGGTTGTGGCTGGCGGAGAGGATGATGCCCCCCTGGGCCTCGTAATAACGGATCAGGTGCGAGGCAGCGGGGGTGGAGAGAATGCCGCCCTTGCCGACCAGGACCGAATCCACCCCGTTGGCCGCCGCCATGCGCAGGATGATCTGGATCGCCTCCCGGTTGTAGTAGCGGCCATCCCCGCCGAGCACCAGCATGCCGCCCTTCAGGTCGGGCTGGGTATCGAAGATCGCCTGGACGAAGTTTTCCAGGTAGTGGGGCTGCTGGAAGACCCGGACCTTTTTGCGCAGGCCGGAGGTGCCGGGTTTTTGGTCGCCGAAGGGCGTGGTGGTGATGCTGAGGACGGACATCGAGGGGCTCCCTATCATGTGGTTTCGGGCTATTTCACCATATTTGCGGCCGGGGGATGATGACCGATGGTATGGCGGGCGTCAGGCCGGATGGAATCGCTATAGGGAACCCCTATAGCGCCACCTCCGCCGCCAGTGCGTCCCAGGGGGCGGTCAGCCGACCCTCGATGCGCAGGATCAAGCCGGATGCTTCCAGCAGGGCCACATCCGCATGGACCCGCTTGTAATCGCGGCCCAGGGCGCGCGCCAGGGCCATGATGCTCTCCGCGCCCTCCCGGTGCAGGTGACGCAACAGTTCGAGGCGACGGGGACTGAGGGCGGCCATCATCTCCGGCAGGTCCAGAAAGGTGATGTGGCGCTCATCTAACGGCTCTCCCGCCTCGCCGCGCCGGAATGCCTCCGCGAAGCGCTGCCCCATGTCCTGGGTGCTGCCGACATGCAAATGCAGGGTACTCGTCATTGCTTGCTCCTCTCCCGTTCCACGTCCGCCAGAAAATCGGCCACCAACTGCTCCGGCGTGGTGAAGGCATAAGGCCCTTCCCGATCGCCGTAGTGCCGGTGGTCGCCCTTGCCCCGCTCGTTGTCGTAGCCTACCGGCCGCTTGCCGTCCTTGCCGTAATAGAGGCTGTACTTCAAGCCGTGGGCTCGTTCCGTATCGGTTTCCGGCAGGCGCCAGAGGCGCATCTCCAGCACCGCGCCGTCCGGGTAACGGGTCTTGTCCTCGAACAATAGCAGGGCCTTTCGCATATGGCGTATCTTGCCATAATGAAGCGAGGGCACCCAAGGTTATAATGGCGGCCTCATCACTGATACGGGGAAATGTTCATGGCGGAAAATCGGTGGAACGACGACGAGGCGGTCCGTCACGCGGGGGATCTGGGGTTGCGGGTCTACAGCTCGCGGCTGTTGGGTCAGGACTCGGCCCTGGTACTGCACGGCGGCGGCAATACCTCGGTCAAGATCCGGGAGACCAACCGGGTCGGGGAGGAGGAAGAGATCCTCTACGTCAAGGGCAGCGGCTGGGACCTGGCGACCATCGAGGCGGCGGGCTTCACCCCCATCCGCATGGCCCATCTGCTCAAGCTGGCCAAATTGGACCGCCTCTCCGACCTGGAGATGGTCAACGAACTCAAGACCCAGCAGACCCTTGCCAGTGCGCCCACCGGTTCGGTCGAGGCCATCCTGCACGCGGTGCTGCCGTTCAAATTCGTTGATCACACCCACGCCGATGTGATCGTCACCCTCACCAATACGGACGGCGGCCTGGAGCGCATCCGGGCGATCTACGGCGACGCGGTGGTGATCATTCCCTACGTCATGCCGGGCTTCGACCTGGCCCGGCGGGTGGCCGAGCGCTTCGCCGCCGAGGCCGGCGCCCAAACCATCGGCATGGTGCTGATGAACCACGGCATCTTCTCCTTCGGCGATACCGCGAAGGCGTCCTACGAACGCATGATCGACCTGGTGAACCGGGCCGAGGGGTATTTGAAGGCCCAGGGGGCCTGGGATTTGCCGGAACCCGGCACGAGACCGGCCAAGGAGGCGAGCCGGCTGGAACTGGCTGGGCTGCGCCAAGCGGTCAGCCAGGCCACCGGTTCCCCGATGTTGCTACGCGCCTGGCAGGGACCGGCGGACCTCGCCTTCGCCGCCCGCGATGATCTGGACCGCATCAGCCAGCAGGGTCCGGCGACCCCGGACCATGTGATCCGCACCAAGCCCCTGCCCCAGATCGGCCGTGACGTGGCGGCCTACGCCGCCGCCTATCGCGCCTATTTCGAGACCCACGCCCCCCAGGCCCGCACCCCGGTGCGGATGCTCGACCCGGCCCCGCGGGTGATCCTCGACCCGGAACTGGGCCTGCTGACGGCGGGAAAAACGGCCAAGGACTGCGCCATCGGCGCCGACATCTACCGCCATACGATGGAGATCATCCAGCGCGCCGAACGGCTCGGCGGCTGGCGGGCCTTGCCCGAAAAGGACCTCTTCGACATGGAATATTGGGAGCTGGAGCAGGCCAAGCTGCGCAAGGGCGGCAAATCGCCCCTGTTTCAGGGCGAGGTGGCCCTGGTCACCGGCGCCGCCTCCGGCATCGGCCTGGCCTGTGTCGAATCCCTGCTGGCGCGGGGCGCGGCGGTCATCGGGCTCGATCTCAACCCGGCGATCGAGGGGCTGTTCCATCGTGCCGACTTTCTCGGCATCCCCGGCGACATCACCGATCGCGATGCCCTGCGTGCCGCCCTGGAGCAGGGGGTGCGCCGCTTCGGCGGCCTCGACATGCTGATCCTCAACGCCGGGATGTTCCCCGGCGGCAAACGCATCGCCGAGCTGGACGATGGGCTGTGGCGCCAGGTGATGGCGGTCAATCTCGACGCCAACCTGGCCCTGCTGCGCGAGTCTCATCCCCTGCTCAGGCTGGCGCCCAACAAGGGCCGCGTGCTGGTGATCGGCTCCAAGAACGTCCCCGCTCCCGGCCCCGGCGCGGCAGCCTATTCCGCCTCCAAGGCCGCCCTCAACCAGCTCATGCGCGTGGCCGCCCTGGAGTGGGGCGCCGACGGCATCCGTATCAACAGCCTCCACCCCGACGCCGTCTTTGATACCGGGATCTGGACCGAGGAGGTCCTTCAGGCCCGCGCCGCCCACTACGGGCTGACCGTGGAACAGTACAAGACCAAGAACATCCTCAAGACCGAGGTCCGCTCCCGCGACGTGGCCGAACTGGCCGCCGAGATGTGCGGCCCGCTGTTTGCCAAGACCACTGCTGCCCAGGTGCCGGTGGATGGGGGGAATGACCGGGTGATTTAGGCGCGGGCAACCCTATTGACCCCATCGAGGCCATATGGCCGTTAGGCGTCGAGCAAGAATAACTTGAGCATCTTGCATCTCGTCTTCAGGCCATATTTGGCCGAACCTCAATCGCAAAATCCTCGACGTAGCGCTGCTACGCCTGCGGTTTTGCTCAATCGGTTCGACCAAATCTGACCTA
>JAHJDE010000071.1 GCA_018812525.1 Gammaproteobacteria bacterium
AGTCGACAACGCCTTCAAGGCACTCGACCGAATGAAGACGGGCAAGCGACGGCTGCCTTGGCCAGAAGCCGAAAAAGTGCTGAACGCGCTGCGCTGATCAGGTGCTGGCCATCGGCAGCCAACTCTGCGGGCACGGCAGACCAGCGGTGCTGTTTGTACGGGGCGGCATGAGGAACTTCATCCCTCGCTGTCCGCCAAGGAGCGCAAGCCGAAGGTCGAGGGGACTCCGGGGACTATGCCTATTCTATGACTGCCAGCAGTCGATCCCTGTCATTCCGTGTCATCTCAGGTCATTTTTGCGTGGGATCGGCAAGCGTAACCTATTGATTAATAATGACTTGTGCGCAGACCGCTGCCTTCACACGGCAGGGGTCGCAGGTTCGAACCCTGCCGCGCCCACCAAATGTTTCAAGCACTTAGGCCGGCTTTGCCCGGCCTTCTTGTTTCCCTGTGTAGTGATTTGTGTAACAACCGCCCTTGGGACCGTTTTCCCTTGCCGCCCGTTCAACAGCCTCCAGCATCTGCCGAATCATGAATCATGGGGCCGGTGTAACGGGAGGCGACCCCGCCGCTTTCGTAGCCCAATACCCGCTTTATCCATTGATACCCAGGTTTCGGCCAAGCGTTCGGCGAAGGTGTGTCGGAGGTTGTGAACCCCGGTCACATGTCCATCCTTCGGCAGCCGGGCTTCATTCCATGCGCTCCTCCAGCCGTGATTGGTGATTCTGCCCATCTCGCCCTTTGGCACGGGGAACACAAGCTCGTCATCCACGCCTGACTGCACCTCGATTATTATCGACCGGGCTGCGGCGTACCCTGGTGTACATGGGGGCATATATTTAGTGCCAGAACGAAAACCCCCAATCCCAGACCTAAGTGATGCGTAGTGATACTATCGCTACATGGGCCGCTTACCGGCAACGCCCGGCATATAGCGGGCCTTCGTCTCGCGAGTGATGGCGATGGCGACCTTTTCGTCGGTCCGTTGCTGGGCGACCTGGTGGTGCAGGAGGATTTCGAGGGTGAACAGCCGCAGGTTGTCGCGGAGGCGTTGCAGACCGTAGCGCTCTTCGTCATACCCGTCGCCGTGGCCCAGGAACTGCCGAATCGTGCGGTGCTGGTTGGCCAACTCCTGGATGCGGTCGTAATCGGCATTGAGCCCCAGACGCAGTACGCCCAGCACCAGGATCTTGAACACGTCCTCCCGTAGCGCGGGGGTGCAAACGCGCGCTACGCGACTTTCACAGTAGGGCTCCTGCGAATTGCGATATCTACAGGCTGGTCAGGGCCTTCCACTCCCGCAGCACTTCTTGAACTTCTTGCCGCTGCCGCAGGGGCAGGGATCGTTGCGGCCCACCTTCGGGGCCTCTCGCTGCACTGTCTCCGGCTTCACCTGCTTGCCGCTCATGTAATACCAACGCCCCTCTTCCTGGGTGAAGAGGCCCACCTCGTGGTGTTTCCTCAACCCACCCTTCTCCCGGTAGTGCGCGACAAACTCAACCTCGCCAGCCGCATCCCCGGCACCGCCCTCAATGACCTTGCGGACCTCCAGGCCCAGCCACTGGGACTCGGCGGCCCAACGCCCGGCCGCCGCCGCATCATGGTCGTGCCGGGAGCTGGGATGGAGGGTCTCGGTCAGATGATCGATCTCGCCCTTGGCATAGGCGGTGTAACGGGACCGCATCAATGCCTCAGCGCTCTCTGCCGTCTTCTCGGCGCGAATGATGGGGCCGCAGCAGGCGTCGTATTCCAAACCGGAACCACAGGGGCACTGGCTCAGTGAAGAGGAGGATTCATTCATGCCCGCTCAGCCTTCGAACGGATGCCGCAGGACAAGGGTCTCCGCGCGGTCGGGGCCGGTGGAAATGATGTCGATGGGGGTGCCGGTGAGTTCCTCCACCTTGGCCAGGTAATCGCGCGCGGCCTTGGGCAGTTCGTCCAGGCCCTTGGCGCCGATGGTGGATTCCTTCCAGCCCGGCATTTCGATGAAGACGGGCCGGCATTCGGCGAAGCGGTCGGCGCCCGCCGGCGGGGTGTCCACTTCCTTGCCGTCCAGTTTGTAGGCAACGCAGATCTTGAGGGTATCGAGGCCGTCCAGCACGTCGAGCTTGGTGATGCAGAGGCCAGAGACGCTGTTGATGTCCAGGGAACGGCGCAGGGCCACTGTGTCGAGCCAGCCGCAGCGGCGCTTGCGGCCGGTGGTGGCGCCGAATTCGTGGCCCTTGGTTCCCAGGTGGTCGCCGTTGCCGTCGCCGTCGAAAAGCTCGGTCGGGAAGGGACCGGCGCCGACGCGGGTGGTGTAGGCCTTGACGATGCCCAACACATAATCGAGATAACGCGGCCCCACGCCGGTGCCCGAAGCGGCACCGCCGGCGGTGGTGTTGGAGGAGGTTACGTAGGGATAGGTGCCGTGGTCGATGTCGAGCAGCGCCCCCTGTGCCCCTTCGAACATGACGTTCATGCCCGCGCGGCGATAGGCGTGCAGGGTGCCGGTAACATCCTCCACCATGGGCCGGATGCGTTCGGCCTGAGCCATGAGAACATCCAGTACCTGCTGGTAATCGACGGTCTCGAAATTGAAGTAATGCTTGAGGGCGTGGTTGTGGTAGTCCATCACCTCGCGCAGGCGGTCGGCAATACGGGCCTGATCGAAGATCTCGCCGAGACGGATGCCACGCCGGGAGACCTTGTCTTCGTAGGCGGGACCGATGCCGCGGCCGGTGGTGCCGATGGCCTTGTTGCCACGGGCCTTCTCGCGGGCCTGATCGAGGGAGATGTGATAGGGCAGGATCAGGGGACAGGACTCGGAGATGCCCAGGCGTTCGCTGACCGGGACCCCGTTCTGCTCCAGCTTGTCGATCTCGGTGAGCAGTGCGTCCGGAGAGAGCACTACGCCATTACCGATCAGGCAGCGCACCTTGTCGCGCAGGATGCCGGAAGGGATCAGGTGCAGGACGGTCTTTTTGCCGTCGATCACCAGGGTATGTCCGGCATTATGGCCGCCCTGGAAGCGAGCCACCGCATGCGCCTTGTCGGTGAGCAGATCGACGATCTTGCCCTTGCCTTCATCACCCCACTGGGTGCCGATCACTACAACATTCTTACCCATAGTCTCTCGATCTCAATCAAGGTTGTTTGTTTTGTAGGATGTGGTGAGGTTCGTAGGATGGGTTGAGGTTACGAAACCCATCGATGGGGCTCGGCCTTGCGATGGGTTTCGTAACCTCAACCCATCCTACGCTGGAACCCATTCCTCCACCCGCCAATCGCCGCCGTCGGCGATCAGCCGGGCGGTGCAGCCCATGGCCGCCCCATCGCCACTCTGGCCGGGCAGCTCGTAGATCAGGATATCCCCCTGGCTCCGCAATTCGGCCACCCGCTCCCGCAGCCCGGCGTCGTCGACGGCGGGGGCAAGGATACGCCTATCCGGACCATTGTCCATACGCGCCGAGCGGCGCATCAGGGTCAGGAGATCAGCGCTGAAACCGGTGGCGGGACGGGCGCGGCCAAAGCTCTCGCCGATATGGTCATAACGGCCGCCACGGGCGATCTCCTGGCCAGATCCAGGAACGAAAGCGGCGAAAACAACGCCGGTCTGATAATGATAGGCGCGCAGTTCCGCTAGATCATAGTGGACCGGAACCTCGGGCAACCGGTCATGGACCAGGGCGGCGATGCGTTGCAGATACTGGAGTGCCTCCCGCACGGGGGGATCGGCCTCGGCCAGCACTTCCTCGGCCCTTTGCAGGGCGTCGGGTCCGTTCAATTCGGCCAGGGTGCCGAGCATCCCTCGCAGGGGCTCCGGGGTGCCAAACGTATTCAGGAGATCCCGGATTTCCGGCAGGGCCTTGCGTTGCAGTGCCTCGAACAGGGCCAGCTCCTGGCGCTCGTCGAGACCGGCCTGGCGAGAGAGGCCGCGAAAGATACCCACATGCCCCAGGTCGAGGTGGACATCCGCTACACCCGCTAACCGCAGGGTCTCCATCATCAGACAGATGATCTCGCAATCGCTGGCCAGGCCGAAGTGGCCGAACAGCTCGGCGCCGATCTGCAAGGGTGCGCGCGATCCGCCAAAGCCGTCAGAGCGGGTACGCAGCACCGTACCCAGGTAACAGAGGCGGGTCGGCGCCTCGCGCTTGAGCTGATGGGCGTCGATGCGCGCGGCCTGGGGCGTGATGTCTGCCCGTACCCCCATGAGCCGGCCGCTGCCCTGATCGGTCAGTTTGAAGGTCTGGAGGTCCAGGTCTCTGCCGGAACCGGTCAGTAGGGAGTCGAGAAATTCAATGACAGGGGGCAGAATCAGCTCGTAGCCCCAGCCACGGAAGAGGTCCAGCAGCTCCCGGCGCATCTGTTCCAGCCGCGCCGCCTGGGGCGGCAGGATCTCTTCGATGCCTTCGGGCAGCAGCCAGCGGTTGTCAGGCATGGGTCATCTCACCAGATAGAGCATCGCGACACCCGACAACATGCTGACGAGGCCGACAATCCGAAGCGTACGGTCGTCCATCTCGGCAACGGTACGCAGGGTCTCACGCATGCGTCTCGGGCTGAGAAAGGGCATCAGCCCCTCCAGGACGAGCATGAGCGAGAGAGCAACGAGTAGATCCTGCCACATATCTGCCGCGATAGGGATGTTCCGGGGGCAATGGCCCCCGGCCGATTAGGGTTGTGCCGAAGGGGTTGCGGGTCCGTTCTTGTCGCTGAAGTAACGGAAGAAGTCCGAATCCGGTTTCAACACCATGACATCTTTGCCGCTGCTGAAGGCCTTGCGATAGGCGTCCAGACTCCGGTAGAAGGCGTAGAACTCAGGATTCCGATTGAATGCCTTGGCGTAGATCTCGGTCGCCTTGGAATCGCCCTCCCCTCGGAGACGCTCGGACTCACCGTAAGCCTTGGCGAGGAGCACGGTGCGCTGGCGGTCGGCATTGGCACGGATCTTTTCCGCTGCCTCGGCGCCCTGGGCGCGCAGGTCGCGGGCGACCCGCTCGCGTTCGGCGCGCATGCGATTGTAGACCGAGTCACTGACCTCGGGCGGCAGATCGATCTGCTTCACGCGCACATCCACCACCTCGACCCCGATCTCGGATGCCTTCTCGTCGGAGTCCTTGCGCAGCAAATCCATGATCTCGGTACGTTCGCCGGAGACCACGTCCTGGATGGTGCGCTTGCCGAACTCGTCGCGCAGGCTGGTGTTGATGCGCTCCGAAAGGAGCCTGGAGGTCTGGGCCAGACTGCCTCCGGTCGTGCGGAAGTACTGGGCCACGTCACTGATACGCCATTTGACATAGGAGTCAACGATCACGTCCTTCTTCTCGATGGTCAGGAAGCGCTGGGGCTGGGCATCCAGGGTCTGGATGCGGCCGTCAAACTTGACCACATTGTGCAGGCCGGGGACCATCAGGTGCAGACCGGGCTTGTAGTCGGCGTCGATGATTTCGCCCAGGCGCAACTTCAGTGCCAGTTCCCACTGGTAGACCACGAAGGTGAAGGCATAGGCACCGATAGCCAGGACCAGTCCCAGCACCGGCAGTGTCATTCTCTTCCCGTTCATTAGCGAACCCTCCGGACACGGGCGTCCTCGCGAAGCGGTCTTTCGACCCGGTTATTGGCCGATGCGTCGGACGGGGACTGCTGCGTGGCCGCCGCATCGGCGGCGGCCGACTCAGCCTGGGCGCTGCCTGCGTTGCCGATGATCCGGTCCAGTGGCAGATAGGTCAGGTTGTTACCCCCCTCCACGTCCATGATGACCTTGCCGGTCTTGCCCAATACCACCTCGACAGTCTCCAGATAGAGACGTTGCCGGGTCACATCGGGGGCCTTCTCGTATTCGGTCAGCACCGCATCGAAACGGTTGGCCTCACCCTCGGACTCCGCGATCCGGCGATCCCGGTAGGCCTCGGCGTCGGCGATGCGGCGTGCGGAGGCGCCACGGGCCTTGGGCACCACCTCATTGGCATAGGCCTGGGCCTCGTTTTCCTGCCGCTCCTTGTCCTCGCGCGCCTTGATGGCATCGTCGAAGGCGGACTTGACCGCCTCTGGCGGCTTGGCGGGCTGCATGTTGACGCTGGTCACCACCATTCCGGTCTTGTACAGGTCGAGCAGGGCCTGGATGCCCTCCCTGATCTGTTCGGCGATGGCGCTACGCCCCTCGGTCAGGATAAAGTCGAGCTTGTTCTTGCCGATGGTCTCGCGGACCGCCGTCTCGGTGGCGTCCTGAATGGTCTTGTCGGGGTTCTGGTCCTGGAACTCGTAATCGACGGCGTCCTGAATGCGTGACTGCACCGTCAGTTCCACGTCCACGATGTTCTCATCGCGGGTCAGCATCTGGGCCTTGTGGCGGAAGGTGCTGATCTGATCCACATTGACCTTGATCACCTGCTCCACCGGGAAAGGGATGTGCCAGTTGGGGCCGGGCTGGGTCACCTTTTTGAAGGCGCCGAAATGGAGCACCAGACCCCGTTCCGCCGGCTCGATGATATAGATGCCGCTGGCCAGCCAGATGGCAAGGATCAGCACTAGGACCAGGCCGATGCCGACACCGCCCAGAACCGGGCCGCCGGGACCGGAACCCTCGCCGCCGCTACGGCTACCGAAAAGGCCGCTCAGCTTCCGCTGCAAATTCTTGACGACCTCATCGAGATCGGGGGGACCCTCGTTCCCCTGCCGGCCACCCCAAGGGTCTTTATCGTTACCCGGTTCATTCCAGGCCATAGTTTGCTCCGTAGATTGATTTCATTGGCAAAAAGCCACCCCGGCGACCCCGCCGCTAAAGATCCCGCATTCTAGCCGTAAAGGGATGGGAAGGCGAACATTGGTGTGCGCCTGAGCCGTCACAGCCTGCCTCAACTCGACCAATACGCAACGGCGGATGGGGAACCGGTGGGTGATGGTGAATACTAGCGAGGCTCCACCTCAGACCGACGAGGCGTGAATTACGCCGCCATACCGTAGGAGCACCTTGCAGGCGCGATCTTCACCACCCCAATCGCGCCTGCAAGGCGCTCCTACGCGTTGCAGCATAATTTGACTCAAATGCAAAGCATTCCGGCACTCAAGAACCCTAGGGGGTGCAGGTCCAGCAGATCCACTGCATGGCCCAGCTGGCCAGCCAGATCATTGGCTGCATCCCAGAGCGCGAAGGGTTCGCATGATCCGGCCATCGGGGCTGGGATCAATGGGGGCGAATCGATTTTCCTCTTCCATTTCCTGTCCTTCTCACCGCCGCTCGTGCAAAATTCCGCTCCAAACTTTGCCACGACTGGAGAACCGATGGAAGCTTCCGCACTGGGTATAGATCTGACCGCCGACAACGCCATCGTCTGGAAGAATGGCCGCCTCTATCTGCTGGACCAGCGCCTGTTGCCGCAACAGGCCGATTTCCTGCCACTGGACGAGGTGCGGGCGGTGGCCGACGCCATCCGCGACATGGTGGTGCGCGGGGCGCCGGCCATCGGCATCACGGCCGCCTATGGGGTAGTGCTGGCGGCCCGCCATCGCTTCCAGGCGAATCCTGTCGATTGGCACACAGCCATTGCCGCCGATCTGGAGACCCTGGCCCAGTCCCGCCCCACGGCGGTGAATCTGTTCTGGGCTATCGAGCGGATGCGCGACCGCATCGCGGCCCTGGGTGAGGGCGATCCGGAAGCGGCCCTGCTGGCCGAGGCCCGGTGTATCCATGAAGAGGATATCGAGGCCAATCATCGGATGGGTGATCTGGGGGCTGCCCTGATCGTGGACGCGACCGCCGTCATCACCCACTGCAACGCGGGCGCCCTGGCCACCGGCGGCTATGGCACGGCCCTTGGGGTGATCCGCAGCGCCCATGCCCAGGGTAAGATCGAGCGAGTCTATGCCGACGAGACACGGCCCTGGCTGCAAGGGGCGCGGCTCACCGCCTGGGAGCTGGAGCGCGACGGCATCCCCGTCTCGCTCATGGTGGAGGGGGCCGCCGCCGCCCGCATGCGCGCGGGGGGCGTCGGCTGGGTGATCGTCGGTTCCGACCGCATCGCCGCCAACGGTGACGTGGCCAACAAGATCGGCACCTATGGCCTGGCGGTTGCCGCCCGTTACCACGGGCTCAAATTCATGGTGGCCGCCCCGACTTCCACCATCGACATGAAGGTCCCCTCGGGCGAGCTGATCCCCATCGAGGAGCGGGCCGCCAGCGAGATATTCCAATGCGGCGGGCGCCGCGTCGCCACGGAAAACGTCGATGCCTGGAACCCCGTCTTCGACGTGACCCCCGCCGCCCTGGTGGATGCCATCGTCACCGAGAAGGGGGTGGTGCTGAATCCCGACAGGGCGAAGATGGCGGCGTTGATGGGGGGTTGATGGTCCACCTATCCAGAGAACAGCCGATCTGCGCCAATGAGCGGCACAACCCGCGCCAAGACTTCCTCCATGACCCCCTGTTCGGCGGTGGCGGTCTTTTTCACCTTGCGGACACGCCAGTCGAGGGTGTGAATCAGGTTCGCCGCGACCACGCAAGGTTGTTCCAGGTTATTGATGGCTACCTCTGTTCTTGCGCCGCGGATGCTGGTGCTGATGGGGCAGCAGATCAGAAGGCCGGTTTTTTGGTTATAGGCCTGGCTCGAAAGTACCAGTGCGGGGCGATACTTGCCGATCTCGTTTCCCCGTGTCGGTTCGAAGTCGAGCCAGACGATGTCGTTCCGCTCGGGGATGTAGCGGGGCATCGATTCAGTCTCCCTGCTCGCCGGGGATCAGACTGGGCAGTTCGTCCGCATGGGCCAGGTAGGCTGTCAACCCCGCAAGCAGTTCAGCCTCCGAGTAGGGCTCGCGCGCCCCGGTTTGGATCGCCTTGCGGCGGATGACCAGCCCCTCGCCCGTCACCTCGATGGAGACGAGCGCCCCCTTCTCCAGATGGGCCAGCTCGCTGACCGCCTTGGTGATCCGTAACCCCAGGCTGTTTCCCCAAGGTTGAACCCGACCCTCGAATTCCGCTGCGGTTTGTCTGTTCATGCGAATACCCTGTAACTACGTCGTAGATACGAAGAAGGTAGGTCTCCCCTGGTGGTAAGTCAATCTCTCAGGGGTATGGGGTGACCGAAAACCGGCAATCGAGACGGAGCAGGCCAGTGCTTCTGGGAAAGATAAAGGGGACGCTATCCCCCAGCGCTCAACAAAATCACCTCGATCTCCTCGATGATCTCCTCCTGGCGCAGGGCGTTGCAGCGGTGTTTCAGCTCCTCCGCGGACTGGTCCAGGTGGCGGATGGCCCCCTCCAGGTGGGCCAGGCGGCGGTTATTCTCCGCCATGAGGGAGCTGTAAAGGATCTCATGCAGGAGGCTGATGAGGTATTGCTCACTCAGGCCGCTCAGGAAATCTGCCGGCGGAAGGTTCAGCAGGGGCGGATGGGTGAAACGCGGGGTCAGGTCCAGGCAGTGCCGGAAGGGCGGCAGTAGCTCCTGGACCCGGACGCCACCGCCGTTGTCGATCTGATGGATCACCTTCAGGGAGAATGCACCCCATTGCCCTTGCAGGGCGCCGAGTGCCTCCACCAATCGCCCCAGCACCGCGCCGACCTCCTCCACCACACCCGCGCCGTCGATGAAGGCCGCGACCCGGCTGTCCCCCTCCAGCAGCAGGTGCAGCTTGTGGCCCAGGGCGACCAGAAGGGGATCGGCCACGCCCCGTTCCGCCAGGTTCTCATTCAGTCGCAGCAGCAGGGCAGGGTTGAAGTCGCCGCAAAAGCCGCGCTCGGTTCCGATCAGAAGATAGACATCGGTCCCCGGCTGGGCCTCGGGCAGGGTCTCGGGATGGAAGGCGAGAAAGTCCTCTGCAGCCTCCAGGACGCTCCGGGTCGAGGTCCGTTGGGCGTCCAGGAACTGGGCCAGTTTGCGGGTCTCCATATAGGCCAGGGTCTTCATGGAGTTCATGATCTCCCGGATCTCCTCCAACCCCTGGCGATGACGCTCCAGGTCCTGGCGGCGGCTCATGGGAGGAACTTGCAAAAGGGCCATCCTGGCCATTTTGCAAGGCGAAAATGAAAAATGCGATTTTTCGTTTTCTTCATTTTCAATGGCTTAGGCCATTGAAAATGGCGGTTCATCCCTGAACCGCAAGAGGTTCTTGCAGTTTTGCAAGAACCTCTTGGTGAAGGCTGTTTCGTGGTGGAGATGGCCATGGTTGGCGATTGTAGCCGAAAGCCCAGCGCGCCAGGGGTTCACCCCGGTCGAGGACATGAAAAGGACCGCCCTATTCGAATACCAGGCCGGCGGCGCGCCGCATGGCATCCTTCAACCGGGTGTCAAATGTCGCACAGCGCCAGATCCAGATAGATAGCGTCATAGGCGGTCAGCCCATGTTCGCGGGCGAGCGCCATCACCTGATCCCGGCGGACCCCGGCGCCACATCGTCCACACTGATGCGTGCCCTAACCCAACATTCGGCGCCCTCCTCGGGTTACGGCGGGAATGCCGCCTGACCCGGCCTACGAGATGGTTAGGCGTCGAGCAAGAATAACTTGAGCATCTTGCATCTCGTCTTCAGGCCATATTTGGCCGAACCTCAATCGCAAAATCCTCGACGTAGCGCTGCTACGCCTGCGGTTTTGCTCAATCGGTTCGACCAAATCTGACCTA
>JAHJDE010000072.1 GCA_018812525.1 Gammaproteobacteria bacterium
AATGGCCATCCTGGCCATTTTGCAAGGCGAAAACGAAAAATGCGATTTTTCGTTTTCTTCATTTTCAATGGCTTAGGCCATTGAAAATGGCGGTTCATCCCTGAACCGCAAGAGGTTCTTGCAGTTTTGCAAGAACCTCTTGAGTAACACTCTTGTAGGTTGGGTTAGGCGGTATTTTCGCCGTAACCCAACAGGCTTACCGGCCCCTGTTGGGTTACGGCGCGCACCCGACTTACCGGAATCCGTATCGCCTTTGGATTTGCGCGCCTAACCCAACCTACAGCTAAGGAGCTGTCCGGAAATAAGTTGGACAATATCGCGCCCAGATTTCGGTCAGATTTGGTCGATGTGATTGAGCAAAACCGCCTATTTTCGCGGCAGAGCCGCTCCCACCGCCGTGGGAGCGGCTCTGCCGCAAAAGAGATCGATTGAAGATCGGCCAAAGATGGCCTGAAGATGAGATGCGAGATGTACAAGTTATTTCCGGACAGTTCCTAACCATCTGGAAAGACATGATGGGGCGGGCTGTGCCCGCCAGTCGAGACCCCCGCGCATCCCGATGTCGGGCACAGCCCTACCCGTTCTGGGAGGTTATCCTGCCGAGACCCTTCAGCGGCCTGAAGGCCGCCCTACCGGCCGCGCAGGACGAAGCTGATTCGGGTCTGCATCCCCGGCCGGTCGATGGGCTGGGGCTGGTAACGCCAGCGGCGTACGGCATCCAGGGCGGCGGAGTCGAAGATGCCCGGCGGGCTGGCGCTGATCACGCCGACATTTGTCACTGCCCCTGACTTGGCGATGCTGTAGCGCACCAGCACATAGCCCTCGGTCCGGTTGCGGCGGGCGTGCATGGGGTAGCTGGGTTTCGGCCGGTAGAGGGGAGTGGAGCTGAACCGAGCCTGGGCCGCGGCAGATGGGGCCGATGCCTTCCGGGTCGCCTTCGGTTTTGGCTCCTGCTTGGGCCTTTCTTTTTTCGGCGGGGGCGCCCTGACCTTGGCCTCTTTTATCTCCGGCGGGGGTGGCGGTGCCTCGACCGGTTCGGGCGGGGTCGGTTGCTCTTCCGTCGGCGCCTTTTCCGCCGGCTCCGGCTGCTCCTGCCGCTCCGGCTGGCTGGGGCTGGGCGGCTCGGGGTTGTCGACATCCTCCAGGTCGTTGGAGATGAAGACGATGCGGGCGGGGGGCTGCTCGAATGCCTCCTCGATGGAGCGGGTCTCGATCAAGACCTTCATCAGCCACAGTGTACAGAGGCTGGCCGCCAAGGCGAGGGGAAGGGCGACGAGGCGCCAGGGCAGATGCATTCAGAGGACTCAGGGCTGGGAGCGGGCAGCGACCGCGATGTTTTCAACCCCGGCCAGGCGGACCTGGTCCATGACCCGGACCAGGACACCGGTGCTGGCGGCTTCGTCGGCCTGGATGACGGCGCTGCTCTGGGGATTTTCCACCCGCAGCCGTTCCACCTGGGGGCGGACGGCGGCCAGGGCAACCCGTTGCCGATTGATCCAGATGTCGTTGCCGGCGTCGATCCCCACCATGATCTTCGCAGTGTCTTGCTGTTCGGCGGTGGCCGCCAGGGGGCGGGCGATCTCCACCCCGCTCTCCTTGACGAAGGTGGCTGTGACGATGAAGAAGATCAACATGATGAAGACCACGTCCAGCATGGGTGTCAGGTCGATCTGACCCTCGTCCACTTCGCGATGTCTATGCCGCCGCATATCCGCCCCCTTCCAACACCAGGATTTCATGCCGGAACTGGCGCACCGCGCGCCCGGCCCAGCCGGTCAGGAGCGCGTTGAGGTAGATGCCGATCAGGGCCGTCACCATGCCGGCCATGGTCGGGATGGTGGCCCTGGAGATGCCGATGGCCATGGCCCGGACATTGGACGAGCCGGTCAGGGCGATGACATCGAAGACCTCCAGCATGCCGGTCACCGTGCCCAGCAGTCCCATGAGGGAGGCCAGCGCCAGCAGGGTTTTGATCAGGTCGAGGGAGCGGGTGGCGCGCATTTCCAGCTCGGCGATCAGACCGTGGCGAATCTGCCTGGCCGTCCAACTGTGGTATTCCCGGCGCGCCAGCCAGCGCTGCTCGAAGGTGGCCAGATCGCGGGGCAGGCCGAAGACGAGATAGAGCACCCGTTCGATGATCAGCAGCCACATGAAAAAGCCGGTGAGGATCACCAGCAACAGCACAGGCCCGCCCAGATCGACAAAATCGCGCAGCCCGCCCACCGAGAAGATCAGGGCCAGCAGCTCTTGCAGAAGATCATTCATCCTGAATTCCTCGTTTAACCGCAAGGAACGCAAAGGAACACCAGGAATAGGGTAGGGGCGGGTTTGAAACCCGCCCGTACAAAACCCGCCCGTACAACGTATGGCCATTTACCCGAAGGCTGAATGCATCGACGGAGATAATCCCTTGATTTCCTTCGCGTTCTTCGCTGTTGAGAAGTGGTGCAAGGATGCACCGGTTACGGACCAAAGGATGGAAAGGAGGTTGTTGGTTCATGAAGCACCTGCCTCCATGCGCTCGGCCACCAGGGCGGCGGCCTGTTCCTCCAGGGTCTGACCCAGCCGGCGGCTGGAGCCGTGGGCGATGCTGTGCAGCAGCAGGAGGGGAATGGCCGAGACCAGGCCCTGCACCGTGGTCACCAGGGCCTGGGAGATGCCGCCCGCCATGAGCTTGGGATCGCCAGAGCCGAAGAGGCTGATGGCCTGGAAGGTCAGTATCATGCCGGTCACGGTGCCGAGCAGCCCCAGAAGGGTGGAGATGGAGGCCAGAAGTTTGACCAGCGGCAACCCCCACTCCAGGGGCGGGATCTCCTTCAGGATGGCCTCGTCGAGCTTGGTCTCGATGATCTCCACGTCCCGCGTCCCCTGGCCATTGACCGAGAGGAGGACGCGGCCCAGGGGGTTGTCCGCCCGCAAGTCGCCCAGATCGCGCCGCTGCCGTTCGACCTTGGCGCTTACCCGGCGCAGTGTGAAGATGCGCTCCAGGGCCAGCAGGATACCGAATCCCGCCAGCCCCATGATGACGTAGCCCACCAGCCCGCCCTGCCGGATGCGCTCTTCCAGGTCGGGCGTCTGCACCAGCAATGCGAGGAGAGAGCCGCGGGAGGGGTCGATGGCCAGGCTGTTGATGCCGTCGGGGTCCGGCCGTTCGAGATTGCGTGCAGCATCCAGAAACTTGCCGCCCGGCTGGCGGCCCAGTTCGCGGAATCGGCCGTGATCGGGGACATATTCCAGATACTGACCAGCCTTCACGGCCACAAAGGGGCCGATGCGGCTGATCTGGGCCTGGCTCTCGGTGCCGTCGCCCCCTATCAGGGGCGCGGTGAAACGCTTGATCTCCGCCTGGGCCTTCATCTCCCGAAGCAGGGCCAGCCAGACCTCGCCCACCCGGTTCAGGTCGGCCAGCTCCCCGTTGGCCGCAATCGCAGCCATTGCCTTGTCGCGGCCCGCCAATTCCCCGGAAATGAGGGAATCGGCAAGCTGCTTGGCCGCATCGCCCGCCACCTGGCGCGCCACCAGGAACATATCGTCAAGGGTCCCGAGCTTGGCGGTCATCTGGTATTTATTGACGGCCAGGGCGCTTTGGTTTTCCTGGGTTCGTGCCACCAGGCCCTGTGTTTCGGCCTCAAGGGCGGCAACCTGGGCCTTCAACTTATCCAACAATGGCTGTAGTTGGCCGGCATCGCTGGGCAGGGATTGCCCGGGCCGTTGACTTTCCAGGCGGGACTGTTGCGCCTCCCTAAGGACCTGGTCAAGGGTCTTGGCCGTCTCGGCCGCCGCTGCCCCGGCAGCCATCATCAGGGTGAAGGCCATGAAGGCGGCCAGAAGACGGCCCCTTGTCAGCATTTCTGCTCTGCTCATTGGGCCACCCCTTGGACGGGCAGGATCAGCAGGTCCGGCGGCAACCGCTTCAGGGCGATCCGGATGCCCTGTTTGACCTCGGCGGCGAAGCGGCCGCTCAGGGGTTGCCACCCCCCCTGCCCCTTATTCCAGAGGGCGGTCTCCCCGCCATCGAAGGTCTGATAGACCAGGGCGACACGCCCATAGCGCAGGAAGGTCACCAGGCGCTTGGCCTCGCCGCCACCCCCGGCTGTCTCCAGCTCGCCGTCGTAGGCCTCGATGGTGCGGCCGTACTCCAACTCCCCCTGATAGGCCTTCATCACCCGGCTCAGTTTTTCCGAGGCGGCAAGGTCGGGACGATCCAATACCGCCCCCAGCCCGGCTGCCTGCTCCAGCCGTTCCTTCTGATGAAAGGGGAGATCGGCCCGGATGAAGGCTTCCAGGGTCTCGACCATCTGCCGCAACAGGGCAAGGACCTGGGCCTCCGAGGGGACGAGGGCGAGCCGCTGCTCCAGTGAAGCCAGCTCCCTGGCCTGGCCATCCAACTGGCTGGCCAACTGCTGCTTGCGCAGGCTCAACTGTTCCAGCCGCGCCTGCTGCATCCGGTACTCGACCGCCAGGGCGGCGGCCTGCCCTTCCGCCGCCCGGACGGCCCCCATAAGGCCAAACACCGACAGGGCAGCCATCATCCAGATCGCCCATTTCGCAACCCTTTCACGCATTCACCCAGCCTCCGCTCAACCCGGCATCGATTCACCGGGCCATCATACAGGGCTGCTCCCCCCGGGCCAGTCCCTGCCCCGGAGGGGGATTGTGAAGCGGCTTAGATGCCGCTACCAGAATCTACTTGCAAACAGCAACTTAGCCTACCGGCAGGCATCCGCCGCCCGGGCATGGATAGGCGAATACCGGCATTTGCCCCAATGACTGCGCGATCCAACCCAAAGATCTTAGGCGTCGAGCAAGAATAACTTGAGCATCTTGCATCTCGTCTTCAGGCCATATTTGGCCGAACCTCAATCGCAAAATCCTCGACGTAGCGCTGCTACGCCTGCGGTTTTGCTCAATCGGTTCGACCCAATCTGACCTA
>JAHJDE010000073.1 GCA_018812525.1 Gammaproteobacteria bacterium
CGCCCGTTATCGTCTACCCAAAAGGAATTTTTGCAAGCACTGAAAGTTCCAGAGAATTGTTTTATCGATAGCCGATAGTATCTTCTTTTTTGGGGAATTTAATTCGAGATCTTCACGAGGGATGGGTGCGGAATGTAAGGTGAAAATACGCGAAGTGCTCGTTTGCCCCCTCCCCCACCGGGGGAGGGTTGTGGAGGGGGATCGATCAGGGGCGAGGCGTCTTTTCATCTGTCGGGGTGGTTCGTCTCGCCCCATGATCGCTAGCCTCCATCCCACCGGGATTGGTTGTCAAATTCGGGGAAAGAGGTCCTGCCGGCTGCAAAGATGGCTATTACTCAGGGTTCCCGTATGCTCTCGTCCAGCGACTGTATCAACGATAATCCGTGATCGGTGCGCTTCGTGCCTCAGCGCACCCTACGGGCTACCGATTTTTGCGATATGAAATGGGGCCAAAATGGCTTCAGGACGATGTTACTGCCCTTGCGCGGAGGCGGCTAATGGGTGATCCCATTCTGCTCAAAGAGCACGGCCCGAAGCGTCATGGTAATTAGTGCATTTAGTAAACTGTCACCGTAATTTGACCGTAATTCCGCAAGCCCGGAAAGAATACTTATCGCCAGCAAGCCAGCGATGGGCACCCAAAATACTGGGTTTCAGAAAATCACGCTTCGCCTTCCTCTGGCTGAATCAGGCGCTCCTGGTTGGAATCGAGCACCGGTGCCGCCTCTAGCTCGCTGGCCTGCATCATGCCGGCCACCCGCTGCAGAGAGGACAATATTAGCGACTGCTCCCAGTCTTTCAGCTGGGCGAAGGCGGCAACAAAACTATCTTGAAGCAGGGTTGGCGCACAGGTAAGCACCCGCTGGCCAACTTCTGTCAAAGAGATCCAGTTCTTGCGCTTATCCTCGTCATCCCGGCGCCGAATCAGGTAACCCTTGCGTTCCAGACGGTCCAGGATGGTGGTCACGGTCGCCTGACTGAGACTGATGGAGCGTGACAAGGCCCCTGAAGTAATAGGCCCTTTCTCAGAGATTGTTTTTAGCACTAACAATTGCGGGCCGGTCAAACCAGATTCCCGCTCCAATTTCTTTGAGTGCAAATCAATGGCACGAATAATCTGCCGCAAACTGATCAGCACTTGACCATGGATCCTCATCCGCACCTCAGCAAATTAAATAACTATTTATCAATCGCTTGTCATTGACTCTTGGCAAGAATGTCATTGATAGACCTGCAACCTGACCAGGATTAGGATACCCCTTGCCCAGGAAATGGATAAAGGAATCTGCTAGCATTCCGCTTTGTACACTAACCATCATTACCCAATTTATGCATCAAACCATTGCCAGCAGAGACATCATCCTGCGAAAACCTGAACCCTCAGAAGGTCAAGCCATCCATCAGTTGATCCAGGCATGTCCGCCGCTAGACCTCAATTCTGTCTATAGCTACCACCTATTGTGCAAACACTTTGCACATACCTGTGTGGTGGCAGAACAAGGCGCGCAGGCGAAGGGATTCCTCTCCGCCTATCCACGACCGGATGCCCCAGACACCCTATTCGTCTGGCAGATGTCGGTACATACAGCCCTACGCGGCGGCGGTATCGCCAGAATGATGCTCAGCTCACTGCTTGCCCGGCCGGAATGCAGAGCGATTCGATACCTGGAGGCCACTGTCAGTCCGTCCAATCATGCCTCCAGGGCCGTATTCAACAGCCTGGCAAATCAGCAAGGACTGCAACTGGCGGAAAGCGAGTTTCTCTCCGAGAGGGCCTTTGGCAACAGTGGGCATGAGGCTGAAAGGCTGCTGCGCCTCGGGCCTTTTCCGGGCAGCAATAGATAAGAAGGAGCAACCCATGCGAATTTTTCAAGAACTCGAATCCGAAGTGCGCGGCTATGTACGCGCCTTTCCCGCCGTCTTTGATACTGCCAAGGGGGCCTTTCTATTTGATGAGCAAGGCAATCGCTACATCGATTTCTTTGCTGGCGCAGGCACCCTGAACTATGGACATAACAATCCGATCATATCCCAGGCCCTGATCGAGTATTTACAGCGTGATGGCATCGTCCACGCCCTGGACAAGGCGACCGTGGCCAAGCGGGCCTTCATGGTGAAATTCAGGGATACCATCCTTCAGCCCAGGGCGCTGGACTATAAGATTCAGTTTACCGGCCCTACCGGCACCAACGCGGTGGAGACCGCGCTGAAACTGGCGCGCATGGTCAAGCGGCGTTCCAATGTAATCGCCTTTACCAACGGCTATCACGGCCTGACCATGGGTTCGCTGGCGGTGACTGGTAACGATTTTTATCGTGACGAATCCTACGGCGCACGCAACAACGCCGACTCAGTGCCTTTCGATGGCTACCTGGGCCGGGATATAAACACCATCGACTACTTGCACAAGTTTCTGGAGGACCGTTCCAGCGGAATCGACCTACCGGCCGCCATTATCGTGGAAACCGTGCAGGGTGAGGGCGGCATCAATGTCGCCAGCCAAGCCTGGCTGCAACAGCTGGAACAACTATGCCATCACTTCGACATCCTATTGATCATAGATGATATTCAGATGGGCAACGGCCGAACCGGCACCTTCTTCAGCTTCGAGGACGCCGGCATCAAACCAGACATGGTGACGGTTTCCAAATCCATCGGTGGTGGGCTACCTATGGCCATCCTGTTGATGAGACCAGAGCTGGATCAGTGGAAACCGGGCGAACACACCGGCACCTTCCGTGGTAACAATCTAGCCTTCGTGGCCGCTACTCAGGCCCTGAGCTACTGGGATACCGACGACTTCTCCGACTCCATCCGCTACAAGGGCCGCATCATGGAGGAGGAACTGAATCGCATTGTGGAAAAATATCCCGAATTACTCATCGAGTTGCGCGGGCGTGGCATGGTATGGGGGCTGGATTTTGATCGTACTGGCTTCGCTGCCGAGGTGTCTCGCGAGTGCTTTGCCAACCATCTGGTCATCGAGTTGGCGGGCGCCGACGACAATGTACTCAAGTTCCTGCCTCCCCTGATCATTGAGGAGGAAAGCCTGCGCGAGGGACTTGCCCTCATTGACCGATTGATCGGCGAATTATTGCAGCGCAAGCAACAGATGCTGAAAGGTGGCTGATATGATCGTCCGCACCCTGGAAGAGATCATCGGAACCGAGCGCGAAGTCCATGCGGAAAACGGCAACTGGGTCAGCCGCCGTTTTGTACTGGACGAGGAAAAGGCCGGCTTCTCTTTTCACGAAACCATTGTCCGGGCCGGCACCGAGACCCGTATCTGGTACAAACACCACATTGAGGCGGTTTACTGTGTCGGTGGCGATGGAGAGATCGAAGATAGCAAGACCGGAGACATCCACCCTATCCGAGACGGAACCCTATATCTGCTCAACGACCACGACGAACACCTGCTACGCGGCGGCGAGACCGACATGCGGCTGATTTGCGCCTTCAACCCGCCAATTACCGGCCGCGAAATGCACGATGAGGATGGCGCCTACCGCCGCCATCCCCATTCCGATCAGTGGGCGAAGCTGCGTTGCGCGCCGGACAGCCAGCCGATGGAATAGCCTGATCTTTAATTTATCCCCGCAGCACTCCACCCCGCCTTGACGCGTCAGACATATCATTAGCCAGTAGCCCGGTTGGAAAGCAGTGTAATCCGGGAGGCGCGTGGCCCGGATCATCCCGGATTACGCTTTGCTTCAACCGGGCTACTGAACTGAGCTGACGCCCACGCCCAGGGGTAGACTCCGGAATTCGCTATCGATAGAGGAACTTGCAAAATGGCCATCCTGGCCATTTTGCAAGGCGAAAACGAAAAATGCGATTTTTCGATTTCTTCATTTTCAATGGCTTAGGCCATTGAAAATGGCGGTTCATCCCTGAACCGCAAGAGGTTCTTGCAGTTTTGCAAGGACCTCTTGTGTCAAGGGGATACCCATTCAGAAGATATCCGTATTGATTGTCAGAAGAGGTGGCTGTTCAGCCACAGATGGATGCCTACGCTGGCAACGTAACCCAGGGCGATGACTGGGGTCCAACGCAAATGGCCGAAAAAGGTGTAATAACCACGCGCCTGGCCCATGAGCGCCACCCCGGCGGCGGAACCGATGGAGAGCAGGGAGCCGCCGACGCCAGCCGTCAGGGTCACCAGCAGCCAGTGCCCCATGGACATATCGGGCTTCATGGTCAGTACAGCGAACATCACAGGGATGTTATCCACGATAGCGGAGAGCAGACCAACAGCGATATTTGCCTGGGTTGCCCCCCATTGGACGTACATTACCTCGGATGCCATGGCCAGGTAGCCGATGAAGCCCAGACCGCCGACGCAGAGCACCACGCCGTAGAAGAAGAGCAGGGTGTCCCACTCTGCCCGTGCGATCTTATCGAAGACATCGAATGCCACAGGGTCACCCATCTGGCCGTCATGCACGGCTTCGTCAGTGGAACACAGCTGGCCCTTTATCTCGCAATCCCTGTGATAGGTCTTCTTCAAATAAAAACCGAAGATCTGGAGGTAGGCCAGCCCCGTCAACATGCCAATCACCGGCGGCATGTGCAGGAAGTTGTGGAAGCCGACGGCGGAGGCGATGGTCAGCAGAAACAGCAGCATGATGCGCGTGGCGCCGCGCTTCATGGTCACCATCTCCCCCCCTTGCGCCGGTTGCTCGTTGGGGACGGCCAGGCTCATGATGGCGGCGGGGACCAGCCAGTTGACCAGGGCGGGGACAAAAAGGTTGAAAAAAGACCAGAAATCGAGCGCCCCCTGGGCAGTATGCAGGGTTTTCTGCCACACCATCAGGGTAGTGATGTCGCCGAAGGGCGAGAAGGCGCCGCCGGCATTGGCCGCCACCACGATATTGATACAGGCAAGCAACACAAACTTGGCGTTGTCACCGCCCACGGCCATCACCACCGCGCACATCAAAAGGGCGGTGGTCAGGTTGTCGGCGACGGGCGAGATAAAAAAGGCGAGCAGCCCCGTGATCCAGAAGAGTTGGCGGAAACCGAACGCCTTCTTGATCAGCCAGGAGCGTAGCGCCTCAAAGACATTGCGCTCATCCATGGCGTTGATATAGGTCATGGCCACCAGCAGGAACAACATCAGCTCTGCATATTCCAGCAGATTGTGGCGCACCGCCTGCTCCGCCTCTGACGTAAAACCCTGGCTGGCATAGATCCAGGCAATCAGCGCCCATATGATGCCCGCCGCCAGGATCACCGGCTTCGACTTGCGCAGGTGCGTGAACTCCTCCGCCATCACCAGCCCATAGGCACCGACGAAGAGGGCAAGGGCGGCAAACCCGACCCAGTGGTTGGTGAGGTCGAGCCCTTTCATTCCCTCGGCGGCCAGTGCCGATTCCGGTGTTAGAAAAAGCAGACCCAGCAGAACAGGGATGGCGTTCATAAAGGTTCCCTTGAGAAGAGGATGATCGGCAGATTCTATCCAGAGTTCTGGGGGAATGCGATGGAATTACGATGACACTTTACTAAATGCACTTAATTAATTAGTAATTAAGTGCATTTAGTAAAGTGTCATCGTAATTCAAGTGTCACCGTAATTCCCGGCTATACTGCCCCTGTCTGCCTATGCCAAACTGTTTACACAAGGAAATCCATACCCATGGCCACTGACACCCATTCCGAATCTTCAGGGACTCCACCGCCAACCTTGGAGGAGGTATGGCGCCTGTTTCGTGAGACCGACCGCAAGTTCAACGAAACAGACCGCAAGTTGAACAAGCTGGAGCGATTGTTTACCAGTCAGTGGGGGAAATTGATGGAGTCCCTGGTGGAGGGGGATCTGGTCAATATCCTGAATCGGCGTGGGATCGCCATCATGGACACCAGCAGCCGCGTCAAAGGTAAATGCCCGGATGGGGGCAACTATGAATTCGACATCATTGCCCATAACGGTGAAGAGATGGTGGTCGTAGAGGTCAAAACCACCCTGCGTCCTGACGACGTGAAACAGTTCCTCGGCAAACTGGACCACATCAAGGGATGGATCCCCCGTTATGCCCGGAACCGAATCTACGGGGCAGTCGCCTGGCTGACCGCCGATGCCGGGGCAGAAGCCATGGCGGAAAACGCCGGACTGCTCCTTATACGAGCCACTGGCGACTCCGCCGCGATCCTGAACGGGGAAGAATTCAAGCCCCGCGCTTGGTAAACCTGGCGGCCTTCATCTCGCCCTATCAGAAGGAATGGCCCTGATTCAGGCGGAACAGACCAAACCAATAGAACCCCTGCACCCTGATTGACTCGATCGGATTGGCGCCATGTCCATGCAAACCGCACCCATCGGCATCCTGCTCACCAACCTGGGCTCCCCGGATGCCCCGGAACCAGCGGCCTTACGGCGTTATCTGGCCGAGTTTCTCTCCGACCGCCGCGTGGTGGATCTGTCGCCGCTGCTCTGGAAGCCCATCCTCCACGGCATCATCCTCAACACCCGCCCCAAGCGCTCGGCTGCCGCCTATCGCGAGGTGTGGACGGACGCGGGGGCGCCCCTGCTCGATATCACCCGGCGCCAGGCCGAGGCGCTGCGGCTGCGGCTGGCGAAACGAAGCCCCCGCCCGGTAGTAATCGAGGCGGCCATGCGCTACGGCTCCCCATCCCTAGAATCCGGCCTGGACCGGCTGCTGGACAGAGGCATAGGCAAACTGCTGGTGTTACCCCTTTATCCGCAATACGCAGGGGCTACTACCGCCTCCACCTTCGATCAGGTCGCACGGGTGCTGATGTCGCGGCGCAATCTGCCAGAGTTCCATTTCATCCGCTCATATCCGGACCACCCCGGCTACATCGCGGCACTCGCCGCCTCGGTGCGTGAACACCAGGAGCGGCACGGCAGACCCGACAGGCTATTGATCTCCTTCCACGGCATTCCGCGCCGCTACGCCGACGCCGGCGATCCCTACCCCCAGGAGTGCGAGACCAGCGCCCGCCTCCTGGCAATGGAGCTTGGGCTTTCGGATGATATCTGGCGGATGAGCTACCAATCCCGCTTCGGGCGCGAGGAGTGGCTCAAGCCCTATACCGACGAGACCCTGGCGCAATGGGGTAGCAGTGGCGTCGGGCATGTGCAGGTGATCTGCCCCGGCTTTGCCGCCGATTGCCTGGAGACCCTGGAGGAGATCGCCCATGAAAACCGCGCGGGTTTTCTGGCGGCGGGCGGTAAGGCTTTCAGTTATATTCCGGCCCTCAACGACCGAGCCGACCATGTGGATGCCCTCTGCGACATCATCCTCAAACGATTGGAATCCTAGACCATGACCGCCATCCGCCCCACCGAGATCAGGCTGCATCAGAAATCACGCCTGCTGGAGATCCAGTTCGACGACGGGACAGGCTTCGAACTGCCCTGCGAATTCCTGCGGGTCTACTCCCCCTCCGCCGAGGTGAGGGGTCACTTCGGCGTCGGCGCCAAGCTGGTCACTGGCAAGGAGGAGGTCAATATCAGCGAGATACGCCCGGTTGGGCAGTACGCCATCAAGATCGTATTCGACGACGGCCATGATTCCGGGCTTTACGATTGGGACTATCTCTATAACCTGGGCCGGAAACAGGCTGTGCTCTGGACCGATTACCTGGATCGCTGCCGCGAGAATTACGGTGACATCCATTGACAGCAGCGGCAAATCGAATTACGGTGACAGTTTACTAAATACACCTAATTACTAATTAAGTGTATTTAGTAAACTGTCACCGTAATTCTGATAACTCCCCCTTCATTTCACGAGACCATCACCCATGAAGCGCTCCCTCCTTACCCTAACGGCCCTGTTCTGTTTCGCCGGCACGGCCCTTGCCGATCAGCCGCAGCCTCAGCAACCCCCGTCACCGGGCCAAGCCTTCTTGATGCAGTTCGACAGCAACAAGGACCAGCAGGTCAGCCTGGAGGAATTCCTCGCCCCGCCCCAGGAACAGTTCAAGTACATGGACAAGAACAGCGATGGCGCTGTGACCACCGATGAGGTCGAGACCTTTGCCAACGAGATGCGTCAACGCATGATGCAGAAAATGCAGCAGATGCAACAGCAGGCCCCAAAGCCCTGATTTCAATTACGGTGACACTTTACTAAATACACTTAATTAGCAAGTAATTAAATGTATTTTGTAAAGTGTCACCGTAATTCCGGATAAGTAGGGGCGGGTTTTAAACCCGCCCCTACTCCTGCCGCAATGCCTCTGCTGGCCACATGCGAACTGCCCGCAGGGCGGGGAAGAAACTGCCAGCCAGACCGAGCAGGAGGGCTGCCCCGGCCACCAGGATCATGAGATGGGGTTCGACGTCGGCATCGATGAAGGCGCTGATGCCACCCAGGTGTACGAGAAGCCGAAATAACTCACTACCCAGCAGGAGGCCCGCGAGCGCCCCTCCCGTAGCCAGTATCCCGCCTTCCAGCAGGATCAAGGCGAATATCCGACCCGGGCCCCAACCCACGGCAGCGAGGATACCTATCTCCCGGGTCCGCTCTGTCACGGACATGAAGAGAGTATTCAGCATCACCACGAAAGCGATGATGAAGGCCAGGGTTGACATACTCCAAGCGATGCCGTTGAAGAACTGCATGGTCTGATTCTCCCGACCAACGCTGCTGGTCTGCATGAACTGCAAATCGGGGAAGCGGACCTTCAACTGCTCGATCAGGGTCGCGATCGCCGCCGGGTCCGATTTCTGCTCCAGGTGGATGTTATAGGTGGTCACCACCCCTTCCCGGTGGATGATCTTTTGCAGGGTGGGCAAGGGCAAGACCAGGGCGTAGTTGCGTACCACACCACCCGAACGGGCGATACCACTCACCTTGAAGTGATGGCCCCTGAGGTTGAACTCATCCCCCGCCTTGAGCGCCATGGCCTCCGACAGGCTTCCGCCGATGATGACGCGGTCATTCTCGCCTTCGGCCGGCAGGCGCCCCGATTGCAGAGAGAGGGTGGTCCAGAGATAGCTCCCGATCGGCCAGCCGATCACCAGTATGGGCTGGCCCTCGTCGAGTGAGCCCATCCAGGCCAGTTCCCCGGTCACGTCGCGCACACCGGGTGCCTGTTTCAACTCCTCGCCCAACTCCTCCTCGATAGAGGAGAGCAGGATATCCACTACCCCCTTGTAGGTAACGTAGATATCGGTACCCCGCTCCTCCAGGGCTAAAACCCAGGATTCCTCGAAGCCACGTGACAGACTGGTGAAGGTGATACAGGCAGCGACCGCCACAGCGACCCCCAGGAGAGTCAGCAGGCTTCGGAGTGGACGGTGGCTGAGATTGCGCAGGGGAAGGGTGACGAAGCGCATCAGTGGTGCTCCGGCAGGTCACTGCTGTCCAGGATTAGTCGACCATCGGAGATATAGAGCCGGCGCCGGGCGCAGGCCGCGATCTCCTTGTCGTGGGTGACGACCACCAGGGTCACGCCATCCTCCTCATTGATCGAACGCAGCAGGGTCATCACCGCCTGGGCATTGGCGCTGTCCAGATTCCCCGTGGGTTCGTCCGCCAGGACCAGCACAGGGCGGTTCACCAGGCTGCGGGCAATGGCCAGCCGCTGCCGCTCGCCGCCGGAGAGCTGCTTGGGTTTATGGCCGGCCCGGTGGACCATGCCGACCCGCTCTAGCAACTCGATGGCCCGCTGGCGCCGCCGCTTCTCGCTGGCCTCGACCCCGATCATGGGGATCTCCAGATTCTCCTGGGCGTTGAGGGTGGGCAGGAGATTGTCGCGCTGAAAGACCAGGCCAATACGGCGGGCGCGCAGGGCGGCCCAGGCGCCATTGCGGAAGGGTTCCATGCCCTCGAACCAGATCCGCCCGGTGCTCGGGCGTTCGATACCGGCCATCAGGTGCAGGAGCGTGGTCTTGCCGCTGCCGCTGCGGCCAACGAGGGCGACGAACTCCCCCGCCTCTATGCTCAGATCGAGCCCGTGCACCGCCTGCACCCGGCCCTCCTCGAAGTAGCGGCTGACCTCATGCAGCCTGAGGAGTGGCTCAGTGTTCCAGGCGCTTGGAGTACTCACCTTTTCCGCCACCCCAATAGGACCCAGAATGCCATAACGGCCATGCCAAGGATCGCGGGTTCAAAGAGGCCGACATTGCCGGCGGCGATGGCGCTGGATACCCCCACAAGACCATAGTAGGCGGTGACGATGCGTCCCGAGGAGATCAGGGAATAATCACCGGCGTCCAGGGGATGCCGGATTCCGAACCCGAACAGGACGAGGAAGGAGACCAGATACCAGCCGATGTAGTTGGTGAAGGGGGTGCCGTAATAGTGCGCCGTCTCCCATTCCCAGAAGGCGATCTTGACCATGAGCGGGTCAATGACCAGATCCCAGGTGGTCATGATGGCTGCACCGAGCAGGGCGACCTTGAGGCCCCGGTGATTCCCCTTGCCCGGCCCCGTTTCCACAAGCCGGGACGCGATGATGTAAGAGGGATAGAGCATCATGAACCAGGCCAACGGGATGACATAGGGCACCAGGCCGAGAAACAGATCGCCCAGATGACCGTTGTACTGGTATTCGCCGAACAACAGTCCGGTCAATACGCCGAAGAGTTCAGCCCCCAGCGTCGCCGCCAAGGTGAGGATAAACAGGTCCCGGACCCGGTGCCCCCCCATACTGCGTATACCGTGCATGACGCAAAACAGAGTGCCAAAGGCAACGGTCGCCTGGATTGAATAGGTTGGAATAACCCGGACGATAAAGGCCTGGTAGAGGACCGACAGTGCGCCCAGGGCAAAGAGAACAAAACAGAGCAGGATCAGCCTGTTAATAGGCTTCTGCAGGGCTTGCCTGATCAATCCGGGCCACCCTTTGACAGCATCAGGGCCCGCCTGCCGCCAAGGGCGCATACCCTGAAGAATGGCCCGGTGAATATTCCCACGAAAAACGCCCATAGGACCTCCTCTATCGGAATCCCCGCCAGCCTGATACCCCAGGTCACCTCCAGTTTCCAGATGGCCTCTAGTGCCCCGGGGAAAATCGTCATCAGCAGCAACAGGTAAGAGAGCCAAAGCAAAAGGGCTAGTGTCAGGGCAGCCGGCAGCGCCAGCAGCAGGGTCTGCCATTTCCCAAAGAGCAGCAGGAGGGCTGAAAGGAACAATCCCAGGATGATGGCGTAGATGGAATTCAAGCCCAGCCCATAGACAAAAAACAGCATAAACATCAGACCGGCAATGCCCCAGAGTTCCATCCGCACCAGCGTTCCCCAGGATATCCCCGGCAGCGGCACCCAACCCCTCCGCAAGGCAAGGGTTTCAAACACCGCAGCAGAAATGCCCCCGACCGCAAACGCCGCGACGAAATCTTCGATGCCGAAGCGCCAGGTTCCGATGGCCATCTCAACCAGGTACTCCGGGTGCCAATAGTCGGCAAGGTGCCAATACTCGCTGATGGGACCGGCCGGCGCGCCTATCAGGCTGGTCCATAGCATTGCCTGACGGGTTCTGGGAGAAAAGGCGAAACAGAGCACCCAGACGGCCAGGAAAATCAGGGCCAGCATTGCGTAGAAGTAGTCGAACGTCGCATTTACCATCAGCCAATCCGCTCCTATTTTCTCCGCTTTCCTCTCCCGGTGGAAATCCCCTTGCCGCTTGGGACAGTCCCCCTGGTGCGCGCGCCTTCGGGCCGCTCCCCCGTCCCCTGGGGCTGCCAGGCGGGGATCAGGTGTTTCTTGCCGTTGCCGATCAGGTCGGCGCGGCCCAGGTGCTTCAAGGCCTCGCGCAACAGGGGCCAGTTCTCCGCGTCATGGTAGCGCAGGAAGGCCTTGTGCAGGCGGCGCTGACGCCCGCCGCTGGGGACGAAGACCCTCTCCCGATCACTCCCCAGCCGCTTCAGGGGATTCAGGCCCGTGTGGTACATGGCGGTGGCCAGGGCCATGGGCGAGGGGAGGAATGCCTGGACCTGATCGGGCCGGAACCCGTTCTCCTTGAGCCAGAGGGCCAGGTTGAGCATATCCAGGTCGCTGGTGCCCGGATGCGCGGCGATGAAGTAGGGGATCAGATACTGTTCCTTGCCCGCCTCCTTCGAATACTTGTCGAACAGCCGCTTGAAGCGGTCGAAAACCCCGATCCCCGGCTTCATCATCAGGGCCAGGGGGCCGGGCTCGGTGTGCTCGGGGGCGATCTTGAGATAACCGCCCACATGGTGGGTCACCAGCTCCTTCACGTACTCCGGCGATTCTGCCGCCAGGTCGTAGCGCACGCCGGAGGCGATGAAGACCTTTTTGATGCCCTTCAGCTCCCTGGCCTTCCGATACAGACGGACCAGGGGCCGGTGGCCGGTGTTCAGATTCTTGCAGATGACGGGGAAGACGCAGGAGAGGCGCCGGCAGTTAGATTCAACGGTGGGGTCCTTGCAATGGAGCCGCCACATGTTGGCGGTGGGCCCGCCCAGGTCGGAGACGTGGCCGGTGAAGCCGGGCACCGAGTCGCGCAGGGTCTCGATCTCGCGCAGGATGGACCCTTCCGAGCGGTTCTGGATGATGCGCCCCTCGTGCTCGGTGATGGAGCAGAAGGTGCACCCGCCGAAGCAGCCGCGCATGATGTTGATGGAGAAGCGGATCATTTCGTAGGCGGGGAGGCGCCGGCCGCCATAGGCCGGGTGCGGCACGCGCTGATAGGGCAGCTCGAAGACGCCGTCCAGCTCCGGGGTAGTCAGGGGAATGGGGGGCGGATTGACCCAAATCTCCCGATCACCGTGGCGCTGTACCAGGGCGCGGGCATTGCCGGGGTTGGATTCCAGATGGAAGAGGCGCGAGGCCTGGGCGTAAAGCAGCGGGTCATCGCGGACCTGTTCGTAGGCCGGGAGACGGACGACCTCCTTGGCGCGGTCGCGCCCCCTCTCCCCTGCCCCTCTCCCGCCAGGGGGGAGGGGAAGAATAGCCCCTCCCCCTTGGTGGGGGACGCCTCCAAGGATGGAGACGGTAGGGCGATGCAGGACGCCAAAGCCGAGGGGTTGGGGAGAGGGGGAGGTTACGGCGGCATCTTCATCCACCAGCCTCCAGCCCTCCGGAATCCCCTTCCGTGACACCACAGTCCCGCGAAGATCCTCGATATCCGTAATAGCCTCGCCCGCCGCCAGCCGGTGGGCCAGTTCCACCACAGCCCGCTCGGCGTTGCCGTAGAGCAAAATATCCGCCTTGGCGTCCAGCAGCAGGGACCGGCGCACCCTGTCAGACCAGTAGTCGTAGTGAGCGAGGCGGCGCAGGCTGGCCTCGATCCCGCCGAGGACGATGGGGACATCCCTGTAGGCCTCGCGGCAGCGCTGGGAATAGACCAACACCGCCCGGTCGGGGCGACGGCCGCCCTCGCCGTCCGGGGTATAGGCGTCGTCGGATCGTAGCCGCCGTTCCGAGGTGTAACGGTTGACCATGGAATCCATATTTCCGCCGGTGACGCCGAAAAAGAGATTCGGCCGGCCTAGTCGCTGGAAATCCGCCACGCCATCCCAATCGGGCTGAGAGATGATCCCCACCCGGAAGCCCTGGGCCTCCAGCACCCGGCCGATCACCGCCATGCCGAAGCTGGGGTGATCCACATAGGCGTCGCCGGTGACGATAAGGATGTCGCAACTGTCCCACCCCAGTTCATCCATCTCCGCGCGGCTCATGGGCAGGAAGGGTGCAGGACCGAACTTGGCGGCCCAGTGCTTGCGGTGGGAGAAGAGGGGAATGGGTTTCATGGGGGGATTGTAGCAAGGAGCAGTGCGGGACCCGCACCTCTACACTCGGCGAACCAGGGGGGGCTCGGATTTCGGCAATGCCTTGCAGCATATGACCGAGCTGTTACTCTATCGGGTATTGACTCAACATCTCTTGCTTTTGGTTGGCGATGAAGACGACAGACGGAAAGACATCAAGCGCATTCCCATCGAGAAGGGCATTGCCCTCCCGGTCGTTCCAAAAGATCACAGGGAGGCGTTGAGATGTCCAACTGGCAACCCGGCCCCGCTGCCCGCATGGATGACGCCACCCTGGCGGCAGTGGTGGAGCGGGTGTTTCAGGAGATGCTGGAGGAGCACTTCAGCGACGGTCCCTCCCTCAACACCGACCTGCCGATCCAGCTCCGCGCCCTGCGCGATATCGAAGGCTGGCGCTCCCTCCTGCTGCTGACCCCCTGGATGCTCTGCCGTCTGCTGTTTCCGCCGGAGACGGCCGATCTCGACCTGCCGGAAGGGTACGACCCCGCAAGCCACGGCCTGGGCACGGAGCGGTTCGAGCTGCTGGGTCCCATCATCGAATTCAGCCTGCTCGACAGCAAACAGAAGGCCCATCCCAGCTTCCAGGTCGAGCTGGGCGGTTTCCTCATCCAGCCCCTGATCCTCAACATGCAGCCCTTCAGCACCCCGGACGAGGCATTCGGGGCCTGGAACAAGATCATTCGCACCCGCGACGAGAACCGCAAGCGTCTCAATGCGCAATCCGTCTGGCAGGATGAAATCTCGCGCCACGAGTTGTTCGCGCGTCAGGTGCGGACCGAGGCCTAAGCGGGGCCGAACCTCCGGTGTTTAACCTCAAGCCTGATTGGGTACCTCCATGTCCAACCGCTTCATCAAGCAGCTCAAGGCCGAGCTACCTTTCTGGGTCGAACGGGGCTGGGTGAGTCCCGGCGGCGACCGGGCGATCATGGAACACCTTGCCGGGCAGGAGCGCGAGGAGGGCTTTCTGATCCATGCCCTGGCGATCCTGGGCGTCTTGCTGCTGGGCTCCGGCGTCATCACCTTCTTTGCCGCCAACTGGTCCGAGATGGCCAAGCTATCCAAACTGGCCGTGCTGCTCGGCGGTCTCTGGCTCGCCTATGGAACAGCCGGTCTCCTGCTGACAAGGGGAGAGCACCCCAGGACTGGCCAGGCGCTGCTGCTCCTGGGCGTCATCCTCTTCGGCGCCAATGTGATGCTGATCGCCCAGATCTATCACATTGAGGCCCATTATCCGAACGGGGTCCTGCTCTGGGCCGTCGGCGCCCTGCTGACCGCCTTCCTGCTCCCCTCCCAGCCGGCCATGGCGGCGGCCATAGCCCTGCTGTGCCTCTGGACCGGCATGGAGTCCCTGGACTTCGATCGGGTCCATCTGGTTTTCCTGCCCCTCTGGGCGATCTGCCTGCCCCGCATCCACAGCCAGAACTGGCGCTTCGCCTTTCATTTGGCCTTGATCGCGCTCCTCCTCTGGAGCCTCTTCACCTTCTTCTCCCTCAAGGCCCCTTCCGGCCTCTATCTCGCCGAATCCTACGCCCTGGCCTACCTGGCGCTCTTCCTCGGCGGCATGCTGATGGAGACCCACGGGCCTTTGGCCCCCTTCGCCCCCATCGTCAAACGCTATGCGATCTTCGCCGTCCTGGCCGGCTTCTATATCCTGACCTTTCCCCAGATTCAGAGCTGGGACAGGGGGCAGGGTTATCGCGCCATGGCCTCGGGCGGCTGGGTCCTCGCCTTTTTTGCGCTGCTCGGGCTGGTGGCCCTGCTCAGCCTCTGGCATAGGCAGCGGACCCTTGCCGGCCAGCGTCCCAGCCATCTGATCTGGGGACAACTGCTAATCGCGACCGGCGTCGTTTTCCTGGCGGCCAATCTCTTCATCGGCGGCCACTGGGGCGGCCTGGTGGCCCTGGGCTTCAACCTGCTCTATTTCTCGGGCCTCGTCTGGCTCATCGTCGCCGGGCGCGAGACCAACGACGAATTTCTGATCAACATTGCCTTCTTCTTTTTCACCCTGGCCCTCGTGAGCCGCTATTTCGACACCTTCTGGAGCCTCATGGACCGCTCTTTCTTCTTCATGGGCGGCGGCATGCTGTTGCTGGCGGGCGGTTTTCTCCTGGAACGGCAGCGGCGGCGCCTGACCCGAGGGGTACGGGGCAAACGGGAAGGGGCGCAGTCATGATCCGGCGCATCGGCATCATTCTGCTGCTACAGACCCTGGTGCTGCTGGCCATGGTCGCCCTCAAGCAATGGACCCTCTCCACCGGCAAGGAGATCCTGCTGGAGACCCAGCCCATCGACCCCCGCTCCCTCTTCCGCGGCGACTATGTCCGGCTCGGCTACGGTATCAACCGGCTGCGCACGCCGGAACTGGATGGTGACGACAGGTTCGACCGGGAACAGGAGATCCATGTGGTATTGGCCAAGGGGGAGAACTATTGGCAGGCCGTCTCCCTGCACCACGAGCGGCCGTCTGTCCCGGCGGACCGGGTCGTCATCAGGGGCAGGATCCTCAATATCCAGGAGGGCATCTGGAACGGGGCGACCAAGAAGCAGGAGGCAGGCCGCGAACTCCGTGTCGATTACGGTATCGAGAACTACTTCGTGCCAGAGGGGGAAGGCCGTGCACTGGAGCGTCCTGCCCTGGGTGAGAAGGTGGACATCCTGGTCGCCGTCGACCGCTTCGGTAAGGCCGGCATCAAGGGAGTCCTGATCAACGGCACACTACGCTACTCCGAACGGATGTTTTGATTGGGACAGGATTGATAGAATGGCGGCAAATAAACCGCACAACAAGGCCGAAACATGCCACAACTGAAACTGGGTATCCCCAAGGGCAGCCTCGAACAGGCCACCCTGTCTCTCTTCAACCAAGCCGGATGGACCATCTCGCCCCGTTCGCGCAACTACTTTCCCGCCATCAGCGACCCTGAGATCAGTTGCGCCCTGGTACGCTCCCAGGAAATGGCCCCTTACGTCGCCAACGGCACCCTCGACCTCGGCCTCACCGGCCACGACTGGATTCTGGAGACCCAGGCCGAGGTGGAGGAGATCTGCGAACTGGTCTATTCCAAGAACTCCGATCAGCCCTGCCGCTGGGTACTGGTAGTGCGGCAGGATTCCCCCATCCGGTCCATCGAGGACCTCCAGGGGAAGAAGATATCCACCGAGCTGGTGGGCTTCACCCGGCGCTACCTCGCGGAACAGGGTATCGAGGCCCAAGTGGAGTTCTCTTGGGGCGCCACCGAGGCCAAGGTGGTGGAAGGACTGGTGGACGCGGTGGTGGAGATCACCGAAACCGGCAGCACCATCAAGGCCCACGGCCTGCGCATCGTATGCGACCTGCTGCACACCGAGACCCGGCTCATCACCAACAAGGCGGCCCTGGCCGATCCCTGGAAG
Source organism: Gammaproteobacteria bacterium (assembly GCA_018812525.1). Lineage (GTDB taxonomy): Bacteria > Pseudomonadota > Gammaproteobacteria > Chromatiales > Chromatiaceae > YD12-FULL-61-37. Next base: position 17,101 of record JAHJDE010000073.1, read on the forward strand.
CGTGAAAAGATCGGCCAGATCGCCCTGTTGCTCCAGGCTGCGCTGAGCGCGCGGCGGAATGTGGCCCTGAAGATGAATGTCCCCGCCAACCGCCTGGAGGAGATCGTGGGGATGCTGCCCAGCCTGCATGCCCCCACCGTCAACCACCTCTATGACCGGGAGTGGCTCGCCATCGAGACCGTTGTCGACAGCCAGCTAGTGCGCGACCTGATCCCCCGCCTCAAGACCGCAGGCGCCGAGGGCATCCTGGAGTATGAGCTGCGCAAGATGGCGTAGCCTTAGGAACTGTCCGGAAATAATTTGTACATCTCGCATCTCATCTTCAGGCCATCTTTGGCCGATCTTCAATCGATCTCTTTTCGTGGCAGAGCCGCTCCCACGGCGGTGGGAGCGGCTCTGCCACGAAAATAGGCGGTTTTGCTCCATCAGATCGACCAAATCTGACCTGAATCTGAACGCGATATTGTCCAACTTAATTCCGGACAGCTCCTTACAAGCGCCCCGGCGAAGGATTGATCTCGATCCCTTCGTAAAGTTCCCGCACCGGGATACGCATATCCAGGCAATCGATCCAGAGTTCGTCGCCGGGCCCCAACTCATCGAATTTCCAGTGCCCAGCCTCCCTGCGATAGACCTCCACAGCCCGGCGCTCCTGTTCCACCAGGATGTACTCCTTCAGGGACGCCAGCCGCCGGTAGGAGGCCAGCTTCTCGCGCCGGTCCACCCCGGCCGTGCCGGGGGAGAGGACCTCGACGATCAGGCAGGGCCGCTCGCGGTAGTAGGCCGCATCATCGGCAGGATCGCAGCAGACCATGACATCCGGGTAGTAGAAGGCATTCCAGTCCCGGATGTGGACCTTCATGTCCGCCATGAAAACTTCGCAGGGGACTGAACGCGCCCTTTGCAGAAGCAGGGATGCCGTGTTCAGGCTGATGCGATTGTGCTTGGCACTGGCGCCGGTCATCGCATAGATGCAGCCGTCGATGTAATCGTGGCGGACCTCGCCGTCCTGTTCGCCAGCAAGGTACTCTTCCACCGTCGGATGGGGCAGCAGTCGGGTCTTCATCGCCTTGTCCTTCATGAGTATCGCGGTTCGCCTCGCTCACCACATGCCGCAAGATCGCGGCCCGGACCGGCTAACGCTTCTTGAAGGCCTGCGCCAGGGCATCGGCCATGGCCCCGCCGGCGGGCGGGGCTGATAATGGCCTGGCCGGTTTGCGCCCATCGCGGTGTGGCTGGGCCTCGCGCCCGATCTTCTCGCCAGGCTCTTCGTCCAGGCGCATGGAGAGGCCGATGCGCTTGCGCGGCACGTCCACTTCCATCACCTTGACCTTCACCAGCTCACCCGCCTTGACTACGGCGTGGGGGTCCTTGACGAATTTGTCCGACATCAGGGAGATGTGCACCAGTCCGTCCTGGTGGACGCCGATATCGACGAAGGCGCCGAAGTTGGTGATGTTGGTGACCACCCCCTCCAGGATCATCCCCGGTTCCAGGTCGGTGATGGCCTCGACGCCCTCTTTGAAGGCGGCCGTCTTGAACTCGGGACGGGGGTCACGCCCCGGCTTCTCCAGCTCCTGGATGATGTCGGTCACCGTCGGCAGACCAAAGCGCTCATCGGTGAAGCGGGCCGGGTCCAGTCTTCTGAGGAAGGCGGCATCACCGATCAGGCCGCGTACATCCTTGCCTGTCTCGCCCAGGATACGCTCGATCACCGGATAGGCCTCGGGGTGGACGGCGGAGGCGTCCAGGGGATTGTCGCCGTTGCTGATGCGCAGGAAGCCGGCGGCCAGCTCGAAGGTCTTCTCGCCCAGGCGCGGTACTTTCAGTAATTGCTTGCGGTTCTTGAAGGCGCCGTTCTGGTCGCGGAAGGCGACGATATTCTCGGCATGGGTGCGCGTCAGTCCCGAGATCCTTGCCAGCAGAGGCACCGAGGCGGTATTCACATCGACGCCAACGGCGTTCACGCAGTCCTCCACCACCCCGTCCAGGGTGCGGGCCAATTTCAACTGGGAGACGTCGTGCTGGTACTGGCCGACGCCGATGGACTTGGGATCGATCTTCACCAGCTCCGCCAGGGGGTCTTGCAGGCGGCGGGCGATGGAGACCGCGCCGCGCAGGGAGACATCCAGGTCCGGGAACTCCTTGGACGCCAGTTCCGAGGCAGAGTAGACCGATGCCCCGGCCTCGCTGACGACCAATTTGGTCAGACCCAGTTCGGGGTGGCGTTTGATCAGGTCGGCCGCCAGCTTGTCGGTCTCGCGCGAGGCGGTGCCGTTACCGATGGCGATGAGCCTGGCGCTGTGCTTCTTGGCCAGCAGCGCCAGGACGGCGATGGACTGGTCCCATTGATTCCGGGGGACATGGGGGTAGATGGCGCCGCTGTCCAGCAGCTTGCCGGTCTCGTCCAGGCAGACCACCTTGACCCCGGTGCGCAGCCCCGGGTCCAGGCCGATAGTCGCCTTGTGGCCGGCGGGCGCGGCCAGCAGCAGGTCCTTCAGGTTACGGGCGAAGACGCGGATCGCCTCCTCCTCGGCGGACTCCCGCAGACGGGTCATCAGCTCCAGCTCCAGGTGCAGCAGGATCTTGACCTTCCAGGCCCAGCGCACGGTCTCGATCAACCAGGCATCCGCCGGACGGCCCTTGTTGGACACACCCACGCGGGCGGCGATGGTGCTTTCACAGGGCGTGGGCGGGGCCGCATCTTCGTCGATGGCGAGCCGCAGGTTGAGCATCTGCTCGTTGCGCCCCCGGAACAGGGCCAGGGCGCGGTGGGAGGGGATGGCCTTGATGGCCTCGGCATAATCGAAATAGTCGCGGAACTTGGCCCCTTCCTGCTCCTTGCCCTCGGCCAGGGTGGATTTGATGATGGCGTTGTCCCAGAGATGGTCGCGCAGCCGGCCCACCAGGTCGGCATCCTCGGCGAACTGCTCCATGAGGATCTGGCGCGCCCCGTCCAGGGCTGCCTTGGCGTCGGCCACCCCCTTTTCCGCATCGATATAGGCCATCGCCGTTGCCTCTGGATCAAGCGTCGGGTCCTGCAACAGGGCCTCGGCCAGGGGCACGAGCCCCGCCTCACGGGCGATCTGCGCCTTGGTGCGACGCTTCGGCTTGTAGGGGAGGTAGAGGTCCTCCAGGCGGGTCTTGGTGTCGGCCCCGTTGATCGACCTGGCCAGATCAGGGGTCAGCTTGCCCTGCTCCTCTATGGATTTGAGGATGACCGCGCGGCGGTCCTCCAGCTCCCGCAGGTATCCGAGGCGCTCTTCCAGGTTGCGCAACTGGGTATCGTCGAGGCCGTCGGTGACCTCTTTGCGGTAGCGGGCAATGAAGGGGACGGTGGCCCCCTCGTCCAGCAGGGCGACCGCCGAGGCCACCTGGCGTTCCTGGACCGCGAGTTCTTCCGCGATGCGTTGATTGATCGATTTCAAGGCTGATCCTTTGAAGATAAGGATCTCGCGCAAAGGCGCCAAGGCGCAAAGAATCCCTGAGCCCCCCTCCCCCGCTGGACGGTGTCGCAAAACTCGGTAAATGTAGGCCGGATAAGTGAAACGCATCCGGCAAGTGATTGATTTTTGGTGGATGCGCTCCGCTTATCCACCCTACATTTTCAGTTCTGCGGCACCCTCCAGAGGGAGGGGGAGATTTATTCCTTTGCGTCTTGGCGCCTTTGCGCGAGATCGATTTTGTTTACTTCCGGCGGCGCGCAGCAACGCGCAGGCGCAGGGCGTTGAGTTTGATGAAGCCCTCGGCGTCGCCCTGATGGTAGGCGCCGGCGTCGTCCTCGAAGGTGGCGATGGTGGCGTCGAAGAGGCTGTCGCTCTCGGACTGGCGGCCGGCGACGATGACGTTGCCCTTGTAGAGCTTCATGCGCACCACGCCGTTGACCCGCTCCTGGGTCTTGTCGATCAGGGCCTGGAGCGCCTCGCGCTCGGGGCTGAACCAGTAGCCGTTGTAGATCATCGAGGCGTAGCGAGGCATCAGCTCGTCCTTGAGATGGGCCGATTCCCGGTCCAGGGTCAGGGATTCCATGGCCCGGTGTCCCCTGAGCATGATGGTGCCGGCCGGGGTCTCGTAGGCGCCGCGCGACTTCATGCCCACATAGCGGTTCTCGACGATGTCAGCGCGGCCGATGCCGTTCTCGCCGCCGATCTTGTTCAGGTGGGCCATGACCTGGGCCGGCGACATGGGCTGGCCGTCCACGGCGACGATGTCGCCCCGTTCATAGGTCAGTTCCACATAGCGGGGCTGATCCGGGGCCTTTTCGGGCGGCAGGGTCCAGCGCCACATATCCTCCTCGGGCTCGGACCAGGGGTCCTCCAGGATGCCACCCTCGTAGGAGATATGCAGCAGGTTGGCGTCCATGGAATAAGGCGACTTCTTGCCCTGCTTGGCGAAGTCGATGGGGATGCCGTGGGTCTCGGCGTACTGCATCAGCTTCTCGCGGGAGAGAAGGTCCCACTCGCGCCAGGGGGCGATGACGCGGATATCGGGCTTGAGGGCATAGGCCCCCAGTTCGAAGCGGACCTGGTCGTTGCCCTTGCCGGTGGCACCGTGGGAGATGGCGTCGGCGCCGGTCTCGATGGCGATCTCCACCAATCTTTTCGCGATCAGCGGCCGGGCGATGGAGGTGCCGAGCAGATACTCGCCCTCATACTGGGCATTGGCGCGGAACATGGGATAGACGAAGTCGCGGGCGAACTCCTCGCGCAGGTCGTCGATGTAGATCTCCTTGACCCCCATGGCCTCGGCCTTGGCGCGGGCCGGTTCCAGTTCCTCCCCCTGGCCAATGTCGGCGGTGAAGGTCACCACCTCGCAGTGATAGTTGTCCTGCAACCACTTGAGAATAATGGAGGTATCCAGCCCGCCGGAATAGGCGAGCACCACCTTTTTGACTTTTGACATGGAAAGTTCCCTGTAAGGATTTTCTGAAATTGGCTGAGTGATCTTGCCTTCGCCCGAAATTCTGCGGATTATAACGGCCTGCTGTAAAACGGGATATGGAGAAAGCGATGGAATCCAAAGCTTGGCGCTTGCTGTTCACCAAGCCGCGTGGGGAAGAGGACGCCGCACGTAATCTCAAGGACCAGGGCTACGAGGTCTATCTGCCGCGCCTGAAGGCCCAGAAGCGTGTGCGCGGCGAGTATCGTGAGATCATCGAACCCCTGTTCCCCCGCTACCTCTTCATCCACCTGATCGCCGGCGTGGACAACTGGTCCCCCATACGCTCGACCCCCGGCGTCTCCAACCTGGTGCGCTTCGGCGACCGCTACGCCTCCCTGCCCGAACGCATCATCGAAGATCTGCGCCAGCGGGAGGATACTGCGGGGCTCATCCCCCTCAAGCCCCCCGCCCTCGACAAGGGCGACAGGGTCCGCATCCTGGACGGTCCCTTCCAGGACATCGAGGCCATCATCTACGCCCGCAGCGGCGAAGAACGGGTCATCCTGCTGCTGAACATCGCCGGCAAGGAGGCCAAGGTCCAGACCTCGATCCATCTCTTGGCGCCGGTGGGCTGATCCCCTGGGCCACTGCCTGATTTCCTGGGTGGTTAACCCACATTCCTCCTACAGAGAGACAGGGTTCACAGGGAACTACACAAAAACGCATCCCCCTCGGGAAAGCAGGTTGATGAGAAGGGCAACGGAATAGTTGCAATCAACCTTGCAACCCGGCTCGCAAATCATCCATCCGCATCTCTCGTGCCTCGTTGATTCGATTTGCTCCATGCAGTTTCCAGATGCCTCGCACCTTGCCATCAGGGCTCATGCGGATCGCTTTGCCGACCTTATCCGGGAAGATGTTGTGCTTGAGATCCTGGACGATCTTGGCCGTATGACCAAAGGGCGCCATAAAATCGACGATCCAGCCCCGGTCTCCCGCATTCCAGTCCTCGGGCTTCAGGTTGTACTTCCCGGCCACATATCGCCGCTCCGTCTCCTCCGTCAACCAGGCCCAGGTGACCAGACCCACCGGCCGCTCGCCTTGGCGGTAGATGCGGAACTGGTTGAGATGGAGCGGTGGCATGAAGACCGCGCCGATATCATTGATGAAATACTGCCGGTGCATCTCCGAACTCAGCATGAGGCCGACAATCTCGCCGATCAACTGATCGCGCTTCGCGTGGCTCATACGGGTAAGGATGCCGTTTTCCGGCGCGTAGAAGTCATTGGCTGCCATGGTTACTCCTCGCGGAAGGCGCGATAGGTGGCGTCGGTGATGGGTGAAAGCAGATAATCGGCCAGGGTCCGCTCCTGTTCGATGAAAAAGACCTGTACCGGCATGCCGGGATAGAGCGTTACCTCTGCGGTGAGCTTCTTCAGCGTGCTGTCGTCCACCACGACCCGCACCTGAAAATACTTCTCACCGGTCATCTCGTTGGAGAGGATATCGCCGGAGATGGTATCCACCACACCATCGATCTTTGGCACCTTCTTTGCCCTGTAGGCAGACAGCAGCACCTTGGCCTTGCCGCCCTCATGCACCAGATCGATGTCGGTGGGCAGCAGCTTGGCCTCGACGATGAGCCTGTCATCGACCGGGACTATATCCAGGATGCGCTCGCCGGGAGCGATGACAGCCCCCTCCGTATGGAATTGCAGGTCCATGACCCGGCCCGAGGTGGGGGCCTTCACGGTGGTACGGGTGAGTTGGTCCATGATGGTGATGAGTTGATGCAACATCTCTTGCAGTGAAAGCTCCACCTTCTGCAATTCGTCCAGGACCGCCTGCTGCCGTTCGTTGCTGAGGTCGTGGACCTGCAAGTCAGCGGACAGGACTCCTTGCTGGGAGCGGGCGATACTGGCCGCCAGTTCACCGATCTTTCCCTGCAATTCGGCCATGGTTTTTTCCAGCTCCCTGATTTTATCCAGTGGCGTGTAGCCCTTTTCCCGCAAGGTACTGACGTTGTTATATTCCTCGAAAACCAGTCTCAATTGGTTGCTGGTGGCGACGAGTTGCGCCTCCAGGCCAACGATCTCACTTCGGGACTGCTGCTTCTGTGCCTGGATAATCTCAATCTTCGCGGCCAGGGACCCCTTGCGGGTTTCGAAAAGACGACGCTGTAAGGCGATCAGAGCCTCGGCCTTGCCCGGCGGTAATTCCAGCCCCTCGTTCAGGCCGGCAAAATCGGGCGTATCCACCCCATCCCGCTCCGCCCGCAGCCGGGACAGCAAGGCGCGGGTACTGGCGATCTGGTCATGGAGGGTATCGACCTGGGCGCGCTGGGGAATATCACGGATGACCAGGATCGGGTCGCCCTTCCGCACCAATTGACCCTCGGCGACCAAGAGCTTGTCGATGATGCCGCCCTCCAGATGCTGGACCTTCTTTCGGTCGAAGTTGAGGACGATCTCACCGTCGGCGATGGCCACCGCGCTGAGGGGCGCCCAAACCGCCCAGATCAGGAAGATCAGCAGAAAGGGCACCAGAAAGAGATAGCCGAACAGGACCGGTGCCTTGCCGGCCGTTTCATAACGATAGGCAAAAACATCGAACCGGTTCGGCGATTCCGGCTTGACGGCTTCAGGTGGCACCGCTGACCCCCAGTTCCGACTCCCCGCCATGGGGACGGCGAATAGGCAGAACATTCTGTTCCGGCCGCATCATCTTATCCAGAACCTCCGTAGCGGGTCCGTACATCTTGGCCTCCCCCCCCTGTAGCACAAGAATCTTATCGACCTTCTGCAGCACCGAGGGGCGATGGGCAATGGTAATGGTAGTGATACCCCGTTCCTTGGCCTGCATCAGGCACTGCACGAAAGCCAGCTCACCCTCGGCATCGAGATGGGCATTGGGCTCATCCAGCACCACCAGCCTGGCACCACGGTAGAAACAGCGCGCCAGGGCAATACGCTGTTTCTGTCCGGCGGACAACAGCGCCCCGTTCAGGCCGATATCGGTCTGATAGCCGTTTGGCAGTTGCAGGATGTAGTCATGGACTTGCGCCAGGCGCGCCGCCATCACGATGGACTCTGGATCGGCCTCGCCATCCAGTCGGGCAATGTTCTCCGCCACCGTGCCGGAGAAAAGCTCGACCCCCTGGGGCAGATACCCGATGAGCCGGCCCAATTGATCCGGGTCCCACTGATCGAGAGATGCTCCGTCCAATCGCACAGAGCCGGAGGTGGGCTGCGCCACACCGACCAGCAGGCGCGCCAGGGTGGTCTTGCCGGTACCACTGGGACCGATGATTCCCACCGACTCCCCCGCCCCGATCCGGATATTGATACCGCGCAATATCCATCGGCTGCCCTGTTTCTCCTGAAAGGTCAGTTTCTCGATACTGATCTCTCCCCTGGGCTCCGGCAGCATCATGGTCCTGTTTGCTTCCGACGAGGCAGGGTTAAGCTCCGTGAGCCGCTTGTAGGCCTTTTGGGAATTGGCCCATGCCTGATAGATGGAGACGGCGGCATCGAAGGGGGCCAAGGCCTTCCCGGACAGGATGGAGACGGCAATGATGCCGCCAGCGGACATCCCACCACTGATTACCAGCCAAGCCCCCTGGCCCGTCAGCAGCACTTGAAGCCCCATGCGCAAGGTCCGGGTCGTGTGGGAAACCACCGTCTGAAGATTGCTGGCGGAAAAGGCGTGCTCCAGCCATTGCCGGTTATGCACCCGCCAGCGCCTGCTGGCCTGTTCCAACAGCCCCATGGCCTTGACCACTTCGGCATTGCGGATGACCGCGTCCATGGCCTGCATCGCCTTGATCTGCTCATCGTTGGCCTGGGCCGAACGCTTCGCTGGGAGCTTCTCCGTCACCAGGGCCAGCGCCAGCATCAGCGCGGCCCCCAGCACTACCGTCACCCCCAGCCAGAGATTGATCATGAAGATCACGATGAAGTAGATGACCGACCAGGGGGCATCGAACAGACTCCCCAGGGCTGGCGATGTGACGAAGCCCCGGATCGTAGCCAGATCCCGCAGCGGCTGGGAACCGATGTTGGGCTTGTGCAAGGCCAGATTGAGGGTCTTTTGAACGATATCGGACGACAGCTTGTCGTCCAGCCAGCGTCCGATATGGGAAAAGACCAGGGCACGCAACCCTTGCAGCAGCCCCATGAACAGCACCGAGACACCAACGATGATCGTCAGCATCACCAGGGTATCCAGCGATCCACTCGAAAGGACACGATCCAACACCTGCATGGAATAGATCGGCACCGCCAGCATCAGGGCATTGATGAACAGGCCGAACCAGAAGGCCGACAGAAAGAGCGGGCGGCACTCCCCCAGTGCCGCCCGGATGGGGTCTTTATCTGACATTTAGTTGTGCATCTAACCTAGGACATCAGGAAGTGATCCTGAGTCAACTGGTGCTGTCCCAAGAGGCGGATGTCGAAGTCGCTGCCGTCGATCTGGATGTCGGTATAGTCCTGACTGAAGCTGAACGAGAGGTCGTCATAGCCGATATGCAACTGGCTCAGGTCGATACGGTCTTGGCCCTGCTCGAAGTCGGCGATGATGTCGACTTCGTTTAGGGTGCTGTCGCTGAGGGCGCCGAAGTAGAAGATGTCGGCCCCGGAACCGCCAAGCAGGACGTCGGCCCCTTGCTGGCCGGTCAGTTGGTCGTTGCCGTCGCCGCCCTGGAGCAGGTCGGCGCCGGTGCCGCCGATGAGGATGTCATTCCCTGCCCCGCCCACCAGGAGGTCGTTGCCGGCTTCGCCTTCGATGCGGTCGTCGCCGTCCTGGCCATAGAGGGCATCTTTGCCTTCGCCGCCGTGCAGTTCGTCATTACCGGCACCGCCTTCGATGAGGTCGTCGCCGGCGTCGCCGAAGATGAGGTCGTTGCCCTGGCCGCCGAGCAGGTGGTCGTTGCCCGCGCCGCCGGTGATGAGGTCGTCGTTGGTGCCGCCGTTGACCCGGTCGCTGCCGTCGCCGGCTTCGATCAGGTCGTGGCCTGTGCCGCCGTGGATGACTTCGTTGCCGCTGCCGCCGTAGATGACGTCGATGCCGGCCCCGCCGTGGATCCAGTTGTTGCCGCTGTCGCCGTAGAGGAGGTCGTTGCCGTTGCTACCCTCCAGGTAGTCGTTGCCTGCGGCGGCGAACAGGACGTCGTCGCCCGCGCCGCCGTCGAGGCGGTCGTCGCCGTTGTCGCCGTTGAGGATGTCGTCGCCATCGAAGCCGAACAGGGCATCACTGCCATCACCGCCGAACAGGAGGTCGGCCGCGCCCCCTTCATGGTCGACGACCACCCAGGCTTGGTAGGCCTCTTGGCGGGTACGGTAGGACCAGCCCCATTTACCGTTGCGGGTCCAGTAGCCCACCGTCCGGTAGAAGGTTTGCAGATCACCGATCTGGTCGTAGTCGTTGGCCCTGTTGTCTCCTAAGAGGGTGTCGTTGCCGGCTCCGCCGTCGAGGATGTCGTTGCCGCGGTCGCCGATGAGGCTGTCGTTGCCGTCCTGGCCTTGGAGCAGGTCCTGGCCATAACCTCCGTTCAGGGTGTCGTCGCCATTTTCGCCCTGGAGCCAGTCGTCGCCGGCTTCGCCGTAGAGGCTGTCGTTGCCTTCCTGTCCGTAGAGGCGGTCGTTGTCGTTGCCGCCGTTGAGGTAGTCGTTGCCATTGCCGCCGACCAGGAGGTCGTGGCCGTTCTCAAGTCACGGGGTCAAGTCTTGCCCCGCGCCCCTTCCCGGTCTACTCTTTACCCATATGGCCAGACCACTTCGCATTGAGTTTGCCGGCGCCCTCTACCACGTTACTTCTCGTGGCGACGGTCGGGAGGATATTTTTTTCGGCGACGATGGCCGGATGTTGTGGCTTGATGTCCTGGAGCAGGTCTGCGAGCGCTTCAACTGGGTCGTTCACACCTACTGCCAGATGACCAATCACTATCATCTGCTCGTGGAGACACCGGATCCCAACCTCTCCAGTGGCA